>JANQPR010000058.1 GCA_028285385.1 Phycisphaera sp.
CCGGAGAAGGACGGCCTGTTCTGCGAGCGCATCTTCGGCCCCGAGCGCGACTACGAGTGCGCCTGCGGCAAGTACAAGGGCACCAAGTTCAAGGGCATCATCTGCGACCGCTGCGGCGTCAAGGTCACCCACTCCCGCGTCCGCCGCAAACGCATGGGCCACATCAACCTGGCCGCGCCGATCGTGCACATCTGGTTCTTCAAGGCGATCCCGTCCCACCTGGGCAACCTGCTGGGCATGAAGACCAGCGACCTTGAGAAGGTTGTCTACTTCCAAGACTATGTCGTCACCGATCCGGGCGACACGCCGCTCAAGGAACGGCAGGTCATCACCGAGGACGAGTACCGCCAGGCCGTCACCGAGTACGGCAGCGGCTTCACCGCGATGATGGGTGCGGAGGCGGTCAAGGAGCTGCTGCACAACCTCGACCTGCACGCCACGGCCGAGGAGCTCCGAGCCGACCTCGCCGCGACCAAGAGCAAGCAGAAGACCAAAGACCTGTCCAAACGGCTGCGCATCGTGGAGCAGTTGCGGCACAGCGAGAACGACCCGTCGTGGATGGTGATGGACGTGATCCCCGTGATCCCGCCGGACCTGCGCCCGCTGGTGCTGCTGGACTCAGGCAACTTCGCGACGTCCGACCTCAACGACCTGTACCGCCGGATCATCAACCGTAACAACCGGCTCAAGAAGCTGATGGACCTCAACGCCCCCGAGGTCATTATCCGCAACGAGAAGCGGATGCTGCAGCAGTCGGTCGACGCGCTGTTCGACAACGGCCGGTGCCGTCGCCCGGTGCTCGGCTCGAGCAACCGCCCGCTCAAGTCGCTGACCGACATGATCAAGGGGAAGCAGGGCCGGTTCCGCGAGAACCTGCTCGGCAAGCGGGTCGACTATTCGGCCCGGTCGGTGATCGTCGTTGGCCCGGAGCTGAAGCTGCACCAGTGCGGCCTGCCCAAGAAGATCGCGCTGGAGCTCTTCCAGCCGTTCATCATCCGCAAGCTCAAGGAGCACGGCTTGGTGGACACGATCAAGTCGGCCAAGAAGATGCTCGAGCGCCGCGACCCGGAGGTCTGGGACGTCCTCGAAGAGGTGATCTACCAGCACCCGGTACTGCTCAACCGCGCCCCCACGCTGCACCGCATGGGCATCCAGGCCTTCGAGCCGGTGCTCGTCGAGGGCAACGCGATCCGCATCCACCCGCTGGTGTGCTCGGGCTTCAACGCCGACTTCGACGGCGACCAGATGGCGGTGCACCTGCCGCTGTCCATCGAAGCGCAGGCCGAGGCGAGCGTCCTCATGCTCTCGCCGCACAACATCTTCTCGCCGGCCAACGGCAGCCCGATCATCTCGGCGGGGCAGGACATCGTCTACGGCGTGTTCTACCTGACCAAGATGCCCCAGCCGCTGCCCGCCGATGTCGTCAAAGAGTTGGTCAACCGCTCGGACGACCTCAGCGACGACATGCTCGAGCAGATGCGGGCCGTGCCCGACTACAAGGACCCCGAAGAGGCGCTGCTCGCTTTCGACATGGGCAAAGTCGGCATCCACGACTCGATCGTGGTCAAGCTGCCGGGCGACCGCTACGGCGGCCTCGTCGATCAGGAGCGGGGTGACGTTAAGCCGCTTTCGGAGACGCGGCGCATCGTCACGACCGTTGGTCGGCTGTTGTTCAACGACATCATCGCGGTGGGCATGCCCTTCTACAACTGCCAGCTCGGCAAGAAGGGCTGCTCGCGCGTGGTCGACGACGCCTACGCCTTCAACGGCCGGCCGGCGACGATCGAGCTGCTCGACAAGATGAAGGAGGTTGGCTTTAAGCGGGCGACGACCGCGGGCCTGTCCTTCGGCATCACCGACCTGCGCATCCCCGCCAAGAAGCACGACATCATCGGAGCGACGCAGAAGAAGGTCGACCGCGTCGAGAAGGCGTACGGCGCCGGCGCGATCACCGAGCGCGAGCGCTACAACCAGTTGCTCGACCTCTGGACCCACTGCCGTGAAGAGGTGACCAAAGAGGTTGTCTCCGAGATGTCGCAGGACGTCCGCGACGAGGAGGGGCGGCGGGTCGAGATCGGCGACGACAGTGGCACGCCGTACCTCAACGCGGTCTGGCTCGAGATCGAGTCCGGCGCCCGCGGCTCGATCGGCCAGCTCCAGCAACTCGCGGGCATGCGTGGCCTGATGGCCAAGCCGTCCGGCGAGATCATCGAGACCCCGATCCGCGCGAACGCGCGTGAGGGCCTGAACGTCTTGGAGTACTTCTCCAGCACGCACGGCGCCCGCAAGGGCCTGGCCGACACCGCGCTCAAGACCGCGGACTCCGGCTACCTCACCCGCAAGCTCTGCGACGTCGCGCAGAACGTGTTTACGTCCGTGCACGACTGCGGCAGCAAGCGGGGCATCGCCAAGCGCGCGATCTACAAGGGCGACGAGGTCGACGTGCCGCTGCGGGACCGCATCTTCGGCCGGGTCGCGCGCGAGACGATCATCAACCCGATCACCGACGAAACCATCGTGACCGAGAACGAAGTCGTCACGATGGAGCAGGCCCGCAAGATCGAGGACCTGGGCATCGACACGGTGACCGTCCGCTCGCCGCTGACCACCGACGCCGCGGTCGGCTGCTCCGTGCTGGATTACGGCATGGACATGTCCACCGGCAAGCTGGCCGAGAAGGGCCTGGCCATCGGCATCATCGCCGCTCAGTCCATCGGCGAGCCGGGCACGCAGCTCACGATGCGGACGTTCCACACCGGCGGCGTCGCGTCGACCACCGCGGCCGACACGACCTACACCGCCTCCGTCGCCGGCCAGATCGAGGTCCGCGACGCCAACGAGGTCCCCGCGACCGACGACGACGGCAACGAGGTCAAGGTCACGCTCAAGCGCACCGGCGAACTCGTCATCGTCGACGACAAGGGCCGGGACCTCGAGAAGTTCAAGCTGCCGTACGGCTCGTACCTCCGTATCGACCACGGCGACACGGTCAAGAAGGGCCAGCTGCTCGTGCAGTGGGACCCGCACCGCACGCCGATCCTCGCCGAGAAGACCGGCAAGGTGAAGTTCGAGGACATCATCGTCGGCGAGACCGTCCGGTCCGAGGCCGAGTCTCAGGCGCAGAAGGCCAAGGGCGGCAAGAAGTCCGGCGGCGGCGAGCAGCTCGTCGTCACCGAGCACAAGGGCGAACGCCAGCCCCGCATCATGATCACCGACGCGGACGGCAACACGCTCGACTTCCACTACCTGCCCGCCAAGGCCCGCATCGAGGTCGAGGACGGCCAGGACATCGTCGCCGGCCAGATGCTCGCCCGTCAGCCCAAGGAGGCCTCCGGCTCCGCTGACATCGTCGGCGGCCTGCCCCGGGTCACCGAGATCTTCGAAGCCCGCAAGCCCAAGGACTCGTCCGTCATGGCCGAGATCTCCGGCACGGTCGAGCTCCGCTCCGACAAGCGCAAGGGCAAGATGACGATCATCGTTAAGTCCGACTCGGGCCTCGAGGTCGACCACCACGTCCCGCAGGACCGGCAACTCCTGGTCCACACCGGCGACGAGGTCGAGTCCGGCGACCCGCTCATCGACGGGCCGATGGACCCCAAGGACATCCTCCGCGTCAAGGGCGAAGAGGCGCTCTTCAACTACCTCATCGAGGAAGTGCAGAACGTCTACCGCGCCCAGGGCGTGACCATCAACGACAAGCACATCGAGGTCATCCTCGCCCAGATGCTCCGCAAGACCCGCGTCGACAACCCCGGCGA
Source organism: Phycisphaera sp. (assembly GCA_028285385.1). Lineage (GTDB taxonomy): Bacteria > Planctomycetota > Phycisphaerae > Phycisphaerales > Phycisphaeraceae > CAZIXN01. Next base: position 3,759 of record JANQPR010000058.1, read on the forward strand.
CACGGACCTGTTGCCCAACGAAGTGGTCGACAAATACCGCTTCCGCCAGGCCAACGAGCGCGTCGCCGGCGCCGGCAAGGTCAAGGACCCGGGCGACACGAACCTCCGCGTCAACCAGGTCGTGACCAAGCAGGAGCTCAAGGACCTCCGCGACAAGTGCGAGGCCGACGGCAAGGAGCCGCCCAAGGTCGTCAAGGCCAAGCCCGCGACCGGCACGGTGCTGCTGCTCGGCATCACTAAGGCGGCGCTGCAGTCCGAGTCGTTCCTCTCGGGCGCTTCCTTCCAGGAGACCACCAAGGTGCTCACCGAGGCGGCGCTGGCGGGGAAGTCCGACGAGTTGCAAGGCCTCAAAGAGAACGTCCTGCTCGGGCACCTGATCCCGGTCGGCACGGGCTTCAACGACTACCAGAACATGTCCGTCAAGAAGCTCGCCGAGCCCCCGGTCCAGGAAGAACTCTCCGCCGAGGAAGAGCTCGAAGCCGCCGCGGCGATGGCCGAAACCATGGGCGCGCTCTCGCCCGACGAGATCACGACGACCATCGGCGAGTCCGCCCGCTTCGCCGAACTCATCGGCGAAGAAGGCCAGAAGAACTGACGCCGACCACAAACCGATTCCACAGAGCCCACGGCCCGCGCCGTGGGTTTTTCTTTACCCCTTGCCGCGGCCGGGCGTCGGTAGGATGACCCGGTGGAAGCCGCATCGACCGCCATCTCCTGCACCGAGGTCTGGGGCGACAACCGCGCGGTGGCAACGGCGCTGTCGCTGCCGGGGCTTGAAGGCTGGGTCTACGCCCGGCCATACCACGGGCAGGAGGCCGGCGGCGACGTGCATTACGTCAGCTCGTGCGGCACCGGCCGCATCGCGCGGCTGCTGCTCGCCGACGTGTCGGGGCACGGCGAAGCCGTCGCGGCCACCAGCGACCGGCTGCGTCGGCTGATGCAGCGGTACATGAACCACATCCACCCCGGCGCGTTGGCCAAGCAGTTGAACCACGACATCGGCGCGGTGCTCGACGACGAAGGCCGGTTCGCGACGGCGGTGGTGATGACGTTCTTCTCGCCCGACGGCGGGCTGTCGATCTGCAACGCGGGCCACCCGCCGCCGCTGCTGTTCCGCCGGGCGACGGGGCGGTGGTCCCCGATCGATCAACCCGACACGCGGGGCCGGATCGCGAACCTGCCGCTGGGGGTGCTGGAGACGTCCGGGTACGAGGGCCGGGAGCTGACACTAGAGCCGGGCGACGTGTTGTTCGTGTACACCGACTGCCTGATCGAAGCGAAACGCAACGGCTCGGACCGCGACGCGCCGATGCTCGATGTCGACGGGCTGGTCGCGCTGCTAAACGAGGATGTGACGGTGGCGGCGAACTCGACGGGCGCGGCGACCGCGGCGTCGGTGGTCGACGGCCTGCTCGGGGAGTTGGCGTCGCAGGGCTACGCGTTGGAAGACGACGTGACCGCGGTGGCGTTGTGCTGCACGCAGCGCATCAATGGCCGGGGGTGGTTGAGCCGGGCGGCGGGGCTGGGCCGGGCGTTCGCGATGGCGGGCGGGGCGGTGTTGGGGCGCGGGCCGATCCCCTGGCCCGAGGTGTCGGTGCCGAACCTGTGGGGCGGGCTGTGGCCGAAGTATCGTCGCAAGACCGACGGGTAGGTGAGAGCGGTCAGAGCCGCTCGGCCGCCAGCGACGCCAACTCGCTGCGCTCGCTCTTGGCCAGCGTGACGTGGCCGACCAGCGCATGGCCCTTGAGCCGTTCGACGAGGTACGCCAGCCCGTTGCTTGCCGTGTCGAGGTACGGGTTGTCGATCTGGTTCACGTCGCCGGTGAGGACAATCTTCGTCCCGGCCCCGACGCGCGACACGATGGTCTTGACCTCGTGCGGCGTCAGGTTCTGCGCCTCGTCGACGATCATGAACTGGTGCGGGATGCTGCGGCCACGGATGTAGGTCAACGGCTCGAGCACGATCTTGCCCGCTGACATCAGCTGCTCGACGCGCTTGTCGGTCGTCTTGCTCTCGGCGTGCTGGCTGCCGGCCCCGCGCGTCGACATGAGGTACTCGAGGTTGTCGAAGATCGGCTGCATCCACGCCGAGAGCTTCTCGTCCTTGTCGCCGGGCAGGTACCCGATGTCCCGGCCCATGGGCATGATCGGCCGGGCGACGAGCAGCTTGTCGTAGCGTTCTTCGGTAAAGGTTTTGGTCAAACCCGCGGCGAGCGCAAGCAGCGTCTTGCCCGAGCCGGCCGTGCCCAGCAGCGTGATGAGCTGGACGTCATCGTCGAGCAGCAGGTCAAACGCCATGGTCTGCTGCACGTTCCGGGCCATGACGCCGTGCACGGGCTTACGCAGGGGCGGCACAGGGATCAGGTGGTCGGTGTCGGCTAAACGCCGTGCTAGTCCCGTGTGCGATTCGTCGAGCTCGTTGCGTAGGTGGGCGAACTGGTTCGCCTGCAGCTCGATCTCGTGGGAGCCCGCGTCGGGGTCTTCGACGATCAGGTGCGGGGCGAGCGCGTCGATCTCGATCTGCTTCTCTTCGTAGAGCTGGTCGATGAGCGTCCCGGGCACGGTGAGGTCCTCGTAGCCGGAGTACATCCGGTCGGCGTCGACTTTCTGGGCCTCGAAGTCCTCCGTGGGGATGCCGAGCGCGTCGGTTCGGATGCGGACGTTGATGTCCTTGGTGACGAGGATCGCGCGGTGGCCGTGCTGATGCAGCTTCCACGCGACGGCGATAATGCGGTTGTCCGGCGAGTCGAGTTGCAGCATCGGCGGCCGGCACTGCTCGTCGGCGAACTCGACGCGGACGGTCCCGCCGTGCCCGTTCCATTCGATGCCGTCGCCGAGCTTGCCCTTCTGCCGCAGCCGGTCGAGCTGGCGGATCACCTCACGGGCGCTGCGGCCGTTGTCGTCGTTGTTCTTCTTGAACGTGTCGAGCTCTTCGATGACGGCGAAGGGCACGACGACGTGGTTGTCCGCGAACAGGAACAGCGCCGCCGAGTTGTGCAGCAGCACGTTGGTGTCGAGGACGAACGTTTTGATCACGGCGGGTTGGCCGTCGGTGGCGAACTGGTCAGAGGTGTCTGGGGTGGGAAGGTCGATCGTCGCGGTGTCGGTCAACGTGTTTCTCCGGCCGGGCTACGTGGCGCCGATGGAGGCAGGGCCAGGGGTAGCGGGCGGGGGTCGTTCTCCATCCGGTTTATCGACGCGCCGGCGAGGTCCGGGCAAGTTATTGGGACCCGTTCGGCCCGGGATTCAGGCCGTGTTCGTGTCGTGTTAGCGATTCCTTTACGCGTTAGTGCTGGGCGCGGTTCGGTTTTGGACAGACGAGACGGGTAACGCTTTTGTGCCGCCGAACGAGGCAAACCGGCTGTTGACGTGCAGCACGTCGGGCCCCGCGAACCCGACGCGGCGCATCAGGTCGAGCTGCCACGACAGCGGTCGGGGGGTGTCTTCCTTCTCGACCTTGGCAAAGAAGCGGTCGCGGTACTCGGGGCCGTCGATCTTCTCGAGGTACCGGCCCCAGCGTTCCCACATCATCCGGTGTACCTGCGGCTGGTGGTAAGCGAGCGAATCGGCGATCCATAGCGAGCCGCCCGGCGTGAGCCCACGGAAGATTTTTGAGAACACCGCTTCCCACTCGTCGTCGCCGCGTAGGTGGTGCAAACACTGCGCTGCCATGGCGACGTCGAACCGCGACTCACCGAAGTCGAAGTCACGCACATCAGCCTGCACGGCCTCGACCGCCACGCCCGGCACAGCCTCCGCGAGCCGCGCTACCGCACGATCCAGCATCGGTCGAGACAGATCGACCAGCGTCACCCGTTCCGGAGGAGTGTCGCCGAAACGCTGCAGCAGCTTGAGCGTGTAGTTGCCCGCGCCGCAACCCAGGTCGAGCACGTTGGTGGCGCCGGGGTTCACCGCTTGTGCCGCCGTCGTGAGCACGTCCATGTGCACGAGCGAATCGATCGCGGCGACCTGCCCCGTCTCGAGGTTGCTGAACCGTTCGACGTTGGCGTCGAAGTGGGTGCGTATCTCTTCGACGGTGGATTTGTGTTCAAAAGCAGATGTCATTGCAAGCTCTCCGCTTCCCATTCATCGCGCAAGACGGCGTACAACACCGAATCACGGTAGCCGCCGTGGTGGTCCCTGGCGTTCTGCTTGAACTCGCCCTCACGTCTCATGCCCAGCCGCTCGGCAACGGATCGGCTGCGGGCGTTGCGGGCGTCGGCCTGGACGTAGACACGGTGCAAGCCGTACTCCCCGAACGCGTGGTCGAGCAGACGCCGTGCGGCGCGGGTCATCACGCCACGTCCTTGCGCTTCCGCAGCGAGCCAGTAACCCAACTCGGCAGAGCCGTTCGGGTCGTCGACGTGGTGCAGCCCGACCTTGCCGGAAACCCGGCCGTGTTCAACGACCGCGAGGTGGATGTCCGTGCGGGCTTCGAACTCGTGCCGCATCCTCACGTGAACCTCCCGGGTGTCGTCGACCGAGCGTGTCTTCTCGACCCAAGGCATCCATAGGCCAAGGTGTTCCCGGTTCCGGTCGATCACGGCAAACATCTCGTCGGCGTGCTCGGGCTGGTCCAGCCGTAAGGTCAGGGTGTCGTCGACCTCGAGCTCGAACCTGACGCCGGCAGAGGCCTCCGGCCTCACCTCGCGGTACATGAGGACGGCGTCCTTGTATTCGCCGGGCCCGAACTTCATCCGTCGCGGGACACGGCCCGCCTCGACGAAGCCCAGCTTTCGGTAGAGCCGTTGCGCCCGCTCGTTGTCGGCGTAGACCTCGAGCTGCAACAGCTCGGTGACGGGGTGACGCTCACACCATTCGATCAGCGCGGACATCATCTTGGTGCCGAGGCCGACGCCGCGGAACTCGGGCCGAAGTGTCATCCCGAGCAGTGCGACGTGGGCGAGGCGACGGCGGCGGATCGGGCTGGCGTTGAGAGAGCCGACGATTCGCCCGGCCGATTCGGCGATCATCCAGAGCGCGCCCGTTGCCGCGTCCTGCTTGGCCAAGAGTTCGCGTTCCTGCTCGACGGTGTAGTCGAACTCCTCCGGCGTTGTGCAGATGTACGGCGTGACTTCCGGCAGGGTGTCGTGCATGTACGCGAGCACGGCCTCGGCGTCGTCGGGCACCGCCCGCCGCAGCACGACCTCTCGTCCGTCGGGTGTCCGGTGGGTGAGCGGGGCGAAATCGGTGCTGGCTACGCTCACGGGTGCGCCACGCTTTCCGGTTCGGCGCTCGCGTCGGCGGACGCCCCGTTGCCGGTCTTGATCCGGTTGATCGCGGACAGGTACGCCTTGACCGCCGCCTCGATGACGTCGGTCGACAGGCCGCGCCCGCGGACTTTCCGGCCGTGGTGGTCAAGGGTGACGCTGACCTCGCCCTGGGCGTCCTTGCCGCCGGTGACGGCGCGGGTGGCGAAGCGCTCGAGCGTGACGGACACGCCGGTGAGGTGCTGGATCGCCGAGTAGCACGCGTCGACCGGGCCGTCGCCCAGCGAGACGTGCTTGCGCGTCTGCCCGGACGAGTCGCGCAGCGCGACCATCGCGAACGATTCCTCGTCGGAGTCGGCGACCACGCGGAAGCTCTTCAACTCCCACAGCGCCCGGCCGGTCCCGGCGATGTCGTCGAGGATCGCCTCGATGTCCTCGTCGTAGACGTCCTTCTTCTTGTCGGCCAAGGCCTTGAACCGGTCGTAGACCCGTTGCAGCATCGTGTCGTCGACGGTGTAGCCGAGGTCGGCAATGCGGTCGCCTAGCGCGTGCCGGCCTGAGTGCTTGCCCAGCACGAGCTTCGACTCGGGAACGCCGATGTCGCGCGGGTCCATGATCTCGTAGGTCTCGCGGTGCTTGAGCACACCGTCCTGGTGGATGCCGGACTCGTGGGCGAACGCGTTCTCGCCGATCACGGCCTTGTTGCGTTGCACGATCAGCCCGGTCAGGTTCGAGACCATACGCGAGGTCTTGAAGATCTCCTTGGGGTGGATGTTCGTGGCGAACCGGTCGAAGTAGTCCCGCCGGGTCTGCAGGGCCATGACGATCTCTTCGAGCGCCGCGTTGCCGGCGCGTTCGCCGATGCCGTTGATGGTGCACTCGACCTGCCGGGCGCCGTTCTGCACCGCGGCGATCGAGTTGGCGACGGCGAAGCCCAAATCGTTGTGGCAGTGCGACGACAGAACGATCCCGTCGCGGTCGATCTGGGGGAGTTGCTGCCGGAGGTGCGCGAAGATGTGGCCGTACTCCTCGGGCACGGCGTAGCCGACGGTGTCGGGGATGTTGATGGTCGTCGCGCCGGCCTCGATCGCGGCGGCGGTGATGTCGACGAGGTATTCCAGCTCGGTCCGGCTGCCGTCCTCGGGGCTGAACTCGACGTCGTCGACGTACTGCCGGGCGTGCTCGATGGAGTGTTTCGACAGCGCGATGATCTCGTCGAACGCCTTGCGCAGCTTGTGCTCGCGGTGGATCTTGGAGGTGGCGCAGAAGACGTGGACCCGCCCGTGTGCGGCGTCTCTGACCGCTTCGCCGGCGCGGTCGATGTCCCTGGGCACGCACCGGGCCAGGCCGCAGACCGTCGCGCGTTGCAGTTCGCCGGCGATGGCCTTGACCGCTTCGAAGTCGCCGTCGGACGTGATCGGGAAACCGGCCTCGATGACGTCGACGCCGAGTTTCTCCAGCTGCCGGGCGATCTCGAGTTTCTCGGCGTGATTGAGCGAGGCGCCGGGGGACTGCTCGCCGTCGCGCAGCGTGGTGTCGAAGATGCGGACGGTCGCGGGTTGCGGTTGGTCGGGGGCGGCGTCGGTCATGGCGGGCTCGTGGATCGGGGGACGTGGTCGGGCGAAACGTTGGCTGATAAGGCGGTTGAGGGGCAAACAAACAACCCCGTCGGCGGGCGGCCGGCGGGGTCGTGAGATTCGGGGGGAATCGCGGAACCCTTAGCCGGCCACATCGACAAGAAGCAGCTCAAGCTGGCCGTTGCCGAGGTTCGCGGAAAGGGTGGTGGTGCGGTGCATGCTCAAGAGAGGCTATCGGTCGACCCGCGGGGTGTCAATCACTCGTGCCCGCGGGGCTTGGAGGTTTGCGATGTCTTGTTGTTGGGGGGCTGGGTGTCAATCTGTGCGGTTTGTGCGGGGAACGGCAGAGCGCCTTGCCCGGGCGTCGCCGATCTTCTGAGCCTCCGCCGGACGGGATCGTAGGTTCGCCCTTGCCGCGTGACCGGTCGGGCTGGCGTCTGCGCTGGCCCAAACTGGAACGGGCTTTGTCTTGCGACCCCACGGGAACCTTGTCATGGACTTCATCACCCCCTTGCGTGAACTGTGGACCGCCGCGGTGACCCACCCGACGGCGATCTGGTTGCTCAGCGACCCGGCCGGGCAACGCGTCGGGCTGGGCGTGGCGATCGCGGCGGTTGTCGTGTTCGCGGTCGTCTTCGCTAAGTTCGGAAAGCAGCTAGTCAAGAAGTTCAAGCACGTGCCGATGCTGCTGCTCGCGGCGGGCGGCGGGTTCTACGCGCTGGTCATGCTGCTGCAACTCGACCCGCAGCAGTGGGCGCCGGCGGCGGCGTTGACGGCGGTGTCGCTGCTGGTTTTGGGTCTGCTCGCGGCGGTGCTCCACAAGAACGGCAGCGGTGGCGGCAAAGGCCAAGGCGGACGCAAGCCCAAGCCGGCGTGAACCTGCGTCGCGGCTCGCCCGCGGCCGGCATCAGTCACACCAATACATCGCCCCGCCGGCGGTCGGCCGGCGGGGCGGTGGGTATCGGCGTGCGCCGGGGCATGACAAGTCGCGGGTGTGGATGGGGTGGTGGATGACTTGCATAACGCCGAGGCCGCCGACGCCGTGCGACAAGCATCGCGTCGCTTTGCGGGCTCACTCGCCCTGCCCGAGGGAGTACCCGGGCTGACCGTCGAAGTGGTAGAGGTGCTCGGTCTTGACCACGTCGAGGCCCGCCGCGTAGAGCCGTCCCATCAGCGCGAGGACCTGCCCGAAGGTGACGGTGCTCCCCGGAAGCGTCCGGCAGACGAAGCGGCACCGCCAGTGGTCCGTGCAGAACGTCTCGGGGAAGCCCTGCGGCCAGACCTTGACGCCCCGGTTGGTGATCAGCCGCAACTCGAGCGCTTCGTCGGCCGACGCTCGGTGCAACGCCTTGGCCAACGCGTCCGGGTCGCGCCCGGGCTGGTCCCAGTCGAGGAACACGTCGACGCCGACGAGCGTCTTGGTCGGCTTCTTGACCAGGTTGGCTGCGCGTGGGGCGTCGTGGTCCGGCGTCGTGGTGGCGTTCTGGTACGCCGCCGGGGTTAGATGAAGCGGCGACTGTCCGAGCCGCTCGATGACCGCGTCGGCGAAGGCCTGTGTCCCGACGGCCTGCCGCGTGGACTCGCCGGTGATGTCCCGGGTGTGCACGCCGTCCTCGATCGTTCGCAGCCACGCGTTGTGGATCCGCGTCGCCGCGTCGGCCCGGCCCAGGTGCACGAGCATCTGCACCGCCGAGAGCAGCAGCCCCGACGGGTTGGCGATGTCCTGGCCGGCGATGTCCGGCGCGCTGCCGTGGATCGCCTCGAACATCGCGCAGGTCGGCCCGATGTTCGCGCTGCCCGCGAGTCCGACGCTGCCCGCAACCTGCGCGGCGATGTCGCTGATGATGTCGCCGTACAGGTTTGGCGTGACGATCACGTCGAAGCGCTCGGGCTGGTCGGCCAACATCGCGGCACCGATGTCGATGATCATGTGATCGGCTTCGATGTCCGCGTATTGCTCGGCGACCTCGTCGAAGACGCGGTGGAACAGCCCGTCCGTCGCCTTCATGATGTTGTCCTTGGTAAAGCAGGTCACCTTGGATCGGCCGTGGGCGCGGGCGTACTCGAACGCGTGCCGAACGATCCGCTCGCAGCCGGGCCGGGTGATGAGCTTGAGGCACTGTGTGACCTCAGCGGTCTGTCGGTGCTCGATGCCGCCGTAGGTGTCTTCTTCGTTTTCGCGGACGATGACAACGTCCATCCCCGGGTGCTTCGACGCGACGAACGGCTGGTACGCGACGCACGGCCGGACGTTGGCGAAGAGCCCGAGCGTCTTGCGGGTCGTGACGTTGAGCGACTTGTAGCCGCCGCCTTGGGGCGTCGTGATCGGGGCCTTGAGCACGACCTTGTTCCGGCGGATGGCGTCCCAGGCATCCGGCGCGATGCCCGCGCTGTGCCCGGCCGCGTAGGCCTTGGCGCCGATCTCGATCGGGTCGTAGGCCAGTTCGACGCCGGCGGTGTCGAGCACACGCAGCGTGGCGGCCATGATCTCGGGCCCGATGCCGTCGCCGTGGGCGATGGTCACGCGGGTGGCTTTCGCCGGGGCGGGGTTGGCAATCGGGGCGGCGGCGGCGGGAGAAAAGGCGGTCATGGGGGCTCCGGGGTGGTGGGCGGGCGGCGGCCCGTGGGGTACACTCAAGTGTGGAACATTAATACACGAAATATAGTTCGTGTATTTTGTATCGTCAACTTGAGTTCGGGTCAAGCCCATGCCGTCGAATCGGAAAAAAACCGCCCCGGCTCGCGGTTCCGGAACAGCCGCCACGCCCGGACGGCCCGCGGCGGGCCCCGGCCCCGCACCGCCGCCCGCCGCGGGGTGGACGTTCCTGAGCAACCACGGCCACGTGCTCCTGTTGCTTGCCCGGGAGCCCGACCTCCGCCTCCGGGATGTCGCCGTCCGCGTCGGCATCACCGAGCGGGCCGTCCAGAAGATTGTCGCCGAGCTCGAGTCGGCCGGCGTCCTCACCCGCCACCGCGACGGCCGACGGAACCACTACGAAGTCCACCCCGACCGCCCGCTCCGCCACCCCGTCGAGGCCCACCGCACCGTCGGCGACCTCATCGCGATGGTCAACGGGGGCTGAGGCTGCGCCACGCGACCGAGGCACGCGCTCCCGGAAAAACCGTCCGCCTTGTTATGGTTCGCCTGTCTGCTGCACGAAGCCCCAATCCGGAGCCCGGCCTTGAACACCCTCGACACTATCTACGCCCGCCGGTCCGTCAAGCAGTACGACCCCGAACACCGTTTGACCGACGACGAGGTCACCAGGCTGCTCGAGGCGGCGATCCAGTCGCCCACAAGTTTTAACATCCAGCACTGGCGCTTCGTCGTGGTCAAAGACGCCGAGCTGCGCAAGCAGGTCCGCGCCGCCGGCCATGACCAGGCGCAGATGACCGACGCGTCGCTGCTGATCCTCATGACCGCCGACGCCAAGGCCTGGAAGAAGAGCCCCGAGCGCTATTGGCAGAACGCGCCCAAAGAAGTCGCCGACCTGCTCGTGAACTGGATGGGCCCGTTTCACGAGGGCAACGAACGGCTCCAACTCGACGAGGCGCAGCGGTCCATCGGCATGGCCATGCAGACGATCATGCTCGCCGCCAAGGCGATGGGCTACGACTCCTGCCCCATGATCGGCTTCGAGCACGACAAGGTCGCCGCGCTGGTCAACCTCCCCGACGACCACGTCATCGGCCCGATGATCGCGATCGGCAGAGGCACCAAAGACCCCTGGCCCAAACCGGGGCAGTTGGCGCTGGACGAAGTCGTGGTGACGGACCGGTTCGGCTGACGTTCACCCGTGCGGCGCACCCGGCTCCGTCGTTGTGAGTTCGACGACGCGGTACCCGCCCGTCCGCTTGAAGTACACCCACAGCCCGACGTAGCACACGAACATGACCGACGGCAGCACGGCGACCTGGATCAACGCCTGCTGTTTCGCCTCGTCCTGCACCGAGGTCACCGTCGCTTGGAGTTCGGCGGGGAGCGCCTCCACCGCCTCGGCGTCCACGGGCTCGTAGACGCCAAGCACGCTGCCCTTGGGCTCGGCCACGACCTGTTCGTAGATGGCCGGCTGTTGTTCTTCGAGCACGTGCGCGATGTGGCGGTCCTGGATCAGGCCGATCAACGGCGTGCCGAGGATGCCGACGCCGAGCATCCCGACGCCCGCGATCGCGTTGAGCGTCAGAGCCCCGCCTTTGGGGAAACGTTCGGCGATCAGGCCCAGCGTCGTCGGCCAGAAGAACGACTGCCCGATCGCGTAGACCGTCGCCGCGGCCAGGATCACCAGACCGGCCGACACCGAGAGGAACGCCAATCCCGCCGCGGCGAAGACGCTGCTGACCGCGAGCATCGCCAACGGGTTCAGGCGTTTGGTGATCGGCCCGGCGCCCAGCCGCAGCAGCATCATGACCAGCGCCGAGTACACCAGCACCCACCCGCCGGACACCTCAAACTCGCTCTGCATCACGGGCTCCATCAGGCCCTTGATCCAGTTGTCGGTGCCCAGCTCGGTGATGGCGAGCAGGATCATCACCAGCAGCAGGAAGATGAACAGCGGCCGGCCGACGGTGCGCGTCACCGCGAGGTAGAGCAGCGTCACCCCCGCGATCAGCCCCAGCGCCGGCCACGACACCTGCCCGAGCAGCGGCAGCTCCGGCCCGCCGGTTGTCGCCGCCCAGTTGAACCGGCTGCCCAGCTCGAGGCTGATCATCGCGACGGCGATGAACGCGCCGGCGGCACCGAACTCGCGCAGCATCGTCATGTAAGGCACCCCGGCCGCGACGCGCTCGTTGATCGGGAACCGCGCCCCGATCAGCATCACGCCGTACGCCGCCGTCGGGATCAGCAGCAGCCCGGTCTTCCACGGCCAGAGCTCGACGCTGCTCATCCCCTGCGCCACGATCCCGCCCTCGCCCATCGACAGCACCAGCAGCCCCGCGAGCACGAACCCGCCCGGCCAGCCGGCGTGCAGGATGTTCAGCCACTTGGTCTTCTTCTCGGGGTAGACCGTGGCGATGACGGGGTTGATCACCGCCTCGACCGTGCCCGCCGCCAGCGCCGCGATGAAGTTCCCCGCGTACAGCACGTTGTACGCCGTCTGCCCGTCGAAGCCGCCCGCGTCGTCCGCGGCGATCCGCGGCGCGAGCACGGTCACGACCACCGACACGACGTGACACACGAACGCGAACCCCAACGCGACCTTGTAGCCGATCCGGTCGATCACCAGGCTGAACAGGATGATGCTGATCGCGAACGGCCATAGCCCCGCCCCGAACAGCTCGCCGACCTGCGTCTCGCTCAGCCCGAACTGCCGCCCCCAGTCCGCGCCGATCATCGCCCGGATCAGGAACGCGAACGACGTCGCCACCAACGCCACGAAACACGTGACGAACAACCAGCGGTGTTCGGCCCGGGACAGCGACGACTCGGTAACGGTTTCGGACATGCGTGAGACTCTTGGGTTGAGTTGCGGAATGCAACGCGGCGAAGGGACTAGCGTGCAAAGGGAGACAGTCGGCCGAGAGTTTACCGGTTGTGCCGGCCAACTGTGACGGCCGAGCAATACCCGCGGTTGGGGAGCGTTATGCTGGCACTCGGGGTTCAAGCATGAACCGCACAAAGGTCAACTACGTGCTCGATGCCGCGCTGCTGCTGCTGGGGGTGGCGGTGTTGGCGACGGGGTTGCTGCTCGCGTTCGTCGTGCCGCGCGGCAGCGGTCGGCGGGGCGTGACGCTCTGGGGCCTGGGCCGGCACGACTGGTCGGACGTGCACTTCTGGATCGCCGTGAGCATGGTCGGCGCGGTTGTGCTGCACCTGGTCCTTCACTGGGACTGGGTCCACGCGACGACCGGCCGGTACCTCGGGCTCAAGACCAACCCGCGCGGCTCGGGCAAGTGGTGGTCGTTGCTCGCGGCCCTCGGGGTGCTGTCGCTGCTGACGCTCGGCGTCGTGGCGGCGGGGCGGTGGAGCCTGGCGACGTGAGCCCGGGCGATCCCTTTTCGGCGGGAAACACCGACTCAAGCGCGCGGTTTCAGGGCTTCCCGGGATCGGGCATAATGCGGGGCTCCCCGGTGTTTTGACCCCCGAGCGAAAGCCCGCCGCATGCCCGCCCCGACGAAACCGACCGCGACGATCGTTTACACCCAGACCGACGAGGCCCCCGCGCTGGCGACGTACTCGCTGCTGCCGATCCTCCGCGCGTTTGCCGTGCCCGCGGGCGTCGCGTTCGAGTTGAAGGACATCTCGCTCGCCGGGCGCATCATCGCCCACTTCCCCGAGCGCCTGACCGAGGCGCAGCGCCAGCCCGACGCGCTGGCCGAGCTCGGCGAACTCGCCAAGACGCCGGGCGCGAACATCATCAAGCTGCCCAACATCAGCGCGTCCATCCCGCAGCTCACCGCGGCGATCAAGGAGTTGCAGGACAAAGGCTACGACCTGCCCGACTACCCGGCCGAGCCGAAGACGCCAGAAGAAGAGCAGGTCAAGGCGACGTACGCCAAGGTGCTCGGCAGCGCCGTGAACCCGGTGTTGCGCGAAGGCAACTCCGACCGTCGCGTGGCCCCTCCGGTGAAGGCCTACGCGCAGAAGCACCCGCACTCGATGGGTGCGTGGTCCGGCGAGTCCAGGTCACATGTCGCGCACATGGAAGACGGCGACTTCTTCGGCAGCGAGCAGTCACACACGTGCTCCGCCGACACAACGGTTAAGGTTCAGCACGTCGCCGGCGACGGCACGGTCACCGTGCTCAAGGACAACCTGGCGCTGCTCGAGGGCGAGGTGATCGACGCGTCGCGGATGAGCGTGACGGCGTTGCGGGCGTTCCTGGCCGAACAGGTCGAGGACGCGAAGCAGCAAGGCGTGCTGTTCTCGCTGCACATGAAGGCCACGATGATGAAGGTCTCCGACCCGATCATCTTCGGCCACTGCGTCGAGGTGTTCTTCGCCGAGTTGTTCGAGAAGCACGCCGACACGTTCGAGCAGCTCGGCGTGAACGCGAACAACGGGTTCGGCGATGTGGTCGCGAAGACCGCGAATCTGCCCGATGCGCAGCGCGAAGCGATCGAGGCCGACCTCGCCGCTGTGTACGAGCACCGGCCCGCGCTGGCGATGGTCGACTCGGACCGCGGCATCACGAACCTGCACGTGCCCAGCGACATCATCATCGACGCGTCGATGCCGGCGATGATCCGCGCATCCGGTCAGATGTGGGGCCCGGACGGGAAGCAGCGCGACACCAAGGCCGTGATCCCCGACCGCTGCTACGCCGGGGTGTACGCCGCGACGGTCGACTTCTGCCGGGAACACGGCGCGTTCGACCCGGCGACGATGGGCAACGTCAGCAACGTCGGGCTGATGGCCAAGAAGGCCGAGGAGTACGGCAGCCACGACAAGACGTTCGAGGTCGCGGCTGACGGCAAGGTGCAGGTCATCGAGACGTCCGGCACGACCGGCGGCAGCAACATCATCTTTGAGCATGACGTGGAAGCCGGCGACATCTGGCGGATGTGCCAGACCAAAGACGTGGCGATCCGCGACTGGGTCCGCCTCGCGGTAGAGCGCGCCCGCGCGACCGGCAACCCCGCGGTGTTCTGGCTGAACGCCGAGCGTGCCCACGACGCCGAGCTCATCAAGAAGGTCAACGCTTACCTGCCCGGGCACGACACGAGTGGTCTGGACATCCAGGTCATGCCGCCGGTCGACGCGACGAAGCACGCGCTGCAACGCTGCGAGGCGGGGCAGGACACGATCAGCGTGACCGGCAACGTGCTGCGCGACTACCTCACCGACCTGTTCCCGATCCTCGAGCTGGGCACGAGCGCGAAGATGCTGTCGATCGTGCCGCTGCTCAACGGTGGCGGGCTGTACGAGACCGGGGCCGGCGGCTCGGCGCCCAAGCACGTGCAGCAGTTCGTCGCCGAGGGCCACCTGCGGTGGGACTCGCTGGGCGAGTTCCTGGCGATCGCGGTGTCACTCGAGGACGTGGCCAATAAATCCGGCAACCCGAAAGCGAAAGTGCTCGCCGACGCGCTCAACGCCGCGGTGGGCCGGGTGCTCGACGAGAACAAGTCGCCGTTGCGGAAGGTCGGCCAACTCGACAACCGTGGCAGCCACTACTTCCTTGCGCGGTACTGGGCCGAGGCCTTAGCGGCGCAGGTCGAAGACGCGGGACTGAAGCAGGCCTTCGCGCCGCTCGCCGAACAGCTCGCCGCCAACGAGCCCGCCATCCTCGCCGAGATCGACGCGACGCAGGGCTACCCCGTCGACCTGGGCGGCTACTACCGGCCCGACGACGCCAAGGCGTCCGCGGCGATGCGGCCCAGCGCCGTGTTCAGCGACGCGCTCGCCAAGCTTTGAAAGCAGCCGGTCGGTCTTTGCGGGCGGCACGATGAAGAAACGGCACCGAGTCCGCCTGCGCCTCGAAGGTTTTACCTGCATCAACTGCGGTTATGACTTGCGGGGGCACCACATCGGCGAGCGCTGCCCCGAGTGCGGGTGGGACGTCGGCGAATCGTTGGCGGACATCGATCAACTCGCGGACGACTGGGCGGAGCGGGCGATCGGGCAAGCGGTCTTGGCGGTGCTGCTGGGCTGGATTCCGGCGGTCGGTGTATTCGTTGCTTGGGACGCCTGGCGCTCGTCCCGCGCGGCGGTCGCAGCCGCGGACCATGAACGGATCGAATCCTCTCGGCGCTGGGCGGAGCGGGCCGGGCTCGCGGCGATCGTGGCGGTGACGGCGGGGGTCATCAACCTGCTTATCACGGGGTGGGCGTTGGTCTGGGTGTTTGCCTGGCTCCGCGACGCGGGCTACCTCTAGCACGCCTGGAGGCCATGGCGGGTTCAGTATCGTTGGGCGAACTACGCCGCAGACGGTAGTGTCACACGCTGGTCATGTTGCCCCGCGTGAAAGGAGGCCCGACGGTGCTTAAGTTCGGATGCCTGGCGGTCGTGGTGTTGATCATCGCGATCCCCGTGGTGGCGGGGCAGTTCCTGCCGTGGTGGGGCACGCTGCTGGTAATCGTTGGCGAGGCCGCGGTGCTGATCTTTGGGGCGCCGATGCTCATCAAGTTTGGGGCCAAGCGTTTCGCGATGAAGCTGTTTGGCGCGAAGTCGGGCGTGCTGCGCGGGGCCGAGGTCGTGGTGCACGAGGTCGCGGAAGTGCCCAAGCCGGCCGAGCCGGCGTCGCGGCCCGTCGACGATGACG
>JANQPR010000060.1 GCA_028285385.1 Phycisphaera sp.
GGCGGACGACGGTCTGCAACTCGCGGATGTCCCATGGCTTGGTGACGTAGCGGTAGATCCGGCCCTCGTTCACGGCTTCGATGGCGCTGTCGAGGTCGGAGTACGCGGTCGTCAGGATACGCACTAGTTCCGGCCGGTCTTCGTGGACCCGTTTGAGCAGGCTGGTGCCCGACCCGTTTGGCATGCGCTGGTCCGTGACCAGGACGCCGATCCGGTCTGCGTTGGCGTCGAGGAGCTGGTCCGCTTCGGCCACGTCGGCGGCGGTCAGGACCTCGAACTCCTGCTCGACGGCTCGGCGGAAGTACTTCCGAGCCAGTTCCTCGTCGTCGACGAAGAGGATGGCGGGGGTCGGCTTAGCGGCTAGGGCTTTCATGGGCGGAGTCCACTCGTTGTTGGCAGGGGAGGTCGATGACGACTTCGGTCCAGGCGTCGGGTTCACTCCGGATCGAGATCGAGCCGCCGTGATTCGTGACAATGGTGTGGCAGATGCTCAGCCCGAGGCCGAGGCCTTCACCGACGCCTTGCGTGGTGAAAAACGGATCAAAGATCCGGGACAGGCGATCCGGTTCGATCCCGACGCCGTTATCGCGGATGCTCAGACGCAGGTGATCCCCGGTGCGCCGGCTGGCGAGCGATACACGAGGCGGACGCCGATCCTGTGTGATCGCGGTGGCTCGCGCGGCGTTGGTCAGCAGGTTGACCAGCAGCTGGATGATCTGGTTTCGGCTGGCCTCGAGGTAGCTGCCCTCCGCGACCTCGACCTCGAACTCGACGTGGTCCGAGACGCTCGCCGTGAAACGCCGGGCGGTTCGGATGGCTTCTTCGACGTCAACCCGGTTCGTTGAGGCGTCCTGTCGGGGGTGCGCGAAGCTGCGTAGCTCCGTGATGACGGCCTGGACCCGGTCGATCCCGGTGCCGATGTCTTCGAGCGACTCCCGTATTGGTGCGGGGACGGTCTCCGTACCGTCCAACGCGAGTTGGATCGCCGCCTTCGTGAAGCTCAGGGGGTTGTTGATCTCGTGCAGCAGCCCCGCGGCGAGGCTGCCCAACGCGTTCATCTTCTCGCTCTGCACGAGTTGTGAACGCGCCGCCGCCAGGTCGCGGATCGCCTGTTCAAGCTGATGATTGCGCTGGCGCAGCTCGCGCTGCAGCGCATTAGTCCGCAGAAGGTTCCGAATGCGGGTCTTCAACTCCAAGGTGCTGAATGGCTTGGTGAGGAAGTCGTCCGCGCCGCGGTCCAGCGCCATCAGCTTGGACGATTCGTCGGCCCGGGCGGTGAGGAGGATGATCCGCGTGTCGGCCATGGCTTCGTCGCCTCGTAGCTGGCGACAGATCTCCAGGCCGTCGGCGCCGGGCAGCATGAGGTCGAGCAGGATCAGGTCCGGCCGGTGCGACCGCGCGAGGCTCAGGGCGGTGGGGCCGTTCGTCGCGTGAAGGAGGTTGTAGTCACCCGACAACGCGTCGGTCAGGTACCGCTGCATGCTCGGTTCGTCGTCGACGATGAGGACATGCGCCGCGTCCGGCATGACCGCACGCTCGGGTGTCGGCGTGTCCGGCTCGCCTTGCGGCGTCAGCTCGTGTCGCAACGCCAGTCCGTGCAGCCGGATCAGCGGGTCTCGGTGCGTCGGATCAGCCGAAAGGTCGAACTCGGATTCCGCGGCCCCGGGATCATGTTCCACATCCAGCGGAAGGCGGACGGTGAAGGTTGTGCCCCGGTTGACCTCGCTCGTGACGTCGATCTCGCCGCGGTGTTCTTTCACGATGTCGTGGACCAACGCCAAGCCCAGCCCGAGCCCCTGATGTCGGCGGGTCGACGAGCCGTCCACCTGTCGGAAGCGGTCGAAGACGAAGGGCAGTTCTTCACGAGGGATGCCGACGCCGGTGTCGCTCACGCGGATAACCGCGTCGGCGCCTTCGCGGCCCCAGGTAATGTCGATGGTCCCGTCCGGTTCGGTGAACTTCGTCGCGTTGGTCAGGAGGTTGAGCAGCACGCGTTCGATCGAGGACTCGTCGCCTCGGACGACCAGCGCGTCCTCCGATCCTGAGCAAGAGAGCCGCAGCCCCTTGGCCTCGACCGAGTAGCGGACGCTGGCCGCCATCGCGTCGGCCATCGCGGCGACGTTGACCCGCTCGTTGACGGGGCGGCCGGGACCGGAATGTGAGTCGAGCCGGATGAGTTCGAGCAGGTCGTTGATGAGCTTCAGGAGCCGCAGCCCGTTGCTACGGATGGTCTCAAGCTGACGGGTGACGAACTCGTCGAGGTCGCCGCCGCGGTGGAGCAGGCTCTCGGCCGGGCCGAGGATGAGGGTCAGCGGCGTCCGGAGCTCGTGGCTCACGTTCGCGAAGAAGTCGCTCTTGAGCCGGTCGAGCTCGGCGAGTTTCTTGTTGTTCGCGTCGAGTTCGTATCGCAAGCGGAACTCGGAGAAACGCCGTCGGGCCGCGAAGAAGCCGGACAGGCAGCAGATCACCGCCGTGGCCAGCATGAAGTACAGGTTGTTGACGAGGGTTGAAACCTCGACGCCTTCGCCGTCGTGGAAGAGGCACGCCGTGAGGTAGAGGCCAACGACCAGCGCACAGAGGACGGCCACCTCGACAAAGGTCCACGGCATCAGGAGGCACACGATGATCATCGCCAGGTTCAGGCCCGCGTAGTACGGGGACATCGAGCCCTCGGTGATGAAGATCATCCAGGCGATCGCCGCCGCGGGCACGACGGCCCACGCGACGCCCAGCACCCGGACGTAACGGTCGGCGACCGGCAGGAACAGCAGGCCCAACACCACCGCGATCAAGGCGTTGCAGAGCAGCCGCACACCGAGGAGTTCCCAGGCCCGCTCCGGGTACACGAACCAGTCGAGCCCCCAGAACAAGGGCACGAGCACCAGCGCGAGCACGCAGCCGATCCGGGAGATCCGCACGCGTTGGCTGTGGTCCGCCTCGGCGTACGCCGCGCGGATGTCGTCGGGGACCGGCTCGGTCATGGCCTACCCACCGGTTTCCGTACTTCGAGGAAGACGTTGATCCCCGTCTCGTCGACGGCGACCGACTGCTCGCCCAGCTCGGGGATCAGCCCCAGCATGTCGTCCGGGCTGCGGTAGATCAGGTACCACTCCATGATGTACTCGAGCGGCACCACGATCGGGTCGGAGTTCGCCACGTTCGTGACCACGACCATTCCGCCGGGGGCGACCCAGCTGTAGAACAGCTCGATGAGTTTCGCACAGATGCGGTTGGACAGGTAGTCGAAAAGCCCGGCGCAGTAGACCAAGTCGAAGCGTGGCTCATAGGATTTCCGCCGGCCCTTGGCCTCCTCGAGCAGCTCGTGGATCGACTTGTGCACGAACGTGTGCTCGATGCGTCGCGAAGAATCGCGGATGGCCTCGTCCACCCGCGCCGCCGCGAAGTCGAGCGTCGGCTGGTTGAAGTCCATCATGTGGAACTGGCAGCCGTCCGACAGCGGGTCGGTGCGGAGGAAACGCTGCACCTCGTTGACCGGGCCGCAGCCCACGGTGAACGCGCGGAGCTTGTGCCCTTCCGTTCCGAGCCGGACGGCCTCGTCGTGCAGGCGGCTGGTCAGCATGTTGATCCGGTTGCGGTACGCCTGCTGCGGCTTGTGCCCGAGGATCGCGAGGTTGAGCACTTTCGAGTACGCGTTGTGCCCCTCGGCCCCGTCGCGCATCACCATGTTCAACATCTCGTAGTCGCCCGCGTACCCCAGCGGCTTGTTGAACGTGCGGTTGATCCACGGGCTCACCAGCGTCAACGGGTGCAGGATGCGCTGCGCGAACGCCTTGTGGTTCGGGGTGTCCTCCGGCGGGATCTGCCGGCCGTGCGCGTCGAAGTCCACCAGCAAGTCGTTGAGTTTGCCGACGACCTCGTCGTGGACCTCGCCGACGAACTCGCGCTTGTCGGCCTCGTCGGTGAAGGAGCCGGTCGCGTCGGACGAAGCTTCCGCGCCCTCGAGCCATCGGCTCAACTCCTGCAGGAAGTTGGCGAGGGTCGTCACCGAGAGCTGGAACTTGGGGGAGAGCGTGTGCTGGCGTTGCCAGTCTTCCACGAACCGCCGCGTTTCTTCCTTGAGTTCGTCGCCGGGCGACAACTCAGCCAAGTCCGTCCACGGGTCGACCAGGGCGACCGAGACGATCATCATCAGCCCGGTCGAGATGAGGTTGCTCACCACCGCGCGACCTCGGTAGATCACACGGTCGCGTCGACGGATCTCCACGCCGTCGAGCACCTCGCTGAGTTGAACGATCGAGTACGGGTTGTAGACCTCGAAGATGGCGAGTTGACGCGTCAGGCGGACGAGCGTCCCGCGGCCCACGATCCCCTGGCTGTTGGTGAAGCCGACGTAGCTCTCTTGGCCTGTTTCCAGGGTTTTTGTCACAAGATTCCCTCTCTCGGGGTGGTCAAGGCCCGCGCGTGCCGGGTTGCGTTCTTAAGGCGGCCGTTCTGCCTGGTCGCGGTATTGGATCGGCTTCAGCTTGACCATGCGATGGAACGTCGTTGAGAAATGCCCGGAACTGCTGAACCCGCTCATCTCCGCGATGTGCGCGATAGAGAGCGGAGTCGTTCTCAACAGCCACTTCGAGACTTGCAGCTGCCGGCTGAGCAGGTACCGCTTCGGGCTGACGCCAAGGTGTTCGTTGAACAGCCGGTGCAGGTGATAGATGCTCAGGTCGACGCGCTTGGCGAGGGCTTTCAAATCCGGGTTTTCGTCGTAGTGCGTGTCGAGGAACCCCAGCGCGTGAGCGACGCGACCGTCCGGGATCGAACCGAACGCCGGCACTTCGCCGCACGGGATCTGGCGCAGCTCCCCGTAGAAGCCGCCCGGTTTGTCCTCCGGCGTCGACGAGGCGGTCAGCCGGACCCAGATGTCTTGGCCGGCGTGCTCCATGATGAGTTCGACCGGCTGGTACGGCGTCACCGTTCCGAATCGTTCGGCCACGGCGACCGCGATCAGTTCGAACAACTCGTTCAGGGCCTCGGGTTGGCCAACGAGCGCGCCTTGCGTCTGCAGGTCAGCCGAGACGAGTCGGAGTTCGGGGTCTAGCAGGACGTGGCTGCCGGCAGTTATGGGCCCGGCCATGAACTGGTTGTGCCAGCGGAGCAGGATCAGGTCCAGGACCTCTTCTTGGTCACGGGAGAACGTCGGCTGTCTCGGCTTGGCCGTCAGCGACCAGGGGCCAAGCCGATCGCAATGGACATGACGCGAGGCCTGCCGGCTAGGCCGGCCGAGGGCTTCGGAAGGATGGCCCGGGATCGCGCCGCATCCGAACCGCCATCTGGACTTCGCGGCGGCACCCAGGTGGCTTGACTTGACCTCCAACTCGATCCCACTGCAACGGATCTCTTGGTTGAGGATCGGCAACACCTCGGCACCCGGAGAGGTCCAGGGCGGGGGAACTCGGTTGATGGCGGGAGGGGGGATGGGCATTCTTTGGTCTGGCACGACCCGCCCCATAAATTTACCGCGTACCGCCGTGATCAGCAAAATTCCTGAAGCCGGCTAATACGGCGTTGCTATCTGCACGGAATTGGTCGCATCGAGCGGCCACCGGGTACGTTTCAGTCGATATAAATCACGTGTTGTGGTGGGGGTCCGGGGCCGGTCGGGTGCCGACCGGCCTTTTTGGTTTCCGATCGATCTGTTTGGATTGGTCCTCTTGATATTGCCCCCGGAAGCGTCCCGGTTCCCGTTCGTCGGGGCCGGGGCGTTTTGTTTTGGCCTGTGGCGCGCCGTCCTGAATGGCTTGCCTGCTGACAAAGCGGCGCGACCGCAACGAAAAATCCGCAAACCGCCTGTTCGGCGGTTTGCGGAAAACAAGAGCGGAGAGGGCGGGATTCGAACCCGCGGTAGCGGCAGTACCACTACGACGATTTAGCAAACCGTTGCCTTCAGCCACTCGGCCACCTCTCCGGCAACGCGACGCATGGGCGTCGGGATCGCATTGTAATGGCGGCGACTGGACTCGAACCAGTGACCTAGGGCTTATGAATCCCTCGCTCTAACCAACTGAGCTACGCCGCCGGGCGGTGGCTGGGCCGTGCTCCGGGAGCCCTCGGCCGAGCCACGCATTGTAGAGATCGGCCGTGCCGGGGCAAACCGGCGATCGAAGGCGGGGCGGCCTCGGCAGAAAATGGTTGTCGCGGCGTCAGCCCCCCGGCCGATAACCTGTGTCGGGACGGGAGATACAACGATGCCCACACACTCCGACATGTCGACGCCGACCATTCCTACTCGCCGCTGCCAACTGCCGACCTCGCACGCTCCAAGCCGCGCCCGCCTGGCCCCAACGAACAACGCCAAGTTACGCCACGGATGGGTGTTTCTCGCGGCGACGCTTGGTGTGTCTGTCCTGACCGGTTGTGTCTCCGACCGGGGTAACGATGGTGGGGCCGCCGTCGAAGCACGCGAAGTAGAGCCCGGGGATTTTGTCCAGGTCGGGGGCCCGTCGGGCGTTGCCCCCGCAGATCGAATCGAGGCCGGAACGGTGGGCGTTGAATCCGTCGCCTCGGCGCAGACAAACGCCGAGCCGCCCGGGCCGCAGGGCAGCGTCGCCGACGCGGTCAACGTGACCGTGGTCGAGACCGTCGCGACGATCGACCCGGTCGCCGCTTCCGTCACGAGCCGCATGGACCGGCCGCTGTCGGTCGACGGCATGGTCGGGCAGATCAATGGGCTGCCGGTTTTTGCCGACGACGTGCTCGCCGACCTCGAGCCGGCGCTGCTCGCGCTGGGGCAGCGCGAGTCCGAGCGGGGCTTCCGCGCGGCGGCCCGGCCGCAGATCGACGAGATGCTGCGTGGCCAACTCGTCGGCGCGCTGATCCTCGCCGAGGCCGAGCGGGCGTTGACCGACAACGAGTGGAACGGCGTCCGGTTTCTGGTCAACAAGAAGCGGCAGGAGTTGCTGCGGCAGCACGGCCAGGGCTCGATCGCCGTCACCGAACGCAGCCTGCGCGAACTCACCGGCCGGAGCCTGGAGGAGACGCTCGACCGCCACCGCGAGGCGATCGTCACCCGCACGTACATCGACCGGAACCTGCGGGCCCGGGTGAACGTCAGCCGGCGGGACATCGAGCGCTACTACCGGGAGCACCCGGAGCAGTTCGACCCGCCGGCGACGCGCGACCTGCGTTTGATCGTCGCCGACAACGCGGACCACGCGGCCCAGGTCAAGTCCGCGTTGCGGGGCGGCCAGCCGTTCGACGAGGTCGCCTCTGGGCCGTTCAACCAACTCGCCGGCGGGGGCACGATGACGGGTATCGCCGGCGACGAGCCGTTCGGTCGGCCGGTCGTCGACGAGGTCGTAGCGGTGCTCGACGAAGGCCAGTGGCGCGGCCCGCTGGACACCGGTGACGGGCGGTTCTGGTTTGTTCAGGCCCAGCGCGTCGAGCGCGGCGAGACGCTCACGTTTGAGCAGGCTCAAGGCATCATCGAGCGGGCGCTGCAGGAGCAACAGTTCGCGATGCTCACCGACCAGTTCCGGAAGGACCTGCTCGAGGCGGGCAACTACACCCGCCCGGAGCAGATGGTCAACGCGCTGCTCGAGATCGCGGTGAACCGTTACGCCCAGCGGTGAGTGCCCGCGTTTGGCGTTTACCTGCCCGCGCTCAAGCGTTCCAACACCACGCGTTCCATTACGCCCGTCGGCGCTGGTCGTTGCGTCCAGTGCTCGAACTGCGCCGCGGCCTGGCGGACGAACATGTCCACGCCGGTGACCGTCTTGCAGCCGACGGCTTCGGCTTGTTGCAGCAACCGGGTCCGCAGCGGGTTGTAGATCGTGTCGAACACGACGGTGTCCGCGTTCCAACTGGGCGGCGTGCCGGGCAGGGGGGTCGCGTCAGAGTTCGGGTGCATGCCGACCGACGTGCCGTTGATCCAGACGTCGCCCAAGAGGTCGGCGGCTTCGTCGAAGCTTGCGGCAGTCGCGCCAAACTCGTTGGCGAGTTGCTCGGCCTTTCCCGCCGTGCGGTTGACGATGGTCACTTTGCAGCCGTGGCCGGTGAACGCCGCGACGATGGCCCGCGACACCCCGCCGGCGCCCAGCAAGACGACGCGCCTGCCGCTCAGAGCGTCGCGGCCGCAGCCGAGCCTATCGCACACGGCGTCGAGCGCCGCGGCGTAGTCGGTGTTGCTCGCGTGCAGCGTGCCGTCGTCGTTCACCGTCAGCGTGTTGGCGGCGCCGATCCGCGCGGCGAGTGGCTCCACCGTCCCGTTCTGCTCCTCGACGAAGCGCAGCAGGTTGGCCTTGTGCGGGATCGTGACCGACGCGCCGCGGAAGTGAAGCGGCCCGCTGTCGAGCCAGGTCAGCAGCGTCGCCTTGAGCGCCTCGTACGCCGCGGGGATCGGCATCGGCAGGTAGACGCCGTCGAACGGCTCGCCGCGCTGGTTCGCATCGGCCGGCGCGTCGAACGCCGCGTTGTGGATCGCCGGCGACATCGAGTGCCCGACCGGGTCGCCGATCACGCCGTAGACCCGCGTCGTTTCCGTCAGCTGATCCCAGCGGTAGAGCGACTTGATTTCGTCGACGGTCGGTTGCCCGGGCGCGGTGCCTCGTCCCGGCTCCAGCGCGGCAAACGTGAGCAACGCGCCGAACTTCCTGGCCAGCACACGCGACGCCAGGCCGTGCTCCCCCATGCACAGCGCGACGGTCGGCTTGAGCTTTCGGCCCACGATCTCGAAGGCCTCCACGTTGTCCCGCAGCGAGCGCGCCCGCCAAGCGACCTTGACTACCCGGCACGCCTCGGCCGACGCCATCGCCGCGACGCGCCGGTCCAGGTCCGCCGGTCGTTGCGTGAAGTCGTGGGTGGAAAGGATCAGCCCGCAGCGCGTCGCGGCGTCGTCCAGGTCCCGGCGGAGCGTCGCGGGCAGGGCGGTGTACCGGGCCAACTCGAAGTCGAGGTACGCCGGCGGGCGTGGAAGCCGCGACGCCGCGTGGTAAAGCCGGACGCGGTCCGCCTCGTCGCCCTCGAACCCGCCTTGCTCGTCGGCGTGCCGGCAGGTCAGCACGCACGGCAGCGCGGCGTCGGCGACCAGCTTAAGAATGTCGTCGGTCTGCTCGGCGAGACCG
>JANQPR010000144.1 GCA_028285385.1 Phycisphaera sp.
CAATTGCTCGCCTAGTCGTCCGCCGGGGCCTTGCCCCGCGGCTTCGACCAACCTCAATACACAATCCTCATGCCCCTATCACCCCCCGATCCCCAGACCGCCGTCGTCATGGCCGGCGTGCCCAACACCAACAAGTCGCTTTACCACGCGGTGCGGTTTAATGTCGGCGACCCGGCCGCGCTCGTCGTCACCCAGCAGGGCGACGGCATCCACCGCCTGCTCATCCTCCGCGATATCGAGATGGACCGGGCCAGGCAGCACGCCATGGCCCACCGGGTCGCCTGTCCGGCCGACTTCGCACCGGAAGACGGTTTGTCCGGCGACCGCGAGACCGCGACCGCCCAGGCCGCCGCGCGGGCCGTGCGCGCTGCTGGCTGCGGCCGGGTCATCGCCGACCGGACCCTGCCGCTGATCTACGTCGCCGAGATGACGCGTGCGGGGCTGGAGGTCGAGCACGACCCGGACCTCGGCGTGGCCGACCGGCGGGCCAAGGACGGGCAGGAGGTCGAGCACCTCCGCGAGGCGCAGGCGGTCACCGAGCGCGCGATCCGGCGCGCGTGTGAGATGGTCGCCAACGCCAAGGCCGGGAAGGGCGGGGTGCTGCACCACGACGGCCAGCCCCTCGACGCCGAGCGCGTCCGTTTCACGATCGACGCGTTCCTGCTGGCGCGCGGCTACACCAACCCGCGGTCGATCGTCGCGCCCGGGCCGCAGGGCGCCGACTGCCACCGCATCGGCGACGGGCCGATCCTCACCGGCCAGCCGGTCATCATCGACGTTTTCCCCCAGGACCGCGAGACGAAGTACAACGGCGACTGCACGCGCACCGTCGTGCATGGCGAGGCCCCCGATGAGATCGCCAGGATGCACGCGGTCGTGCTTGAAGCAAAAGCCGCCGCCACCGCCGCGACACGGGCGGGCGTCACCGGCGAGCAGGTCCACGATGCGACCACGGCCGTGATGCTCAAACGCGGCTACGCGATGGGATTCCAGAGCGACGAGCACCCAACGACGATGCCCCATGGCACCGGTCACGGCATCGGGCTGGACGTCCACGAGCCGCCGTTGCTGGACAAGAAGGGCCCGGAACTCGTGGCCGGCGACGCCCTGACGATCGAGCCGGGCCTCTACAACAAATCCATCGGCGGGGTGCGGGTAGAGGACCTGGTGATCGTGACGGAGGACGGGTGCGAGAACCTGAACACGCTGCAGGAGGGGCTGAACTGGGCGTGACCTGGCGCCAAGAAAGCCGCCGATGCCATCGGCGGTCTTACATCGGCGGTCTTACACAGGACATCCCCAAGACCGCCGACACCGTCGGCGGTTTTAATCCCGACCCCTCAATCAAGCCCCACCCCGGCCGCGCCTTCCTGCACGCCGTGTGCGCTCAGAGAATCAAAGCCTGCTGCCCCCAACGCAGGGGCAACAAGCTGAAGGAGAGAAAATCACTTTCTACGCCGCCGACGCGTGCAGGCGAGCAGCCCGCCCAGGCCGAGCAGCCCCAGCGAGCCGGGCTCGGGCACCGGCGTGACGTTATTCGTCGTGTCGCCCAGGGCGAGGATCGTCGCGCGGAGGATCGCCTCGTCGGCGATGTTGTTGCCCCGGTCGCCGAGCACGAAATCGACGTGCTGGCCTTCAAGGACCGTCGCGTCGAAATCGAAGTAGGTCTCTTCGAGCGTCGTGCCGCTTGCGTTGACGCTGAAAAACTGCACACCGTCGACGAAGATATAGAACTCGATGCTGTCGCCGGAGTTGTCGACGAGGTTGCGGATCGACCCGTTGATGTTGATCAGGCCCTCGGACGAGGCCCCCGCCTCCCAGCGGGCCACCAGGAAATCGCGCAGGATCCCGGTGTTGCCGAACGCGCCGTCGCCGGCGGGGTGCAGCGCGAGCTCGCGGTAGCCGGGCCGGCCCTGGACGCCGATGTTGTCGCCGCCGTCGCTGAAGATGTACCGGTCGGAGATCGCGCCGAGGTTCAGGTTGTTGTTGCCGTCGGCGTTCTCGCCGCCGCCGAAGCCCTGGTTGCCCGCGTTACCGACATCGCCCCAGGTGAGGACCTGGGTGTCGGTCGGCGACGAAGCGGCATTGGCCGTAAAGAAGGCCCAGCTCCCGTCGCCCGCCGAGTCGGTGATCGCAGCGGCCTGGTCGCCGTTGCTGATGCCTTGGGTATGGCGCTTGAAGTCGGTCGCGAGCTCGGCGGCCACCTGCATCGATGCGCTGCCGGGCGCGCCGTACCAGAACGTCGCGGCGCCGAGGTCCAGCGACCCCTGCCGCCACTTCCAGACCTCCATATCGAACTTCAGCGACTGCTCGAAGGTGATCGCGTCGAGCCCGCGGACCCTGCCCTGCACGGTCAGCCCGCTGCCCGTGGCGTCGCGCTGCGCGGTGGCGATCGGCTGTGAAACGAACGCGCTCTCGAACTCGGTGCTGCTGCCGAACGAGTAGCCGTAATAGTCCTCGGTGCCCGTGCCGACGTGGTCGGGCGTCGAGGCCGAGCCGTCGCCGTTGACGCCGAGGTAGTCGATGTAGATCTTCTCGTCCCCCTCGCCCCACCAGAAATCGGGGCTGGCGCTGCTCCCGATGTTCCGGTTGCGGATCGACATGGTGTCGCCGACGTAGACGCCCCTGCCGCGGATATCGATGAAGCGGAAGTCGGCGTCGCCCTCGGCGCTGTAACGCTCGTTGGAGGGGATGTTGCCGGTATCCACATCCCGGGTGCGGATGCCGTTGTCTGCGCGGTAGTCGGCGTGGAAGTGCATCGAGTTGCTGGTCCAGGTGTAGTCGCCGGTCTTGACCTCCAGGTCGACGTTCACCGCCTGCCCGCTCTCGTTGACGATCCGGACCTGGGCGTCGTTCTGGTAGGGCATGACCCAGCGCGAGGTCAGCGTGCCGTCCTGCGCGACCGAGCGGAAGTAGTCGCCGCCCTCGTTGTAGACATTACTGTTGCTCTCGCTCCACCCGTTGCCGAAGAACTGGTCGATCGGGACGCGGGCGGTCTCCTGGCCGTCGAACGTGAGCTCGACGAACGTGCCCGCCAGGGCGGCCCGCTGCTGGGCGCCGGTCCCGCCGTTGAGCTTGAGCGTGATCTCGCGGATCGCCTGGCCGTTGCCCGCGCCGCTCGGTGCGGTGTAGTTGCGGGTCAGCGCGGCGCCGTTGCCGATCGACTGGTTCGTCTGGGTATCCGTGCTGCCGACATGGCCCTGCACCGCGTTGGCGGCGAGCTGGTTGTTGGCGTTGCCCAGCTGAGACGCGTAGGTCGCCGTCGCCGCGCCGGTGTACGACTCCACCGCCGTGCCCGGCTCGTACTTGCGGTAGTTGATGTTGTACCACAGCGCGTTGCCGGTGTTGTGCGCGGTGCCGCCGTTGTTGACGTACTCGTTGATGTTGGCGAACCCGCCGTGGGTCGCCGGGCCGTCCCAGGTCACCTTGACGCCCGAGCTGTACGTGATCGGGCCGTAGGTGTTGCCGCCGCGGGCCGGTGTGCCGAAGTTCAGCTGCGAGCCGAAGCCGTTGTTGTTCCCGCCGACGAGGTTCGAGGCGCTGCCGGTGTAGGCCGCGTTCGTGTTGCCGTCGATGTAGATGCGGAAGTTGTTGTTGTTCAGCAGGCTATCGTTGATCCCGGTCGTCCACCAGCGCGTGATCGCGCCGGGGCCCGAGTCTTCAAACAGCACGAACTCGTCCCGGCCCTGATGGGTCTCCCGGCGGATGTAGTTGCCGAAGTCGACGTTCTCAAACCCCCACGCCCCGCCGAGCCGGCTCCCGTTGCTTGTGCCGTTCCGCGTGTCGTGGCTGGAGGCCTGGTGCTGCGTGTACGCGCCCGGGCCCGCCGGGAAGACGGTGAGCGCGTCGCGGTCGGCCAACTCATCGGCGAGCGAGCCGACGGTGACCTGGCCGAGGGCGGCGGGTGCGATCACCGAGACGAGCATGGCCGTGGCGATCCGCATCGGGCGAGGCGCGCAGCGATCGATCGTGTCCTTCTTCATCGGGGCGTTTCTCCCTAAGACAGCGGGTACACATGGGCACATCAAGGCCGTCAGCCACTCCCGCTGCATGAGCAGCTGCACTTTGTTCCGTCCGTCAGTCGCGACCGCTTGCCGTTGACTAAGGCCTGGACTGGTAGTACCAGATAAAACCACGGTTCATCGAGGGCCCCCACGGCACCTCAAACTCGTCGGAGCCGTCCGTAAACAAGTTGAAGCCCGCTGACCCGTCCACAAACGATGTGTTAATGCCCTCCGGGCCGGTGGGCGTGCCGCCCCCCAGCGGGGTGCCGTTGCCACCGCCGACCGCCCCGCCTTTCGAGTGCGAGTAGTAGAGCCAGTCGCTCCCATCAAGGTTGCCCTCCATCATGTCGCCAAACAGCGGCATGTCCGAAGGCGCATCATCCCTTTCAGGGCCCTTGGCTGCAGAGCGCCATTGTGGGCCGCCGGGCTGGCGGGATGGGCCGGCGTAGTTCGCGTAGCCCATCACATAGAGGTCGATCCCGAACAACGAATTGTTCGGCCAGCCGGACCCGAACGAGTGGATCGGGTCCCCGTCGTAGAACGGGCAGTACATCGATTCGCTGCCCTTCTCCTCCGAGTAGTTCTCGAGATAGCCCTTCCAACTGTCCCGGTCGCCCTGCGCTTCACCCGCCGGGGCCGATTGGCTGGGCACATCCACCATCTGGGGCGATGCGAAGTAGACGCCGGGGATGAAAAACCCCCTGTTATCTGCCGCATAAGAACTTGAGGCGATCGCCAGGCCGCGGATGTTCGACAAGCACAGCGTCTGGGTCGCCGCGGATCGTGCCCGGGCCAACGCCGGCAGGAGGATGGCGATCAGCAGCGCGATAATCGAGATGACGACCAGCAGTTCGATGAGCGTGAAGGCGTTTCGGCGGGGCATGGGAACAACCTTTCAAAAGACGCGGTGTCAGCCTGATCGAGAAACCCCTAACCCCCCGGTACGCGGGGGGTAGGAGTGAAGGAGGACGAGCGTTTAGCCCCGACGCCGGCGGGCGATCACCAGGCCGCCCAGGCCGAGCAGCGCGAGCGACGAAGGCTCGGGGATGACGAAGATGAAGTTGTCATTGCCGGCGTCGGAACCGAGTAGGTCGTTGGCGCCGATCGTAGAGAGGCGGACTCGGTCGATCGAACCGTTGAACAGGCCGTTGGGGGCGTCGAAGTTATGAGCACCGATGGTCAACGTGTCGGGAGTGCCGTTAAAATTGATCGCGGTAGGACCGGCTTGCAGCACTCCATCGACCCAGAGGCTGTTCTCACCGTTCTGGCGAACGAAGGAGAAGGTCACAGGGGTGTTCGATACTTGGCTTGAGACGACGCCGTTGGTGCCGACGCCGCTCTGCAGCGCGCGGAACTCGCCGCCCTGGATCAATAAGCCGTGGCCATTGTTGGTCGTGCCGGTGTTGCGTGCCGCAGCGAAGTGGAAGCCGGTTCCAACGAAATTATCGGTGAACACGGCTTCCACGACAAAGTTATCTGTCGCACCTCCCAATGGGTCGGCGATGGTCAGGTAGTCGCCGGTGCCATCGAGTTGCAGCGCGTTGCCGCTGATGGCTGCATCGCCGTTGACGGTGAAGCCGGCGGCACCCAAGTCGGTACCGTCGTCGAAGGTGTAGTCCGCAACCGTGGTGAGGACGGCGTTGGCAGAAGTTGCAGCGACAAAACCCGCTGCGATCAGAGCGCTAGTGGCGAAACGGTTCATTCATGTTCTCCTTAAAAGAGGGGGGCTTGAAATGCGGCTGGTCCAACCCAGCCAAAATCGGAAAGCGCCGCCACGTACGGCGCATGAGTTCTTATTCAGGCGCGCCGGCCTGGTACATCGCCCGGACCTCGTCGCCGTTGAGCACGCGCGAAAGCAAGACGATGTCGTCGATCGCGCCGTGCATGCCGACGTTGTGGTTGTCGTACATTTTTCCGCCGATCACCAGCGGCTGGGTCAGCGAGGGGAGCACGCCCTTGGCAAAACGCATCCGGTTGGCGTCCACCTGCCGGCCGTTGATATAGAGGGTGCTCACCCCCGCGCGGGCATCGACCGTACACACCAGCAGGTACCAGCGGTCCGCCTCGAGCGGGGCCTGCCGGGTACGCCACGCGTT
>JANQPR010000076.1 GCA_028285385.1 Phycisphaera sp.
CATGGCCGCGGTGACCGGCGTGATGATCGTCACGACCTTGCTGCTGATTATTGAGCTGCTGACACGCACCGTGACGGCGCAGCCGAGCGCATCCGCCGTGGAGCCGTCGTCGACCGTGTCGGCCGAGCGGTTGGCGTATCGGGACGCGCTGCGTGACCAGCTCGGCGAACGGTTCCGCACGGACGTACCGGCCGCGGCGTCGGTGATCCGGGCCGAGGCGTTGGCGGCGGAGTTGTTGCAGCAGCAGCTCGATGCGTCGCGGCAAGAGCAGGCTGAGCAATCGAAACGACTCGACTCGCTCGCCGAGTTGGAGCAGCGACACGCCGAGGAAACGGGGCAACTGGCGGCGGAGCTGGCTGTGGCCGAGCACCAGCTCGCGGCGGCCCGCAACCGCCAACGCGTGACCCGGCTCGTCGGGCCTTCCGACGGCCGGACGACGTGGTGGGTCCGGCTCGGAGCGGAGGCGATCACATCAGGCGTGCTGGACGACCCGGCTTACGACCGGGAACCGGTCCGCCACCGCACCCCGCGGACGCTGCGCTCGTGGGCCGAAGACAAAGACCCGGCGACGACCGCGTTCGTGCTGCTGGTCGAGCCCGCGGGGGTCGAAGCGTTCACGGGGTTGCAGGCCGAGTTGCGCCGGGCGGGGTTCGCGGTCGGGTGGGACATCGTGTTGCCGAACAGCGCCGCGGACGGCGTGGAGGCGACGCCATGAGCCGGCGCCGCAACCCAGAGTCCGACGACGCGCTCGAGTTGTTCCTGGACGCCATCAGCAACGCGTTCGGGGGCGTCGTGTTCATCGCGATTGTCGTCGTGATCCTGCTGCAGTTCTCGACGGCAACGCCGGTACAGACCGAGGTCTTGGCCGACCCGGCGTTGGTGGTGTCGCAGCTCACGGCCGAGGAACTGGAAGCTGAGATCGCGACGCTCGAGGCGTTGGTCGCCGAGCAGGGCGCGACCGACGACACCGGCACACGCCCCGAGCCGCGTCCGCCACGAGATACGGACGTGCTGGAGCAGGAACTCGCCGAGCTGCGGGAGGTGCTGCAAGAAACGCGACGCGCCGTGCAGGTCCTGGAGTCCGAGCGGCGACAAGAAGCGGAACAACTCGCGCTGCTGCACGAACAGCTGCTCGAGGTTCAGGAGCAGGTCGAGGCGACGCCTCAACCGCCGACGGAGCACCGTCGCGTCGGGCGATTCCGGCAGACGGACAAGCGTGAGGTGCCGGTCATGGTGCACGACGGCGGCCGGCTGCTGCCCGTCCTGGGGGCCGGCGGCGGGATTGACACGGCGAGCCTCGTGGTGGACGCCGCGTCGCAGTCGGCGCGGCCTCGGCCAGGCGCCGGGGTGTGGGTCACCGACGACGCCGCGGGGCGTCGGCAGGTTGCGGTGTTCCTGGGCGGGCGCGACCCGGCGCGCGACTTCATCGCCATCGCGGTCTGGCCTGACTCGTTTGAAGCGGCAACGCGGCTGCGTGACGCGGCGATCGAGATGGGGTTCGACTACGGGCTGACGCCGGTGCCGACGGGTGCTGGCGTGCCGTTCAACGCCGCGGCGGGGGTTCAGTAAAGCGCGGTGACTTCGCGGCAAGGCGTCGCGTTGCGCCTCGTTCTCATCTAATCGAGATGCGGCGAACGGTTGCGGTGCGCGAACGCCCCCGGGAGGATTCGAACCTCCGACCTTCAGATTAGGAATCCGATGCTCTATCCAACTGAGCTACGAGGGCCGGGCGTCGCGGTGATTACATCCTAAACCGTTTGCCGAACTTGTTGCCCGTCAGGCTGTGTTTTGTTAGTTCGGTCGGCCACGTAGGTTCGGAAAAATCCTATACTCGCGTCGCTTGGTGGTGGCGTTTTACGCCCACGCCGAAACCGCACGCCAATCGCCCCGCCCCGGCTCGCTGCCATGAGTGACGACGGCCCCCGCATTCAGATCGACGACGACTGGAAAGCTCAGGCCCAGGCCGAGAAGGAGAAGCTCGCCTCGCAGGCGAACGCGTCTACGCCCGCCAGCGCATCGCCTTCACCCGCGGGCGCCGCGGGTGGGTCGACGGGGCCAACCGGTGCCCCGCGCGAGCTGCCCCCGGCGAGCTTCG
The DNA here is from genome assembly GCA_028285385.1 of Phycisphaera sp. GTDB lineage: Bacteria > Planctomycetota > Phycisphaerae > Phycisphaerales > Phycisphaeraceae > CAZIXN01. Next base: position 2,096 of record JANQPR010000076.1, read on the forward strand.
ACACGCTGATGCAGACGCTGGCTTCGCAGGCGTTGCTGTACATGGGCGCGATGCCCGACGCACAGGGCCGGGCGTACGTGTCGCTGGAGATGGCGCGTCACCAGATCGACCTGCTCGGCGTGCTCGAAGAGAAGTGCAAGGGCAACCTCAGCGACGACGAAACCAAGCAGCTCGCCTCGACCTTGTACGAGTTGCGCTCGGCGTACGTGAGCGTGTCGCAGATGGTCCGCGACCAGGCGCTCGGGAAAACCGACCCCGCCGGGGCCGTCTGACCGACAACCAACGGGGCGTTGGGTGGCGTCGACGTGACGCGACAGCGCCGGCCGGTGAAACAGCAAACGTGTTGGCAAGGAACCCGAAGTGACCGCCGCAACGACGTCCGCTCCCGTAACAACCCGCCCCGGCGCGCCCAAGCCCAAGACACGGACCAGCGTCGCCGGGCCGCTCAGCCAGCACCACTTCGTGCTGCGTCGGCTGCACTCGCTGTCGGGCATCGTGCCGGTCGGGCTGTTCGTGATCGGGCACCTGTTCACCAACGCCCAGATGATCTGGCAGGACAACGGCGAGACCTTCCAGCACGAGGTCGAGTTCATCCACTCGATCCCAGCGCTGCTGTTCATCGAGATCGCGCTGTGGTCGGCGATCGCCTTCCACGCCGGGCTCGGGCTGTACTACACCTTCAGCGGCAAGGGCAACGTCGCGGCGTACAGCTACGGCGACAACATCCGCTACAGCCTGCAGCGCTGGACCGGCGTCATCGCGCTGGTGTTCATCTTCTTCCACATCGCGACGCTGCGGTGGCGGTGGGACATCCTCGGGCTGTGGGACACGCCGTTCTATTACAAGGGCTACAGCGTCCCGGGCATGGAAGAGCAGTTCCCCGCGTTGGCGAACGTGCCGCTCTCCGCGCCGCTCACGGCATATGCCTTGCAGTACAGCGTGTGGGTCGCGCTGCTGTACCTCGTCGGCGTCGTGGCGGTCGTGTTCCACTGGTCCAACGGCCTGTGGACCGCGGCGATCTCCTGGGGCCTGACGATCAGCACCGGCGCGATGAAGAAGTGGGGTTACGTTTGCATCGGGCTGTTCGTGGCGTTGATGGTGTTCTTCGGCGCGGCGTTCGTCGGGTCGCTGCGGTACGACTTCGACGCGATGACGCCGCAGCAGAAGGCGGCCACGCTGTTCACGGTCGGCGACGGCCAGTGGGCGTTCGACGATAAAGAGCGGCTCGAAACGGACCTCGCGTCGATCGGGATGGAGGCCGTGTTGCTGCCCCCCGAGGACGCCGATGAGACGGGTGCGGCCGGCGACGAGCGCCCGATCGTCGAGCCGAGCGAGACGCCCGGCGTGGCGGACGACGCGGCCGACCACGGCGGCGACGCCGCGCACTGAGGCTTGGCCCGCGCCCCCGCGTGGGGCCTAGGATTTCTGCGACGGCCCCGCACGCCGTTGTTCACGTAAGCGAGCAGTTTCCATGGCTGATTCTCCCCGAGTGATTGTGGTCGGCGGCGGGCTGGCGGGCCTGGCCGCGTCGGTGCGTGTCGCCGAGGCCGGGCTCCCGGTCGACCTGTTCTCGATGGTCCCGGTCAAGCGGTCGCACTCCGTGTGCGCCCAGGGCGGGATCAACGCCTGCAACAAGGTGGCGGCCCAGCAGGGCTACTCCGAGTGGCAGCACATGGACGAGACGCTCTACGGCGGCGACTTCCTCAATCACCAGCCGCCCGTCTACGAGATGACGCACTGGGCGCCGAAGATCATCAACCTGCTCGACCGCATGGGCGTGCCGTTCAACCGCACCAACGAGGGCGAGCGCGACCTGCGCCTGTTCGGCGGCTCGCTGTTCAAGCGCACCCACTTCGCCGGCGCGTCGACCGGACAACAACTGCTCTACGGCCTGGACGAGCAGACTCGGCGCTACGAGGCCGAGGGCAAGGTCAACAAGTACGAGTTCTGGGAGTTCCTCTGGCCGATCGTCGACGACTCGACCGGCGAGAAGGTCTGCAAGGGCATCGTTGCGCAGGACATGCGGACCATGGAGATCCGCGCCTTCCGGGCCGACGCGGTCGTCATGGCCACCGGCGGCAACGGGCTGATCTACGGCAAGTCGACCATGTCCGTGATCTGCACCGGTGGCGCCGCGTCCCGCTGCTACCAGGCCGGCGCGGCACTGGGCAACCCGGAAATGATCCAGGTGCACCCCACCGCCATCCCTGGAGAGGACAAGTGCCGGCTGATGTCGGAGTCGGCCCGCGGCGAGGGCGGCCGGGTGTGGGTCCCGCGCACCAAGGGCGACGACCGGCACCCGCTCGACATCCCCGAGAACGAACGCTGGTACTTCCTCGAAGAAAAATACCCCGACTACGGCAACCTCGTCCCGCGCGACATCGCCACCCGCGAGATCTTCTGGGTCTGTCAGGACGGCATGGGCATCGGCGGCGGGAACATGGTGTACCTCGACATCACGCACCTGCCCCAGGCGACCAAGGACAAGCTCGCCGCCATCCTCGAGATCTACGAGAAGTTCACCGGCGACGACCCGCGCGAAGTCCCGATGAAGATCTTCCCGGCCGTCCACTACTCCATGGGCGGGGTCTACACGACCTACACCCCTTACGACCCGGACAAGGACACCTACACCCCCGCGACGCAGCCCAAGCGCAAACCCGGCGAGGGCATGCTGCTCGGCGACCCGCAGAACATGACGACCGACATCGCCGGGCTTTACGCCTTTGGCGAAGCCAACTACGCCTACCACGGCGCGACGCGCCTGGGCGCGAACGCGCTGCTGTCCTGCATCTTCGACGGGCTCTTCTGCGGGCTGTCCGTTGCGAACTACGCCCGGGACCCCAAGGGCGGCAAAGCCAGCGGCGTCGCCGATTCGGTCGTCGACCGCTTCGTCGAGCAAGAGAAACATAAGGTCACCAAACTCACCGAGTCCCACGGCTCGAACAACCCATACGAGATCCACCGCGAACTCGGCGTCGAGATGACCGCGTCCGCCACCGTCGTCAAGACCGAAGAACGCCTGCTGCAGGCCCGAGCCAAGCTCAACGAGCTCCGTGAGCGCTACGCCGACCTGAAGATCACCGACACCGGGCTCTACACGAACCAGAACGTCAGCTTCAGCCGGGCGTTGGGCGACATGCTGATCTACGCCCAGGCGATCATCGAGGGCAGCATCGCCCGCAAGGAGTCGCGCGGCAGCCACTACCGCGACGATTTCCCCGACCGCATCGATGAGCCGTTTCACGCGACGACCAAGGCCTGGTACGACCCCTCGGCCGAGGGCAGCTGCCGCATCGAATGGGAGCCGATCCCGCTGCCGCTCGTCCCGTTGCGCAAGCGCGATTACGGCGCCGCCACCGCCAAGAAGACCGACGAATCGAAAGAGCCCGCTGCGGCGAAGTGACCCCCAGATTGCACGGCGATTTACCGCGGGTCGAAGGCTCGCGCTACCCACACGAACGACACCATGATTGCCCCCGCCACCCCCAAGACGTTCAAGGTCCGCATCAAGCGACAGGACGGCCGCGACCAACCCGCCTATTGGCAGGAGTTCGAGGTCGAGCGTCGGCCCAGCCAAAACATCATCGCGGTGCTCCAGCAGATCGCCGCGAACCCGGTGACCACGGCCGGCGAGCAGGTCGAGCCCGTCGTCTGGGACTCCGGCTGCCTCGAAGAGGTCTGCGGCTCCTGCACCATGGTGATCAACGGGCACGTCCGGCAGTCGTGCTCGGCGCTCGTGCCCGACCTGCTCGAGGACGCCGACGACAACACGATCACCGTTGAGCCGATGACGAAGTTCCCGGTCGTCCGCGACCTGTTCGTCGACCGGCAGCGGATGTTCGACAACCTCGTCAAGGTCAAGGCGTGGGTCCCGATCGACGGCACGCACGACCTCGGCGAGGGCCCGAAGGAGTCACCCGAGAAGCAGCAGGAACGCTACGCGATCAGCCGTTGCATGACGTGCGGCTGCTGCCTCGAGGCCTGCCCGCAGTTCACGCTCGACAACGACTTCCTCGGCGCCCAGGCCATCGCCCAGGCGTACTACTTCAACGAACACGAGACCGGGAAGAAGCTAAAGGGCGAACGTCTCGAAGCCCTCGCGGGCCCGGGCGGCGTCGCCGACTGTGGCAACGCCCAGAACTGCGTGAAGGTCTGCCCCAAGGAGATCCCGCTCACCGAAGCAATCGCCAAAGCCGGCCGGCAGCTCACCGTGCACGCGGTGAAGAAGTTCTTCACGGGGAAATGAGCGGTTGTTGAATAGCACGGCGCCGGCGAGGCCCGGCTATCTCAGGTCTATGTACGCGATGCTTTGACGGCTGCTCTCGACGCTAGCGGTGCTTTCTCTTGCACGTCGCGCAGCAGGAACACGCCGAGTGCGACCCACACGACGGCAATCGCCGCCGATGTAGTCCACAAGTGCAGCACCAGCGTCATCGGCAACAGGAACGTGCTGGTCTGCCACAACAGCGCGACGATCAGCCGCACGAGGTCGCCGCGGTGTTCCTTCGCGTCCGTCTGTTTCCAGTCGCGGGGCCAAAGCCCGAACGGCCGGATCTGACGGTAGAACGCTTCGAGCGTGCCGCGGTCGATCGCCGGCCCCAGGAACGTGCCCAGCAGGCACCCGGCCAGCGAACACAGGCCGACACCGCCGAGGATGAACACGTCGGTGAACGCGCCGTTCTGCACGAGTACGCCGAGTTCCTCGCCCCAGCCAAGATCGCCTGGGCCTTCCACGAATGTCAACCCGAACGCCCCGGCGAACCCTGTGACGACGCCGAGCGTGAAGCCCAGGCCGTTGAAGCGCGACCAGAACCACCGCAGCGCGAACGGGATGAGGAACGCCGGGAAGAGCTGGATCACGATCGTGACCCAGACGTCGACGACGCCCTCGGCAAACAGCAACGCGAGGGTTAAGCCCGCGGCAACGATCCCGAAGCTCGCGACGTAGCCCGCGATCACCTGCCCCTTCTCGCTCGTGCCCGGCCGCAGCGGCAGCACGATGTCGCGCACCACGTAGCTCGCCCCGGCGTTGATCGTCGAGTCGAACGTGGACATGCTCGCCGCGAAGATCGCTGTGACCAACAGCCCGCGGACACCGACCGGGAACAGATCGCTCAGCAACACTCCCGGAAGGATTTCCTCGGGGTTCTGTTCGCCGATCCCAAGGTGGATCGCCAAGATCGCGAACCCGACGACCATCGGCCAGCGGAACGCGAACAGCACGGTCCAGAGCATGCAGAGCTTCTTCACGGTCGGCACGTCGTGCGCCGCGTAGAACCGCTGGGCCATGTACGCCGAACCGCCGCTGCCGCCAAGGCCTTCGAGCACGCCCTTGCCCGCCCAGAACAACAGGAACAGCAAGAACGGCGTGTAGAAAGTCCCACCGTCGACGGGGTTGGTCAGGCCCGTGAACAGTTCGGGCGCCGCAGAGTTGTATGCCGCGCCCGGCCACTGCTCCAGGAGCTCCGGCGACACGTACGTGGCGGCGAGCACCGCGACGTACGCCGCCCCGAACCCGATCAGCCCGGCCTGCAAGACGTCGGTCCAGATCACCCCGTACAGCCCGCTGATCATGGTGTACAGCAGTGCGACCACGGCCATGGCGACGGCACACGTCGTCTCGTCGAACGGCAGGAACACCGCGAGGAACTTCCCCGCCGCCGCAAGGAAGAACACGACCATGCCGATCGTGATGATCAGATACGTCGCCGCCGCCGTGTACCGCGCCGCCTTGCCCTGCCAGTCTTTGCCGAACCGCAGCAGCATCCACTCCCCGGTCGTGACGACTTGCGACCTTTGGTGCCACTTGCCCATGAACGCCAGGAAGACGGCGATCGGGAGCACCACCCCGCCGCGCATCTCGATGAAGAAGCCGTGCAGCCCATAGGTGTAGATCAGCGCGATGATGGTCATCGTGCCCGCGGCGTCGAGGTTGGACGACATGCCCGACGCGCCGAGCGCCCACCACGGCATTTTTTTGCCGGCCAGGAAGTACGATTCTGAGCCCTTTGCCGCCCGCCGGGCCAGGAAGAGCGACTTGGTGACCAGAATCACGAGATAGATCGCAACGATGCCGTAATCGAGCGGGTGCATGGGCCGACCATAACGGCGCGGGAGCCAACTTCAAGCCGTGCTCGAGCAGACGTGTCCTGCCGCTGGGCCTACCCTTGCCCGCACACCACTGAAATGCGAGAGACTTAGACATGACCGAGGATTTAACCTCCACGCCGGTCGCCATCGTGACCGGCGCTGGCTCGGGCGTCGGGCGGGACACCGCGTTGCTGCTCGCCGACGCCGGGTACGCCGTGGTGTTGGTCTGCCGGACGCCGGACAGGCTGGCGGAGACCGAAACGCTGATCCGCGACGAGGTCGAGCACCCGCACGCGTTCATGCAGCACCCGGCCGACATCACCGACCCCGCCGCCGTGCAAGGGTTGATCGACGCCGCGGTCAAACGGTTCGGTCGGGTCGACGCGCTGGCGAACGTGGCCGGCTCAGCGCCGCTGCAACCGATCGACCGCATCGAGGACGCGACGCTCGACGACTGCCTTGCGGTCAATCTGAAGTCCGTCGTGTACCTGACGCGGGCGGTCTGGCCGGTGTTCAAGAAACAGAAGTCGGGCGTGATCGTCAGCGTCTCGTCGATGGCGTCGATCGACCCGTTCAAGGGGTTCAACATCTACGCGGCGGCGAAGGCGGGCGTGAACCTGTTCACCAAGGCGGCCGCGGATGAGGGGCAGCGCCTCAACATCCGGGCGTACGCCGTCGCGCCGGGGGCGATCGAGACGCCGATGCTGCGGGCGAACTTCTCGACCAAGGCGATCCCCGAAGCCAACGCGTTGGACCCGCTGGTCGTGGCCGGGTTGATCCGTGACCTGGTCCTGGGCAAGGCGGACGTGGAGAGCGGCGAAACGGTCCCGCTGCCCAGCCCGCACTAGCCTCAACCCGCGCGGCGAGTTGCTCGTTGTGTTTCCCGCTACGCTGCATTCAATGAGTGCCGCAAACCCAACCGAACTCGCCTTTCGATTCCATAACCGCTGGGCCGAGATCCCCGACACGCCGTCTGGCCGGAACAACGGACGCACGCACGGCGTCGAGGTGCTTCCCGATGGACGCATCGCCGTGTTCTGCCAGGCCGTGCCCGGTGTGCTGTTCTACGACAAGCAAGGGAACTTCCTCGACGGCTGGGGCGACCGCTTCGTGGGCGCTCACGGCATGTCGCTGACCCAGCACCAAGGCGAACCGGCGTTCTGGCTCGTGGATCAGGAGAGCTGCGAGGTCGTGAAGACCACACTCGACGGCGACACGCTGCTGTGGCTCGATCCGCCGCCGGCGGGTGAGCGTCCCGGTGGCAAGTACATGCCGACGTGGGCCGACCAGGCCGGTGATGGCACGGGCGACGTCTGGGTCGGCGACGGTTACGGCGGGGCCGCGCTGTACCGGTACGGGGCCGACAGCTCGTACAAGCAGAAGTTCGAGTCGTTCGACGGTCTGCGTCTCGACCAGCCGCACGGCGTCCGCTTCGCGCCAAACAACAACCTCTGGGTGACGGACCGCGGGAACCACCGCGTGCTCGTGCTCGACGCCGAAGGGCAACTGGTGAAGGCGAGCTCGAACTGCTGCCACAGCCCGTGCAGTTTCGCGTTCCACGGCGACCGCGTGTTCGTCGCGGAGCTGTTCGGGGCGGTCACGGTAGTGGACCACGATCTGAACGTGATCGGCCGGCTGGGTGAGAACCCGTGGCTCACGCCGCCCAACGACTGGCCGACGCGTGACAAGTGGGTGTTCCCCGACGAAGCCAAGCAGCAGGGGTACCCCGACATCGCCGGCACGGAGCGCGAGAAGAACGACTGCTTCAGCAGCCCGCACGGCATCGCGGCCGACCCGGAAACCGCCGACGTCTACGTGGCCGAATGGATGGTCGGCGGCCGGATCATCAAGCTCGAGGCGTAGTGATCCGGTCGGTCACGCGAGTGGGGCAATCGGCACGCCGAGCAGGTCTTCGCCGAACGCCCGTACCGCATCGTCGGGCCCAACGACCGCGTGGGTCACGCTGCTGCCCGTCCGGCTCGTCGGGCCCCGCCCAACGATCACGCACGGGTCGTGGTACTCCATCTCGCCGAACGTGGTGCCCGGGAACGCGTCGCCGTCATCGTTGTAGGCCTGAAGGCAGTCGCCCCCCAACGCCGGCCCCGAGAACTCGCCGCGCTCGAGCTGCCGGTGACGCGGGTCGTTGCGGGGCAGGTCGCAATACGGCTCACCCGGCAGCGGCGCAAACACCCGGAGGATCAACGACGATTCCCCGTCGCCCAACTCCCGGTAGTACGCCATCCGCCCCGTGGTGTGCTCCGGCTTGATCCCCATCTTGATGCGCCGCTGCCCGTCGACCCGGAAACGCACCGACCGATCGTCCACGGCGACGTGTTGGTCGCCGAACGGATCGTAGTAGCTCCGGATATCGCCGTCGCGGTCGAGCCGGCGCGTCACGGGGCAGACCAGGGTTCCGGTCGGGGGGATCTGCAGGATCGACCAGGCGCCGATCGCCAGATCGCCAGCGCTGTCGGGGCGGGCCGCGTCGGTGATCGAGTGTCGGATCGAGAACGAGGTTTGGCGCAGCTCGGTTTCCCACGGCGACAGGGCGCGGAAGCAACGCTCGGCCACGTTGACCCCACGCCCCTGATTGCGACGATCGTGCAGCTCGATCTCGGCAGCAAGTTTGACGGCGTCAACGCCGGCAGGGGGCTGGTTGGCCACCGGGCGGGGACGCCACTCGGCGGGGTCCACGGCCGACGGGGTCGCCGCGGTGCCCTTGGGGTCGTTGAGCGCGTCGTCTAGAGTCGGCCAGAAGTATGCGACTTCCGGGGCGATCCAGAGGCGATCACCGCCGGTGACGTGGCCGTTCCCGGTGGCGTCGGTGTGGAAGAACAGGTTGTGGTCGACGCCGGGGAGCTCACAGGCCAAGACGCGGGCGCCGTGCTCGGTGATCAGGAGCCGTCCCGCGCCGGCGGTCAAGACATGGGGTCGTTGGCCCTCGCCTTTGACGCGTTTGTAGAGTACGTCAAACCAACTCATGGGCGAGACTCTAGGGCAAACCGACGGTGGCTGTTGGCCGGATTTGGTGGAGGCTAGGCGGGCGCTGCCCAACAAAAAAACCGCCCCGAAGGGCGGCCGGAGGATAGGGTTGGTCGGGCAGCCGGCGTTACTCCACAGCCGGCGGTTCGAGGCCGAGGTCGTCGAGGGCGTCGTCGATCGCGGCGACGGCGGTGGCCCGGGCGTCGCGGATCGCGGCATTGGTCGCCTTGGCCGTCTCATGGACCTCCTCAGCCAACTCGGGTGCTTCGAGCTTGCGTAGCAGGATCATCGCGGCCCGGTTGGTCTTGCGGACGGCGCTGGTGCACCGGGCGGCAATGCGGTTGATCGCAGCCTTATTGTGCCGGGCGAGACGGACGGCCTGCTCAGGTTCGATCGTGGGCAGCAGCTCGATGGTCTTGTCGGCCAGATCATTGACGCGGGTCTCGCATCGGTCGCCGAGGCTCTCGATGCGTTCGATGGCCTTGTCGGCGACGGTTTGCGGGTCCGGCGGCTCACGGTCGGGCGGGGTGTCCTGGGCGGCGGCGGGCAGCGAGACCGCGGTGATAAGCAAAGCCAACGCGAGCAGCTGGCCCATACCAGGCCGGAAGAAGCGCTTGCGAATCATCGGTGGGACTCCTTGAAGGCGTGTTGGGTGATTGTTTCGGCAGAACCGGGCGAGCACGGCCGTTCAACTCATCCGGAGGCCACGGCAGAACGCCGGTTGCCGCGGCCTATTGCGGGTGCCGCCGGATTTTCTGCGTGGCCGTCGCGCGTGCTACGCTGCGGGCATGTGGGACGCGTTGTGGTCGGTGATGCAGCGGGGCGGGCCGGTGATGTGGCCGCTGCTCGCGGTGAGCCTTCTCGCCGCGACGCTGGTGATCGAACGTGTGGCGTTCTTCGCGTCGGTGAATCGGCCCGCGCGGTGGCGGCGGGCGCGTCGCGCAGCGGCGCGGCTCCGTGGCGGCGGCGATGAGCCGGTCCGACATGCGCTCGAAGACGAGCCGGGGGTGTACGCCGCGGTCCTGCGCGACGTGACCGCGCACGGTGATGGGGGGCCCCAGGGTTCCGACGGCGCATCCGCGGGCGACGCCTTGTTTGCCGAGACCCTGGAGACCCATCGCGCTTCGGTGGAGCGTTTCCTGCCGACGCTATCGACGGTGATCACGGCGGCGCCCATGCTCGGCATCCTCGGCACTGTTCTTGGCATCATCGATAGCTTTGAGCTTCTGTCGACGCAGGTAGGCGGCACCGACCCGCGCAGCATCGGTGCCGGGATCGCCGAGGCACTGATCAGTACCGCGGCGGGGCTGGTCGTCGCGCTGCTGACGCTGCTGCCCTACAACTTGATTCGGGCGCAGGCCGACCGTACGCTCGCGCGGATCGAGGCATTGCTGCTTTCGGCCGTCGAGCGGCCCGACGGGCCGGCGGACGAGAACGCGGTCGGCGTCGTCGGCGACGTCAAGGCGGGGGCGGCGTGACCGACGCGCTCTTCGAGACCAACGACGAGGCGGAGTTGGTCAGCGTGTACCAGCGTGTCGGCCGGACGCTGGACGACCTGCCTTACACCGACGAGTTTGAGCAGGTGTACACGGCGATGTACGGCCCCGAAGGCCGCGACGCGCACGGTGTGTCGCGGGCCGACGTGTTTCATCGGCTGCACAACCTGCGGAAGGCGGGGAAGCTCCCGCGGCTCGGGCGGGCGGTGGGTAAGCCGCCGCGGATCGAGCCGAAGCACGAGGCGGTGTTGGTGGAGCTGGTGGAGGCCGCGGTCGGCCGGTTGTCGCTGCGCGACCGGCTGCTGTACACGCCGGCGTTCGACGGCATCGTCGGCCAACTCAATACCCGGGCGGGGCTCGCGTTGTCGCGGCACGACGCGTGGCGTATCGTCGCGAAGCTGGCGAAGTGAGCGCCGGATACAGTGGTGGCGTGCTTCGCGAGAACGAACTATTGAGCCGCATCGCCGCCGCGGGCGCCGGTATGCCGGCGTCGGTCTCGATCCCGCCGGGCGACGACATGGGCATGGTCCGAATCGCCGGCGCGGACGTGCTGATCGCGGTGGACCCGTTGATCGAGGGCGTGCACTTCGACCGCGCGACTGCGTCGCTTGAGCAGATCGGCCGGAAGGCCATCACCCGAAACCTATCCGACGTTGCAGCGATGGCGGCCAAACCGGTTGCCGCCGTGGTGTCGGCGGTGCTGGTGCGCGGCTTCTCACAAGTCGACGCCGAGACCTTGTTCGACGCTGTGCGCGTGACGGGCGAACGCTACGGATGTCCGGTTGTCGGGGGCGATGTCGCGTTTAATGACGGGCCGTTGACCCTGACTGTCACGGTACTGGCCGAGCCGGACGGCGTAGAGCCCGTTCGACGCGGCACGGCGAATCCCGGCGACCGGCTCTACGTCACCGGGCAACTGGGCAACAGCGCTGCCGGCCACCACCTCGACTTCGAGCCGCGCCTCTCGGTGGCGCGCGCTTTGGCAAGCGATCCCAAGATGCAGCCGACGGCGATGATGGACATCTCCGACGGCCTTGCTCAGGACCTGCCTCGGCTGTGCCCTCACGCCGTGGTCAACGTTGCAGTGCTGCCGATCCGGGAAGGCACAGCGTCCCCGAGGTGGCAGCACGCGATTGGCGACGGGGAAGACTACGAGCTGTTGTTGGCGACGAAGAACAGGCTCCCGGCGCGCGTCGCGGGTGTCGCGCTGACCTGCATTGGCGAAGTGACCGAGACCGGAGGCGTTGTGTTCCTCGACGCGGGCGGCAACGCTTTAGATGTCACGGGATTTGGCTGGGAGCACCGCTCGTGATCCGGCTGCGTAGCGAGTCCCCGGAAGACACCTTCGCGATCGGCCGGGCGCTCGGGGCCCGGTGTGAGTCCGGGGACGTGATTGCACTCGACGGCGAGTTGGGAGCGGGCAAGACGCAGTTCGTCCGTGGCCTCGCGGAAGGGATGGGGCTCGACCCGCGTCAGGTCAGCAGCCCGACCTTCGTGTTCGTACACGAATACACCCGTAGCGACGCCGCTGACGCCAACGGCCCGGTGCTCGCGCACCTCGACGCGTATCGGTTGGATGGTCCGGAACAACTGGCGTCCATCGGCTGGGGTGACGAGTTGCTGGCAGGCGCGGTCGTGGCGGTCGAGTGGGCGGAGCGGATCGACGCCGCGCTCGGTCCAGATCGGCTCCACGTTCGCATCGACCACGGCATGTCCGGAACCGACCCGGGCCCGACCGTGTCGGGCCGGACCCTGACGCTGAACCCGCGCGGCCGTTGGGAGGCCCGTTTGACTACGATCAAGTGGGCGTGTTCTTTTCAAGTCGAGTCAGCATGAGTTTCGATTCCAAACGCCCCGATCCGAAGCCGAGGACGCCTCCCAGCGCGCCGCCGTGCCCGGTGTGCGGCAAAGCGGTCCTGTCGGCAAACGAAACCGCGCCGTTCTGCTCGGCGCGTTGCCGGAAGGTCGACCTCGGGCGCTGGCTCAGCGAGGGCTACGTGATATCGCGGCCGATCGAGCAGCGCGACCTGGAAGAGGGCTTGGACTGATCGACCGGTTCGGGTGGTGGCGCACGATTTACAGCAACCGTGCAAGGATCGTGTCGGCGACGAACCGCCCCGGGCGCGTCAGGCGCAGATGTGTGTCTGACCGTTCCACGAAGCCGAGGTTCGACACCTCATCGAGGTAGGCACGGCGCGGGTCGTCGCCAGCAAGCCAAGCGTCGAGTTGCCCAAGCGCTACGCCCTGAGTCAGACGTAGCGCGAGCATTAGCCGCTCGCCGATCTGCTGCCCCGGCCCAAGCTTTTCCTCGTCGACGCGCGGTGGGCGCGGGCAATGCTGGAGGTAAAGCGGCAGGTTTGGTGCGTTACGCCAACGAGTGCCGTCACGATGACTCGCGGCAGACGGCCCGAGCCCAAGCCAGTCGGCGTTGTGCCAATATCCGAGGTTGTGCTGGCAGCGGTAGTCGGTGGCGTCATCGCGTCGCGCCCAGTTTGAGAGCTCGTACTGCTCGAACCCCGCGTGGTCGAGCCGTTGCATGACGCGGTCGTACATCGCCCGTTCGGCGTCTTCGTCGACGCGCTGGACCTGGCCGACGCGGAGCCGAGCCGTGAGCGGGGTCTGCGGCTCGTAAGTGAGGCCGTAGATCGAGAGGTGGGTCGGCGACAACGCGAGCAGCCGGTCGAGGTCGCGGTCGAGCATCGCTAACGTTTGACCGGGGATGGCAAAGATCAGGTCGAGCGAGACGTTGTCGATCCCGGCGGCTCTGCAAGCGTCGACGGCCCGTGGAACGTTGTCCGGGTCGTGCCAGCGCTCGAGCGCGGCGAGTGACGAACGGTCGAAGCTCTGAGCGCCGATAGACACGCGGTTGACCCCGCCGGCTGCGAGCTGTCGCATTAGTTCCGGCGTCACGGTTTCGGGGTTCGCCTCGACCGTGAACTCGGCGGTCTGGACCAACACACGGTGACGATGCAGCGCGTCGAGCAGCTTGGCCCAGAGTCCCGGCCGGAGGTACGTCGGGGTGCCGCCGCCGGTGAAGACGGTGACGGGACGGAGCGGGACGCTTTCGGATAACGCGGTGACCGAATGCTCCAACTCCGCCAAGAGGGCGTCCGTGAAGGCGGCTTGCGGGTCTGTCCCGGCGCCGGCGTCCGCGTGCGTCTCCGCACTTCCGGGCGTGGGGGGGGCGACGCTGAAGAAGTCGCAGTAGTGGCATTTGTGGAAGCAGAACGGCAGGTGCAGGTACAGGCCGCAGTAACCGGCGGCCACGTCGATCGGGGCGGCACTTGCGGTTTCTGCCGCGGCTGTCACCGAGGCAGCTTCTCCATCTTGCCGCGGTAGGGCGGGTCCGATATGCTCAGGCGTTCGTATTGGTTTCACGGGTGATCGCATGAACGCAGCGTTGGTCATGTTCAAGGCGGACGGCAGCCGGCGAGAGTTCGCGCTGCGCAGCGGGGCGACGGTGGTCGGCCGGAAGAACAGCTGCGACCTGCGGATCCCGCTCACCAGCGTATCCCGTCAGCACTGCGAGTTCCGCGTCGACGCCGGCGGCGTGAAGTTGCGGGATCTGGGCTCCAGCAACGGCACGTTCCGCAATGGGCAGCGGGTGCAGGAAGTCGATCTGGATGCAGGCGATCAGGTTGTGGTCGGCCCAGTGCTTTTCACGTTGACGGTGGACGGTCAGCCGACGGAAGTCGAACCGACGCGGACCGTGCTCGAACCCGCCGGGGTATCGGGTGCCGTCGCGGCGGGGGGAGCGGGGGTTGCCGCGGCTGCGGTACCGCCTGAGCCGGAGGACGCCTTGGGCTTGCCGCCGTCCATGGAGATGGAAGACGCGGCGAGTTCGCAAGCCGACGCCCCGGCGGCGGACCTGCTGGACAGCGCGATCGCCGGGGACGACAGCGGCGTCGACCTGGACGGCCCGGCTAGTGCATCGCCTCCGGCCGACGCGGAGGACGACGACGAGATCGCCGCCGCGATCGCGGGCATGGACGGCGACAGCGACGGCAGCAGCGGCCTCGCGTTCGACTTCGATGACGACGACGATGGCGAGATGCCCGAGATCGAGCTGTTCGACGACGAAGACGACAAGTAGCCCACGGCTGGCTTGCCGGTTTTCAGGCCTTTGAGGTTCACGCGGGGTTGTGCGACGCCGTTTACTCGCTTGGCGTGGCCGGGGTGCCGTTGGCTCCCGGGGTGGCGGTCGGGCTGCCCGGTTGATCCTTGCCCGGCGGGACCTGGATCCGCATCCCGCAGGCCCGGCAGCGCACGGTCTTGCCCCGGGCCACCACTGGCACCGAGAGGATCGTCCGGCACTTCAGATTCGGGCAGATCAGACGGACGGCACTCGACATGGGCAGGGTTTCTCCGCAATGCTCCCCCGGAGTTATCGTTCCGTCTGCCCGCCGGCTTGAGCCGTCGCCCCACGGACCCCCGATGGCCGTTCGGTCGTGCCAGCAGACACGATGATGGGGGAGGCTCGCTCGTCGGGTCGATGTTGAGGCAGGCGATGGCGGGGACGCCTGCAGGTCTACGGAGAACCCCGGCATGCTGACCAACTGGGAGCCTTGGGCCGTGCTGGGGGTGCTGCTGGCTGTGCTGGTGGGGCTGGTGCGGCAGGTGGCAGGGCCGGATTTATTGCTCTTGGGTGCGTTGGCGGCCTTGCTGGGGTTCGGGCAGTTCAGCGAGCGGTTACCGGACGCGCCGGCGTTGGTGGCGGGGTTCGGCTCGCCGGGGTTGGTAACGGTCGGGGCGTTGTTCGTCGTGGCGGCGGGGCTCACGCAAACGGGCGCGACGCAGCGGCTGGCGGCGGTGCTGCTGGGCCGGCCGTCGTCGCCGGCCGGGGCGATGGTGCGGCTGACTCTGCCCGTGGCGGGGTTGTCGGCGTTCCTGAACAACACGCCCGTGGTCGCGATGTTGCTGCCGGCCGTGCGATCCTGGGCGCAGCGCGTCGGCGTGTCGCCCTCCAAGCTCTTTATGCCGCTGAGCTTCGCCGCGATCCTCGGCGGTACGTGCACGCTCATTGGCACATCGACCAACCTAGTGGTAGCGGACCTGCTGCGTCTCGCGCCCGACGCGGAAACCCTTGGCATCTTCAGCATCGGCCTGGTCGGCGTGCCGTGCCTCGCGGTCGGGTTGCTGTACCTGTTGACCGTCGGCCGAGTGTTGTTGCCCGACCGCGGGTCGGCGTTGCCGTTGGGCGGCGACGCGCGGGAGTACACGGTCGCGATGCGGGTCGAGGCGGGCAGCCCGCTCGTCGGCAAGACGGTCGAGGACGCGGGCCTGCGTCATCTGCCCGGGCTGTACCTGTTGGAGATCGAGCGGGACGGTGAGTTGATCCCGGCCGTCGGCCCCGAGCAGGTGCTGCGCGGCGACGACCGTCTGGTGTTCGTGGGAGTCGTGGATTCGGTGGTCGACCTGCGCAGCGTCCGCGGGCTCGTGCCCGACGACGACCAGGCGATGAAGCTGACCGGCCCGGCGGCGCGGCGGCAACTCGTCGAGGCGGTCGTGTCGCCGTCGTGCCCGCTGCTGGGCAAGACGGTCCGTGCGGGGCGGTTCCGCACGGCGTACAACGCGGCCATTCTCGCGGTAGCGCGAGACGGGCAACGCCTCAACCAGAAAATCGGCGACATCGTGCTGCGCCCCGGCGACACCTTGCTGCTTGAGACGCAACCCGGCTTCGCCGACCGCCAGCGCAACCGCCGCGACTTTTTTCTGGTCAGCGCCGTGAGCGAGACGGGGCCGGCCCGACACGCCCGCGCCCCGGTCGCGTTTGCGATCCTGGTCGCGTTGGTCGTGTCGGTGGCCCTCGGTTGGGTGAGCATGCTCGCCGCCTCGCTGCTGGGCGCCGCGGCGATGTGGGCCTCGCGCTGCGTCACCGGCACCGAGGCGCGGCGGAGCATCGACATGCAGGTGCTGGTCGTGATCGGCGCCGCGATCGGCGTGGGGCGGGCCGTCCTCGACTCGGGGCTGGCGGGCGGCGTGGCGTCGGGCATCCTCGGCATTGTCGGTCAACACCCGCTGCTGGCGCTCGCCGCGGTGTACCTGCTGACCAACGTGTTCACCGAACTCATCACCAACAACGCGGCGGCGGTGCTCATGTTCCCGATCGCGCTCACCACGGCACATTCGTTGGACGCGAATGCGACGCCGTTTGCCATCGCCGTCATGATCGCTGCGTCGGCCAGCTTCGCCACCCCGATCGGCTACCAGACCAACCTCATGGTCTACGGCCCGGGCGGGTACCGCTTCACCGACTACCTCCGTGTCGGGCTGCCGCTCAATGCGCTGGTGATGGCGGTCACGCTGGCGGTAACGCCCCTGGTGTTCCCATTCTGAGCGACGCAGGCTACCCGTATCAATCCGTGCTTTCTAGCGCGGCGTCTCGGGATCAGGCTCGAACTCGTCGGGCGGCAGCGGGCCGTCGTAGGCGTCGTCTGGCTCGCCGATGAAAACCGCCGTGTCTACGCGTAGCTTGATCCGTCGCAACGTCTTGCCTTGGGACGCCTCGGCGAGCTTCACGGTCAAGCCGCCGCGCACGAGCGCGTCGAGTTGGTAAAGCGTTGCCGATGAATCGACCGTTACCGTCAACACGCCGTGCTGGAGCGATTCGAGCCGGCAGTGTTGCCGTAACGCCGGCTCGATCAATGCTTCCCATACCGCGGCGACCGCTTCGAGTTGACGGAACGGCTTGGCGACATCGTGTTTGAACTGCTCCGCCAAGAAGGCTAGCGAGTCGTCCCGCACCCGTCGGACGCGGAAGCCTCGCAAGCGATCGAGGCGCACGCCCGACAACTCGGCCTCGTCGCCGCCTTCATTTCGACTCTCGGCGGGGCTGTCGCTGCCCATGGACAAAGTCTAAGCGGAGTCGTCGTTACGATGACGCCGTGGCTGAGGATCGTTCCGTCATCCTGCTCGGGTACCGCGGCAGCGGCAAGACCACCGTGGGGCGTCGCTTGGCCGAGCGGCTGGGATGCGCTTTCGTCGATAGCGACGCCGAGCTGGTCCGGCGGTTCGACGGACGAAGCATCCGCACGATCTGGGCCACCGACGGTGAACCAGCGTTCCGCGAAGTCGAGGCGGATGTCGTGACGGAGTTGGTCGCTCGGACCGGCCACGTCGTTGCTCTCGGCGGCGGGGCGGTGACGGAGCGGCCACGCGCCCGCGATGCGGTCACCGTTTCTCCCGGGCTGAAGGTGTACCTGCACGCCCCCGTCGAAGTGCTGGCCGGACGCATCGCGGCTGACGAGGAAACTCACGGTGCCCGGCCAAGCCTGACCGGGCAAACCGACGCCCTTGGCGAGATCGCCGTTGTCCTCGCCGAACGGGAGCCGGTGTACCGTGCTGTGGCGGATGATGTGGTTGACGTCGCCGATCTCGGCGTTGACGCGGTGGTGGAACGAATCGCGGCGGCCTTGAACGATGCGCAACGGGGGATCGACTAAGCCAGTGTCCCGAAGATCCGGTCGCCGGCGTCGCCGAGGCCCGGCAGGATGTAGCCGTGATCGTCCAACTCCCGGTCGACGGCGGCGAGGACGACGGGCACGTCCGGGTGCGCCTCGGCCAGCTTGGCCAGGCCCTCCGGCGCCGCGAGTACCGCCACGAACGTCAGGTCTTCGCAGCCGCGCGACTTGAGCAAGTCGAGGCACGCCGCGGCGCTCCCGCCCGTGGCGAGCATCGGGTCACACACCAGCACCGGCCCGGCCGCGATCGACGGCGGGAGCTTGTCGTAGTAACTCACGGGAGACAACGCTTCCTCGTCCCGGAACATGCCGACGTGTCCCATCTGCGCCTCGGGGATCAGTCGCAGCATTGCCGCCGTCAGCCCGGCTCCGGCCCGTAGGATGCACACCAGCGTGACCCGGTGCGCGAGCTTGCGCTGTGTGATCTTCTCCAACGGGGTCGTCACTTCGACGTCGCGCGTCGGCGCGTCGCGCAACGCCTCGTACGCCAACAGCTCACCCAGTTGCTCCATGACTTCGCGGAAACGCGGCACCGGCGTCGCGGCCGACCGCAACTCGGCAACGAGGTGATCGACCAGGGGGTGCTGCACCAGACGCAGCCCGGGGTGCAAGGCGTCGGTGGGTTCGGACACGCGGGCCCCTTTGAGGTGGACACGGATTCCGCCGGGCGTTGGTACGTCCACCCGACACTCGCGTTACCCGCGGCCTCGGCGCACGAAAAAGGCCGAGCGCCGCGGAAGGATGGAAGAACAATAACAAGAACGATTCACGCGTCACGCTCGGCCGGTTGCTACCTCGGGGCGGACCGGGCCCCGCTCTGATTTTCGTGGTCGCGACCTCCTTTCGTGAGGTTCCGTCTGTCTGTCTTCATTATCGTCGATCTGCCCGCTCCACAAAGCAAAATCTGCTCAGCGCGGCCCAGATTGAGGCACGCGGTAGAGTGTCGATGCGCCGCCGTCGTAGTCCACGCCCCAGCCATGGACCAGCTCGCGCACGGCGTCCTCCGTCACACGCGGGTCGTGCCCGTACGTCCCGTGTAAGCGCCGCAGTTCCGACCATCCAACCCACAGGTGCGTGACGCCCGCGTCGCGCAATCGGCGGGCCGCGTCGGCGACGCTGCCATCGGCGGCCTCGAGGACCGGGCCGAGCGGGCTCGCATCGAAGGCGCTGGCATAGACCAGCTCGGGTTCGAGATAGAACAGTTGGGACGTGTCGGCCACGACCATCACCCGGCTTTCCGGCGGCAGCGCGTTGACCGGGTGGGCGAGCGAGCCAGACGGCCCCAAGGAATCGGCGTAGTACCAGGGCGGAGCGTTGCGTTCGGCGACCACCAAGCGGTTGCCGTCCGCGGCAAACCTGGCCTTGCTCTGACCCCACAACGTCGCAAGCGACAGCGCCGACAGCGCAGAAACCAGCGCGCCGCCGAGGAGCAACGCCGTGGTCCGACGCCAACGCGACGCTTCGGCGTCTCCAGTCAGAGCCGCGAGGCCGAGCCCGATCAGGACCACGCCCGGCACCAACGTCGGGATCA
>JANQPR010000083.1 GCA_028285385.1 Phycisphaera sp.
GAAGTGCGACGCCCCGCCCTTGCCGCCCTGGCCCGTGGTGGGCGTCGGGTCGTCGGCCATCGGGTCGATGTCGCGGGCCGAGCGGTTGCGCGGCGCGTCGGCCGTGCCGTCGCCCTGGAGCGGCTCGGTCCGGTTGGGGTCGCCCAGCCCCGGCGGCGGAGGCGGTGCCTCGGGCGGCGCGGCGTCGGGGTCTTCGGCGAGCTCGTACAGCCCGTCGTCGTCGTCCGGCGGTTCCGGTTTTCGTTTGTGCGGGTCGTCCGGCATGCCCGGATTGTACTGGCGCTCCGCAACCGCGCCGGCCCGGGCGACACCGTGGCGCTACGCCAAGCGGCGTTTGGCGCTGCGCACCAGCCCGGCTCCGACGAGCACGAGCCCGGCGATGGCCAGCGGGTGTCGCGTGCGGGGGTCGGTGCCCCAGTGGGCCAGGACGTAGATCAGCCCGGCCACCGCGCCGCCCCAGCAGAGCCGGTGCAGCAGGTCGAGCCACAGGGGGAGCGGCGGATGGGAACGGCAGAGGGCAACTTCGGGCAACGGCACGGCAAACCTCGGCTGGGGCACTTCGAACAGCAGGCGGGGCGTGCATCGGGGCGGCGAACGCGTCGCCACCGCCGGCACGAAGACTAAGCATCGGCGCTTCGGGCGTCGGGCTGCGCGGCGTGTCCAACGAAATGGGTTAACGCGTCGCCGGCGCGTCGGGTGGTGTCGGCCGGTCGGTCTGGGCCGGTTGGCGGGACGCGTCGGGCTGCGCGTCGTGGCGAGGTTGCGGCGCATCGGCGAGCGGGCCCGGCGCGGCGTCGGCGAGTGGCGTCCCGAGTTGGGCGCGTTGGCGCAGTTCTTCGAGACGCCGGTCGAGTCGCTTCTGAAACGAGGCGTGCAGCCGCGCGGGGTTGGCGCCTTCGTACAACTCGAGCGCCCGGGTGCTCGCCAACTCGAGTTGGATCTTCGTCGGTTGCCCGTCGCGGATCACGTGAAGCGACACGGCCTCACCGGCGGGCCGTCCACGGATCACCTCGCTCACCGCCGGCGGGTTGCGGGGGTTGTCGGCCGCGGGGAACGGCTGGCCGTTGAACCGCACGATGATGTCGCCGGGCCGCAGCCTCGGGTACGCCGGGAACCCCGGCAGCGTGTTCATCACGACCACTTCCGGCGCGGCGTGTTGCGGGAGGACGTCGACCGGCTCGCGTGGGTGCGTGATGCCTAAAGACCCCTGGCTGTCGGGGGCGTCGGGCGGCGACAGCTCGGCGAGCCAGCCCGCCAAGACCCGGTGCTGAAGCGCATTGCCGAGGCGGTGCCGGGCCTCGAGCGAGATTCCCGGGTCGGCGAGCGCGGCGGCGATCTGCTCGTCGCGGATCACGGCGTCGATCATCAACGCCTCGGTGGCGGTCTGCCGGGCGTGCCAGTCCGGGGCGTCGAGTTCGGCGAGCAGTACAGCGAACGCGTCGGGGCTGCCGGCTTCAACAGGCTCGGCCGGTTCGGCGAGTGGCTTGGGTTCCTCGGGTGCCCGCGTGGCTTGCGACCAAGCGGGCGTTCCGCACAGCAAAAGACAGATCGCGGTCACGCCGCGGCTGCATCGAAGCCGCTCCGGGATGCTCAGGAACCGGGTCATGTCTGGGCCAACAGTTTAGCGAGGCCGCGACGTCACTCGAGGCCGGGATAAACCAGCACGACAGCCGACCGGCAGAGTCCCCGCCGCATAGGCGCTTCACTCCACGTACGCCACCATCTCGCGGTGGTTCTGGCGGAGCCACCGGACCTTCCGGACGACCATTTCGAGGAACGGGCCGCCGGCCATGCGGGAGAAGAACCCCGTCGCCGCGATCGGGATCACGCTCTCGGCGATCAGGGCCTCGACCATCAGCCAGGGCACGGTGCGCAGCTCGGCCTTGGTCAGGACGTTGTCGGGTACGGCGTCGTAACCGCGCAGGAACCGCTTGAAGCGGGTGCCGTCGATGTCGTCGGGCCACTCCTCGGGTTGCTCGCCGCCGCCGCGGATCGAGAACTGCAACGCCCCGTTGGCGGTGTCGAGCACGCGCTGCGCGAGCCGGGCGGCGTCGTAATCGATCACGGCCACGACTCGGTTGCCGCGGAACAGCATGTTGCCCGGGTGCCAGTCCGAGTGAGACACCAGCCTGGGCCAGTCGGCGAAGCCTTCGTCCTCGACACGCTTGGCGGCCTCGGCGTACGCGTCATGCAAGAACCTGCAGACCTGTTGGCGGCGGTCGGCGGGGCCGTCGGGGGCCGCCTTCTCCAGCGTCTTGGGCAGCTGCTGCATCGCGTTCAGGACGCTCTTGCTGCGGTGGTACGTGCCGCGGGCCGCGTCGTAGTCGGTGCGGAAGTCGCGCAGCAGCTTGTGGAACAGGCTCAGCGTCTTGCCCGCGTCGGTGGTCGCTTCCAGTGAGTAGTCGTACGGGTTACCACGGATGTACTCGAACAACTCGTAGGTCGCGCCCTTCCACTTGAGCATCGAGTTGTTGTCGGTCCTGGTCCCGATCAGGTGGGGCAGCGGGAACTGACGCTCGGCGAGGTGGATCTGTACCGCGTGGCAGAACGCGACCTTGAACGGGTCGTCCTTTCCCAGCGCCCGGCGTTTCAGGAGGAACAGGCCTTTGTCGGTCTTGAGCCGGAGCTTCGGGGCCTTGCGCGACCCGCGGGGGAAGTCCTTGATCTCCTCGATGACGCCGACGTCGAAGTGTGAGAGCACGATGGCGAGCTCGTCGGCGTTGAAGGAGGAGCGCTGCCCGGGCGTGATGGCCGAGGGCAGCCCGGTCCCGATCGACGCCGAGGGCACCGCGGAGCCGATCCCGGACGCGCCCGGGCTGCCCGCGACGGAGGACTGCCCGGTGTCGGGTTGCGACGGCTTCGGGGGGCTGGGCGGTTGGGCGTCGGGCATGCGTGGGCGGGCGTCGGAACGGCGGGACGTGTCCACAATAAACCCGGCGGATGGCGGGGTGCCAACGCTCATTACGGACCCGGGCCCCGTTGGTTTGAGAAACCGACGCGGTGGCCCCGGGCCCGCGGGACTCACTCCACGTTCTGCACCTGTTCCTTGATGCGGTCGATCAGACTCTTGGCGTTCACGACGTCCTGGCTGATGGCGGCGTCGTTGCTCTTGCTGCCGATCGTGTTCGCCTCCCGCAGCATCTCCTGGGCCAGGAAGTCCAGCGTCCGGCCGGACGGCTCGCTGTCGTCGTCGGCGATCACCGACTCGAACTGGTTCAGGTGCCCGCGCAGCCGGGTGAGTTCCTCGTTGATGTCCGCGCGGTCGGCGAAGACGGCGACCTCCTTGATCAGGTCGGTCTCGTTCACCTTCAGCTCGGCCTTGGCCATCAGGTCGCCGACGCGCTGCGTGAGCTTGGCGTGGTACTCGTGCACGACGACCGGGGCGCGCTCGGCGACCTGCTCGACGACCTCGAGCAGCCGGGCCGCCAACGAGCGCAGGTCCGTCGCGAGCGCCTCGCCCTCGCGCCGACGCATGTCGATCAACCGGTCCGCCGCCTCGTCCACCAGCCGCAGCACCACCGGCCGTGCCTGATGCAACAGTTCGACCGTGTCCGGCCCGGCCTCGATCACGCCGGGCAACGCGAGCAGGTGCGTCAGGTCGATCGACACCGACTCGTCCGCGAACTTCTTCTTCAACCCCTCGAGGTGCCCGAGATACGCCAGCAATGCCGCGTCGTTGACGCGCGACGCCGCGGCCTCGCCGCCCAGCCGCAGCTTCACCGCCACCGAGAACGATCCACGGGCGAACCGCTTCCGCAGCGCCGATTCCAGCTCGGCTTCGAGCCCGACGAGTTCGTCCGGCAGCCGGCTGGTGCACTTGAAGTACCGGTTGTTCAGCGACCGCAACTCGACCGCGTAATGGATGCCGCCGGCGGAAGAGTCGTTGGCGTTGTGCTGGGTCGCCGCGTCGCCGAAGCCGGTCATGGATCGGATCATGACGACGCAGCCTACCGCGAATCTCCCGGTCAGTCGCCGGTGGGCGGCTCGGGCGAGTTGGCCTGGTCCGCGACGGGCTCGAAGTCGGCGTCGGTGTTCACCTCGGCGTCGACCGCGTCTGTCGTGTCGTCGGTGATCAGTTCCTCGCCGGTAGCGTCTCCGGTCTCGCCGGTTTCCGTGGTGGTGACGGGCGCGGTTGTGCCGGCGCCGCCGGGGGTCAGGCCGGGCGTGGGAACGGGGGCGGGCTTGGGGTTGATGGCCCAGGTCAGGCCCATGGCCAGCAGGATGAACAGGACGAAGAAGCTGACCGTGGTGTAGGTCAGGAAGTCGCCGACCTTCGCGCCCAGCAGCGCCCCCTCGCTGCCGCCCGAGCCGCCGAACGCGCCCGCCAGGCCGCCGCCCTTGGGCTTTTGCGCCAGGATCACGAGCATCATGAAGAGGCACACCGCGGCGAAGGCGATGGCGAGGACGACGACGCCGAACGACACGGCGAGGGTGGGGGCGAGCAACATGGGGGAAGCGGTTCCGATTCGCGGACAGTCAGGGAAACAGGCGGGAGGTTACTTCGCGGCGTCGACGATGCCGGCGAAGTCGTCGGCCTTGAGCGACGCGCCGCCGATCAGGCCGCCGTCGATGTCGGGCTGATCGAGCAGGTCTCTGGCGTTGGCGGGTTTCATCGAGCCGCCGTACTGGATGCGGACGCCGTCGGCGACGGCCTGGTCAAACATGAACGCGACGGCCTGGCGGATGACCACGTGCGCCTTCTGCGCATCGTCGGGCGTCGCGGTCTTCCCGGTGCCGATCGCCCAGACGGGCTCGTACGCAATGGTGATGCGCGACATCTGCTCGTCGGTCACACCGGCGAGCCCGTAACCCAGTTGGCCGGTGTTGATGTAGTCCGTCTTGCCCGCCTCGCGCTGCTCGAGCTTCTCGCCGACGGCGAGGATCACGTCGAGCCCGGCGTCGAGCGCGGCGTGCAGCTTGGCGTTCACGAGTTCGTCCGTCTCGCCGATCACGTGCCGCCGCTCGGAGTGCCCGACGAGGACACACCTGACGCCGACGTCCTTGAGCATGGACATCGAGACCTCGCCGGTGAACGCGCCGTTGGGTTCGGCGTAGCCGTCCTGCGCGCCGACGGCGATCTGCGAGCCTTTTTCGCAGAGCACGGACGACACCGCGGCGAGGTACGGGAACGCCGGGAAGACCGTGACGTCGACGGCGTCGGTCGTCGCGGCGTCGAACCGGTCGGCCAGGGCGCCGGCGAGCGCAGCGGCGTCCTGGTGGTGCAGGTTCATCTTCCAGTTGCCGCCGATGTGGGGCTTGCGGTGGGGGCGGTCGGGCACGGCGGTTCTTCCCGGGGAATCAGGGCGGGGCGGGGCTCAGAACACGCGACGCGGCGGGCCGCGTCGAGCCGGGCAGTATAACGACGGTAAGGGCGGCAACTCCCCTCCCCAAGGGAGGGAAAAAACACACACGCCGGAGGTTCCGCGGTTTCGCTGCTTTGCGCGACCCGCACGAACCGACCCCCCGACGGCGACCCGGGCGTATAACCCCACGCGGACCCTGCCGCAGCCGGCCCGACCCGCCGATAACCCCCGCATGTCCCGGCTCACCCCGATCCAACCGGCCGACGGCCCCCACTCGTCCTGGCGGCGACTCGGCTTCATCGCGCTGCTCGCGCTGGTGATCCTCGCGCTGCTGCCCGGCTGCGGCGAAATGCTCAGCTCGCCCGGCTACGTCGTGCACAACGACACCCGCCACAAGATCCCGCACCTCGTGATCACCGACGTGGGGCCCGTCCTGAACTACAGCAAGCTCGACCCCGGCGAGACGATGAAGCGGCAGCTGCCCAACCCCGAGAAGTACCCCCGGCCGCGCAGCCTCAACGTGTACTGGGAAGACCACGACGGCCGGTCCCACCACCAACGCGTCGACCTGTGGAAACATTTCGCCGACAGCTACGAGGGATCGGTCCTGCTGACCGTCACCCGCAGCGGAACGATCCGCGCGAGCCGGGGTTGACAACACAACGGTATCCGTCGTTAGCTGCGTTGTGTCACCGCGCAGCTAAGCAACAACTCTGAACACGCGGCCCTACGCCAGTGGTTCGATGACCAGCACGCCGTCGCCGCGGGCTTCGACGACCTTCACGTCCTGGAACGACGCGATCGCCTCGCCCGTCGATACGGCGCTCATCGTCTTCTGCTGACCCTGCACCGTCACGCGCACCTGTCCGGTACCCGCGCCCTTCTCGGGGACCTGCAGGTACACCGTGCCCACCCGGCCCACCGCGTCGGACGGGTCGAGCTTCACCTCGTGTGTCATCTTCTTGGCGTAGAACAGCAGTGACGACGCCAACAGCATCAGCGCGACCCCGAAACCGCCGGACAACACCCCCGACGTCGTCGCCGCCAGGTTCCAGTCGACGCGGGCGACCAGGCCCATCCAGCCCGCGCCCATCAGGAACGCGGTGATCGACAGGATCGAGAAGATGGAGAACCCCCCGCCGTGGTCGATGTCGCCGATGTCCGCGTCGAGGTCCAGGTCCCCGTCGATCCCGAGGATGAGCATCAGCCCCAGCCGGAGCATGAACAGCAGCGTCCCGGCGACCGCGAGCCCGGCGTAGATCACGGCGTCGAAGCCGTAGTTTTGCCTCAGGATCCCCCATTCCAGCAAGAGCTTGAGGACTTCCATATCGCGAATTGTATCGGTTGAAGCCCCGCAGCCCCGCGAAAACCAACGCCGACATCGCCGGCGTTGACGCAGACCGTCACCCCGACCAAGCCCCTCGCCGCCGTCGCTTCCGGTCTAGCACTCCGTCGGCTTCACGCGACCGAGCGGTTCAGCTCGTCCTGCGCCCCCAGACCCCGCCGCAGGCAGTCCAGCAGGTCGACCACCGACTGCATCGCCGGCTCGAACTCCGTGCCCCGGGCCTCGTCGAGCAGCTGCGCCGCGTCCCGCCGCAGCCGGTCCACGTTCTCCTGCAGCCGCGGGCCCTGCCGGCAGAGCGTCCCCCGCAGGTCTTCCAGCCGGACTTGCAGCTTGTCGACGTCGCACTGAGAGATCATGTCGCACACTCCAACACCCCGGAGTTCTCCCGCGGTGCCCGGCGCAGGCCGCCCGACACCACCGATGGTTCGGCAACGGATCGGCCGTTCGTCGGCCGGCCCGCCACTATTTCGTGGCCTCCTTGCGTCGCCGTCCGTGGCGCGGCGGGTTCGTCCCGAACCCGGGTGCGTCGCGCGTCGGCGTGACCACCGCCCGCCCGGTCGTGCTCGGGCACCGGGCCCACCCGCTTGAGCCCGACGGCCGACCTCCAAACATGCCATGCGTTTGCGGACCGGGCCAACCGATATGATCGCCCCAATGCTCACGCTGCCGGCGCCGCTGACCCAACCCGGCCTGTTTGTGACGGGCACGGACACCGGCGTGGGCAAGACCGTCGTCAGCTGTGCCATCCTCCACGCCCTGCGGCAACACGCCCGCGGCCGACGCCTCCGCCTCGGCGTCTGCAAGCCCTTCGCCACCGGGGCCCACGACGGCCGGGACGGCCCGGAGCAGGAAGACGTCCACGCGCTGATGCACTTCGCGGAATGCCACGCCCCCGTGGCGCACGTCTGCCCGCAGGCGTTCCGCATGCCCGCCGCGCCCGCCGCTGCCGCGGCCGCCGAGGGCAGGTCGATCGACTGGCCCGCCGTCGCCGACGCGCTCGTCGCCCTCGACCAACGGCACGACGCGCTGCTGATCGAGGGTGTGGGCGGCATCCGCGTCCCGCTCGACCCCGCCCAGCCACGCTGCACCGTTGTCGAACTCATCGTCGCGCTGGGTTATCCCGTCCTGGTCGTCTGCCGCGCCGGCCTGGGCACGCTGAACCATACGGCCATGACCGTGGAGGTGCTCGAGCGCGCCGGGGCACGGGTGGTCGGGCTGGTGATGAACCACGAGCGCGGCCGAGACCCCGACGAGCTCGCCGAAGACGCGTCGCTGTCCAGCAATCGGGTCTGGCTCGAACGCATGACCGGCATCAAGGTGCTCTGCGAAGTGCCCGGTGCCCGACCCAGCGCGATGGCGCCCGGCCACGGCCGGATCGACCCCGCCGTCCTCGACGCCGTCGCCGCGCAGAGCTGGGGCGACCTGTTCGAGCCGCCGAGGCCGCGGTGAGCGGCGCGTTCGTGCGCTGGGTCATGCGTGTCCGCCCCCGGGTAGAGCCGGTGCCCCCGCGGGGAGCGCGGCGGGTGGG
>JANQPR010000087.1 GCA_028285385.1 Phycisphaera sp.
CCATCGTCGCCTTCCACTCCTCGAGGTGCTCGAGGTAGATGGACGTTCCGCGGGCGACGCAGGTCAGCGGGTCCTCGGCGATGCGGGTGTCCAGGCCCGTGGCGTTGGAGACGATGACGTCGATCCCGCGCAGCAGCGCGCCGCCGCCGGCGAGGGTGATGCCGTTATCGACAAGGTCTGCCGCGAGTTCGGGCTCGCAGCGCTCGAGCGTGCGCGTCACGGTCTCGACGATCGCGCTCAGCGGCTCCTGCAACGCCTCGCGGATCTCCTCCGACGTGATGACGGTCTTCCGGGGCAGGCCCGAGATCATGTCCCGGCCGCGGACCTCCATCGTGCCCTCTTCGTCGACGGGCGCGGCGCTGCCGATCTCGATCTTGATGCGCTCGGCGGTCTGTTCGCCGATCATCAGGTTGTAGGCCTTCTTCATGTGGTTGATGATGGCCTCGTCCAGGTCGTCGCCGGCTACGCGGACCGACTCGCACTGCGCGATGTCGGCCAGGGACATCACCGCGACCTCGGTCGTGCCGCCACCGATGTCGACGATCATCGACGCCGTCGCCTCGACCACGGGCAGCGACGCCCCGATCGCCGCGGCCATCGGTTCCTCAACCAGGTACACCCGTCGCGCCCCGGCGCGTTCGGCCGAGTCGAGCACGGCGCGCTTCTCAACGGCCGTGATCCCCGACGGCACGGCGATGACGACGCGCGGCTTCACGAACGGGCGCTTGCCGTTGACCTTGCGGATGAAGTACCCGAGCATCGCCTCGGTGATCTCGAAGTCGGAGATCACGCCCTCCTTGAGCGGGCGGATGGCCGTGATGCTGCCGGGCGTCTTGCCGAGCATCTCCTTGGCGACCCAGCCGACGGCGTTGCCGTTCTGCAGGACCTGGTTGGTGTTGCGCTTGACCGCGACGACCGACGGCTCGTTGAGCACGATGCCCTCGCCCCGGACGCAGACGAGCGTGTTGCAGGTGCCGAGGTCGATCCCCATGTCGACGCTGAACCAGCTTAGGAGGTTGTCCAGGATCAAAGTGGGCTCTGCGGCGGCGCGTCCGGTGGCAACGTCGGCGGATCAACGGGACGGAACGAGTAAACCTCAGAGTGTAGCTCACGGCCGGTGGCCATGCGGCCCGACGACCCCGCGGATGCGATGAGCATCGGACACCCGTGCCCGCCGCGTCCAGATTTATCGGAACCGCGGCGGCAACGCCCCCGCAACCGAGTCACGCCCGGACCGCTTCCTCAATGCAACGCGTCACCAACGCGGTCCACCCCGTCTGGTGCGACGCGCCGCAGCCCCGGCCCGAGTCGGCGTGGAAGTACTCGTAGAACAGCGTCCGCCCCGCGCCGTCCGGCACGCAGAGCTTGTTCAGCCGACGGGCGATCTCCCGCGACGCCTCGGTCAGGTTCACGAAGTTGCCCGAGTAGGTCGGCACCTCGACCTTGACGCTGTCGCCGTAGAAGTAGTGGTACCGCTGCAGCGACTCCATGATGAGGTAGTTCACGGGGAACCAGACCGGGCCGCGCCAGTTCGAGTTCCCGCCGAACAGCTCGGTCGTCGACTCGCCGGGCGTGTACTCGACGACGAAGTGTTCGTCGCCGATCTGCACCTCGAACGGGTCCTCGGCGTACTTCTTGGAGAGCGACCGAATCCCGTAGGGCCCGAAGAACTCGTCCTCGTCGAACAGGTGCATCAGCACCTTCTCCAGCCGGGCGCGCGACGGCAGCGCGAGCAGGAACCGGTCGCTGTGCACGCGCTGACTCGGGGCGTCGGCCCGCTCGTCGTCAACCATGTACGTGATCGTCCGGGCCAGGTCCTTGCGGTTGGCCAGGAACCAGTCGAGCCGTTTGCGGAAACCCGGGATACGGTCGATGCGCTCACGTTTGAACGTCTCGACGGCGATCAACGGCATCAACCCGACGAGCGACTTCAAACGGATCGGCTCGCTCTTGCCGTTGACCTTGAGGTGGTCGTAGTAGAACCCGTCCTCCTCGTGCCAGAGCCCGGTGCCGCCGAGGTGGTTGGCGGCGTCGGCGATGTGGACGTAGTGCTCGAAGAACTTCGACGCCATGTCCGCGTAGGCCCGCGACTCGGGCAGGTCGCAGTCGGCCAGCTCGATCGCCATCGCGAGCATCGTCGCGCAGTAGAACGCCATCCACGCGGTGCCGTCCGACTGCGTGAGGTGTCCGCCGCCCGGAAGCGGCTGCGACCGGTCGAACACGCCGATGTTGTCCAGCCCGAGGAACCCGCCGCCGAACACGTTGTTGCCCTGCGGGTCCTTGCGGTTGACCCACCAGGTGAAGTTCAGCAGCAGCTTCTGGAAGCACGACGCGAGGAACGCACGGTCCCGCTTGCCCCGCGGGGCCGTCATCTTGTAGATCCGCCACACCGCCCAGGCGTGCACCGGCGGGTTGACGTCCCCGAAGGCGAACTCGTACGCGGGGATCTGCCCGTTGGGGTGCATGTACCACTCGCGCAGGAACAGCTCCATCTGGTGCTTGGCGAAGTCGGGGTCGATCCGCGAGTACGGGATCATGTGGAACGCCGTGTCCCACGCGGCGAACCACGGGTACTCCCACTTGTCCGGCATGGAGAGGAGGTCCCGCGCGAACAGGTGCCGCCACTGGTTGTTCCGGCCGTGCTGCCGCTGCGGCGGCGGGGTCGGCATGTCCGGGTCGCCGTCCAGCCAGGGCTGCACGATGTAGTGGTAGAACTGCTTGCACCACTGCAGCCCCGCGTACGCCTGCCGCCTCACCAGCCGCTGCCCGTCGACGAGGTTGTCCGGCAGCACGTGGTCGTAAAACCGGTCCGCCTCGTACGCCCGCAGCGCGAACTGTTCTTCGAAGTTGGGGCCGAGCGCTTCGTCGGCGCTCATCGGCGTCAGCGTGTCTTCGCGCAGGCGCAGCCGCAGCGTGAACGACTGCCCGGGCTTGAGCGTCAGCACGTAGTGCGCCGCGGCCTTGGTGCCGCGCTTCGCGCGGTTGACCGCGTTCTTCTGACCGTCGATCACGCACCGGCCGATGCCGTCCTTCGTGTACGGGGCCGGGCTCTTGTCGCCGTAGAGCGCGCCGGTGTTGGTCAGGTTCTCGGTGAACAGGAGGTCGGGCACCTTGCCGCGTTGCCCCTTGCCGACGTGCAGCGTGAACTTCCCGAGCGTCTGGTGATCGCTGCGGACCTGCCGGGGCCGCCGGCCCTCCGCCCAGAGCCACGGCTTGGTCGTGCAGCCCTCGTGCTCACAGCCCCAGATCCAGGTGTTTCGGAACCACAGTGTCGGCAGCACGTGCAGCGTCTTCGGCTCGCCGTCGGGCGCGTCGTTGCGGACCGTGATCTGGATCAGCGTGTCGTTGGGCCCGGCCTTGGCGTACTCGGCGAGCACGTCGAAGTACCGGCCGTCCTCCAACACGCCCGTGTCCGCCAGCTCGTACTCCGGGTCGTTACGCGTGCGCCGGTCGTTCTCCTTGAGCAACTTCTCGTAAGGGAACGCGGCATGCGGGTAGTGGTACGCGGCTTTGTTAAAGCTGTGCGTCGGCGTGGCGTCGAGATACCAGTAGTGCTCCTTGACGTCCTCGCCGTGGTTGCCCTGCGGCCCGGTCAAGCCGTAGAGCCGCTCCTTCAGCACCTTGTCCTGCCCGTTCCACAGCGCGACGGCGAAGCACAGCCGGCACTCGCGGTCGGTCCATCCGAGCAGCCCGTCCTCGCCCCAGCGGTAGGCGCGCTGGTGCGATTGCTCGAACGGGAAGTGGTCCCAACAGGCGCCGTCGGGCGAGTAGTCCTCGCGGACCGTGCCCCACTGCCGTTCGGAGAGGTACGGCCCCCAGCGTTTCCAGTTGCCCTGCCGCGCGGCCTCCTCCGCCAGTCGGCGGTGCTCGGCGGTGGGGTGTTCGGGTGCGGGATCGGTCGACATGGGGCCACACGATAATCGGACCGAATCGGCCACGCCGTGAATGAACCACGATTGCGCCGCGTAGCGGGGGCGTCGACACCGCCGAGCCGCACCCGTCAGACGTCAGCCGTCAGCCATGCGCCGGCAGGTAGTACCCGCTCACGTAGTCGCCAAGCATCCGGTGCGTGCTGAACTGCGCGGGGACCGACCGCATCGATTCGCGCATCACCTTCACCCACCGCTTTGGCACGCCGTCCTTGCCCCGCTTGTAGAACTTCGGCACGATCTCGTTCTCGAGCAGGTCGTAGATGCAGCCGGCGTCGTAGCGGTCCTGCTTGGCTTGGCTGGTGTACTCCCGGCCGTCGCCGATCGCGTAACCGTTCTTGCCGTTGTAGCCCTCGGGCCACCAGCCGTCGAGGATCGACAGGTTCACGCCCCCGTGCAGCGGCGGCTTCATGCCACTCGTGCCCGACGCCTCGTTCGGGCGCAGCGGGTTGTTCAGCCAGATGTCGCAGCCGGACGTCAGCATCCGCCCGATCTGCATGTCGTAGTTCTCGAGCACGGCGATCCGCCCTTTGAACCCGGGCTTCTGGCTCATCTGCACGACCTGCTGCAGGTACGCCTGCCCGCCCGTGTCCGCCGGGTGCGCCTTGCCGGCAAAGATGAACTGCACCGGGCCCGCGTCGTCGGCGACGATGGCCATCAGCCGCTTCAGATCAGTGAAGATCAACGGTGCCCGTTTGTAGGTCGCGAACCGGCGGGCGAAGCCGATCGTCAGCGCGTTCTCGTCCAGCAGGTCCGACAGGCGCGCGAGCTCGGCGGCGCCGGCGCCCATCCGCAGCGCCCGCTGCTGGCTGTGGTTCCGCGCGAAACGCACCAGCCGGCGGCGCAGCATCGACCGTGTCTGCCACAGCTCGTCGTCCGGGATGGACTTGGCCTTGGCCCACGGGTCGGCGGTCGGCGTCGCGTTCAGCCAGTCGGCCTTGAGGTGCTTGTCGTATACCGGGTACGCCTCGGGCGCGAGCCACGTCTGCGGGTGCACGCCGTTGGTCACGTGACCGATCGGCACGTCCTTGGATTTCGCGCAGCCGTGGAACTCCTTCCACATCTGCCGGGACACCTTGCCGTGCAGCTTGGCCACGCCGTTGCGGTGGTCGGACATCCGCAGCGCCAGCGCGGTCATGCACAGCGGCATCGCGCGGTCGCTCGGGGCCTCGCTGCCGAGCTTGAGCACCTGGTTCGTGGTGATCTTGCTGCGGGTGAGGTACGGGTTGAGGTACTTCCGCGCGAGCTTGACGTCGAATCGGTCGTGCCCGGCGGGGACGGGGGTGTGCGTGGTAAACACCGTGTGCGGCTTGACCAGTTCGATCGCCTCGTCAAGGGGGAGCTTGTCGCCGTCGACGTGCTGCCGGACGACTTCGAGCGGCGCGAACGCGGCGTGGCCCTCGTTGAGGTGCAGCACCGTGAAGTCTTCGCCCACGGCCTCGAGCGCCTTCACGCCGCCGACGCCGAGCAGCATCTCCTGACGGATGCGCGTCTCGTTGTCGCCGCCGTAGAGGTAGTGCGTAATCGCCCGGTCCTCGGCGTTCTTGTTGCGGGGATGGTCGGTGTCGAGCAGGTACGCCGGCACGCGCCCGACCTGCGCGAGCCAGACCTTCGCGACGACGTCCCGCCGGCCGATCTTGAGCTTTATCGTTTTGCCCGTGTCGGTGATCGGCAACTGGTCGAAGTCGTACGGCGGGTACGTCGGGTGCGTGCCGCCGTCGGGCTTGATCTCCTGCTTGTAGTAGCCGTAGCGGTAGAGCAAACCGACCGCGCACAGCGGGACGCCGAGGTCGGACGCGCTCTTGAGGTGGTCGCCCGCGAGCACGCCCAGCCCGCCCGAGTACATCGGGAACGCCTCGTGAATCGCGAACTCGGCGCAGAAGTATGCGACGCGCATCTTGCGCTGCTTGGGCGTGTGGTTCCTGGCGTACCACGGCTTGTGCTTGAGGTAGCGCTGCAAATCCTGCTCGACGCCCTTGAGTCGGGTGAGGAAGTCGGCGTCGCCGGCGAGGCGTTCGAGCCGGTGCGGCGCTGCGTGGTTTACCAGCGCGACGGGGTTGCGGTTGAGCGCATCATTCAGGTCCGGGTCGATCGACGCGAACAGGCGCTGCGTCGGCGGGTCCCAACTCCAGCGCAGGTTCAATGCCAGGTTGTGCAGCCGGTCGCGCAGGGATTGAACCGGTTCACCGGCGCGGCGGCGTGACGTCGTCTTCTTTTTCTTCGTGGTCTTGGCCATGTCAGGAACTCGAACTGCTCGGAGAAAGAAACGCCGGCCAGGGCGAAGAGAACTACTTCCGGGGGTCAGAGCCGGCCGGTCAGGGACGTGAGTGACCGCAGTCTATCGGCGTGGTCGTTCCCGAGTTGCCCAGACCGCAGGCGCCATCGCCAGTTGCCGTTGGTGGTGCCCGGGACGTTCATCCGCGCCGCTTTGCCCAAGCCGAGCAGGTCCTGCGCGGGGTAGACGGCGACGTTGGCCGGCGAGGTCGCGACCGCCCGGACCAAGTCCGCCGCGATCGTCCCGGCCGACCCACCGGTGTACGCCAGTGCTCGCCGACGCTCGCCCTTGTTGGCCTGCTTCCACCAGCCGACGACCGTGTCGTTGTCGTGGGTCCCGGTGTACGCGACGCTCTGCCGTGGGCAGTTGTGCGGCAGGTGGTAGCCGTCGTCCTGCCCAAAGGCGAACTGCACCACCCGCATCCCCGGAAAGGCGAAGTCGTCCCGCAGCTTCTCCGCCGCCGGCACGAGCAGGCCCAGGTCTTCTGCGATGATCTCGCCGCTGCAGCCTTGCTGCTTCAGTTTCGGCAACACCGCCTCGAAGAAGTGCGGGCCCGGCCCTTTGCGCCACCGCCCGGTCGCCGCGGTCTCGGCGTCGCCGGGCACCTCCCAATACCGGTTGAACCCGAGGAAGTGGTCAATCCGCAGCCCGTCGAACTGCTCGAACAGCCGGGCGAAGCGGCGCGTCCACCAGGCGTAGCCATCGCGCCGGTGCACGGCCCACTTGTACAGCGGGTGCCCCCACAACTGTCCGTCGTCGCTGAACGCGTCGGGCGCCGCGCCGCTGATGACCCGGCATGTGCCGTCGGGCTTGAGGGTGAACAGGTTGGGGTGTCGCCACACGTCGCTCGAGTCGTGCGCGACAAAGATCGGCAGGTCGCCGATCAACCCGACGCCGTGGTCGTTCGCGTACTTCCGCAGCGCGGACCACTGCCGGTGGGCAACGAACTGGGCGAACTGAAAGAACCGCACGTCGTCCTGCAGGTGCTTGCGTGCCTCGGCGAGCGCGGTGGGTCTCCGCCGGCGTAGCGGCGCGTCCCACTCCCACCAGGGCCGACGCCGGCACGACTGCCGGATCGCGAAGAACAACGAATCCTCGTTGAGCCAGTCATCCTGCTGGACGCAGAACCGCTCGAACGCCGACCGCCCACGCTTCCGTGAGAAGAAAGCGTCGCATGCTTTGCGGAGCCGATCCAGCCTGAACTTCTCAACCTTGCGGAAGTCGACACGGTCGGCACGCCGGCCAGGCCGCGGCCGCACGTCGTCGGCGTCGAGCAGGCCGTCTTCGTGCAACCGCTCCAGCGAGATCAACAGCAGGCTCGACGCAAACGCCGAGAACCCGCTGTACGGGCTGCCTGCGCCGTCGATCGGGCCGGTCGGCAGCATCTGCCACCACGTCTGCCCCGCCCGCGCGAGCCAGTCAACGAAGGCGAACGCGTCGGGCCCGGCGTCGCCGCTGCCGTGCGGCCCCGGCAGGCTCGTGGGGTGCAGCAGCACGCCGCTGCGCCGGTCGGCGAAGCGGAAGCGAGGCCTGCCGGGTTTGGGGTTGCTTGGGCGCGGCATGCGGAGGGATCGAGAAGCTCTGGCCGGAAGCGCGGGCCGGGCATGGCACCACGCTTACCGGCGGCTGTCAAACGTTCGCACGGGCACCGCCGCCGGATGCACCGCAACCATGCTTCAGTGCGCGACGAACCGTGCGCCCAGCGCCCGATGCAGCGCGACCGCCGCCGCCGCCAGCGCGACCGCCGCGAGGGACAGCACCAACGCGTCACGCTGTGCCCCGGGCGTCTGCGTCGCCGTGTAGATCGCCAGCGGCAGCGTGCGCGTCCGGCCCTCGATGTTCCCGGCCACGATGATCGTCGCGCCGAACTCCCCCACCGCCCGCGCGAACGCGAGTACGCACCCCGCCACCACGCCCGGCCACGCCAGCGGCAGCGTCACCGACATGAAC
Organism: Phycisphaera sp.; assembly: GCA_028285385.1. Classification (GTDB taxonomy): domain Bacteria; phylum Planctomycetota; class Phycisphaerae; order Phycisphaerales; family Phycisphaeraceae; genus CAZIXN01. The sequence goes on from JANQPR010000087.1 coordinate 8,155, forward strand.
GCCCGCCACCGACTCGCCCCGGCCGTCAACGCCGCCTCCTCCAGGTCCCGGTCCACCGACGCGAACGCCGCCCGCAGCGTCAACACCAACAGCGGCGCCGCTACCACGGCCTGCGCGAGCGCCGCGCCCACCCACGTGAACACGACCGACGCGCCGGCCGCCTCCATCCACCGGCCGACCCAACCCTGCCGGCCCAGCAACACCAACAACGCGTACCCCGTCACCACCGGCGGCACCACGACCGGCAACAGCACCGCCACCTCCACCAATGCCCGCCCCGCAAACCGCCGCCGCGCCAGCACCCACGCCAACGCCGCCGCCGGCAACACGCTGAGCAGCACCGCTACCAACCCGCACCACAACGACAACCACAACGCGGGCATCACGGCGAAGGCTCCGCCGATATCGCCGCCGAAAGCGTGGTCCCTGCACGGGTAAAACCCGCCGCCTCGAACGCCGCGACGGCTTCGTCGCCGTGCAACCACGCCAGCAACCGCTGCGCGAGTTTCGGTTGCTTCGCGCTCATCAATACCACCCCCTCGTACTGGATCGCGGCGTGCCAATTGCTTGGCACAACACACACCACCCGCACCGCGTCGCTCGACGCCGCATCGCTCCGGTACACGATGCCGAAAGCGGCGTCGCCGCGCTCGACGTACGCCAACGCCGCCCTTGCATCGCCCGCCGGCAACAGCCGGTCCCGCAACGACTCCCACACGCCCGCGCTCCGCAATGCGTCCGCCGCGTACACCCCGACCGGCACCGACGCCGGCTCCCCCACCGCAATCCGGCCGGGCAACGCCACGAGATCAACCAACGATCGGACGCTTGCCGACGACTCCTTCGACACGACCACCACCAGTTCGTTGCCAAACAACGCCGTTCGCGTCTCCTCCCGAATCATCCCCACCTCGGCCAGGTGATCGACCCACGCCGGGTGTGCCGAGACGAAGACGTCGGCCGGCAACCCGTGCAACACCTGCTGCGCCAGCGTCGCGCTCGACGCCGGCTCAACCATCATCGCCACGCCGAGCGCCCGCCTCGCGTCGTCGGTCAACGCCCCCAGGACGGGCGCGACGCTCGCCGCCGCCGCGACGCGCATCTGTGGAGTTGCATCGGAGTTCTGCT
>JANQPR010000105.1 GCA_028285385.1 Phycisphaera sp.
AACCAGCTGCTGCCGCGATTGGCCGAGCCGGTGAAGTTCGTCGACGACGCCACGGACGCCGAACCGCAAGCCGAGACCGACGCCCCCGCCGAGACGATCACGGACGCCGCGGCCGACGAACCGGCGGAGTGACCCGCGACCCCCGGTACCACGCCGAGACGCTCGAGGAGCTCGAAGCCCAGGACGCCGAGCACCGGCACTGGACCATCGGCACCGACTCCAAGTTCCGCCTCGACAAGTACCTCAACAACCGCATCGGCGGCATCTCGCGGTCGCAGATCCAAAAACTCATCGCGCTCGGCGGCGTCACCGTCAACGACAAGCCCGCCAAGCCGTCGTACCAGCTCAAGCTGGGCGACGAGGTCCACGTCGTCGTCCCCCCCAAGCCCGCGGTCGACCTCCGCCCCGAGCCGATCCCGCTCGACGTCCTTTACGAGGACGACGACCTCATCGTCGTCAACAAGCACGCCGGCATCATCGTCCACCCCGCGCGGTCTTACACCTCCGGCACGATGGTCAACGCGCTCGCCTGGCACCTCAAACACGGGCAACGCTTCGACGATGAAACCAGTCAAGCCGATGCGCAGGAACGATTTGACAAAACTCCGGACACCGGACTGTCAAGTGTTGGCGCCCACGCCCAACGCCCCGGCGTCGTCCACCGGCTCGACATGAACACCACCGGGTGCATCGTCTTCGCTAAGCAGGACGCTACGCACTGGCTACTCGCGAAACAGTTCGAGGACCGCACCAACCTCAAGTGCTACCTCGCGCTCGTGCACGGCAACTTCACACGGCGCGGCGTCCCGCTCTCGGGCGCGATCGACGAGCCGCTCGGCAAGCACCCGACCATCCGCGAGGGCATGGCCGCCCGCCACGACCACGCCGGCAAGCCGTCGCTCACGCTCTACCGCGTCCGCCGGCAGTACCGCGGGTTCAGCCTCGTCGAGCTCGAGCTCAAGACCGGGCGTACCCACCAGATCCGCGTGCACCTCTCGTACCTCGGCTTCCCGATCGTGGGCGACTTGCTCTACGGCGGGCTCCCGGTCGGAGAAACGGAACTACGCGATCCACCCGAGAACGCACCGGGCGCACGGCCCAACCTGACTTTCGCCACGCCAAAGGAAGAAGGTAAGAAGGCCGAGGCCGCTGCACATGCGCGCCGCGACACCGGCGAACAGCCGCTCATGATCACCCCCGCCCTGCACGCGGGCCTGCTCCAGGTTCAACACCCGGTCACGAAGGAGGCCCTCACCTTCACCGCCCCGCTGCACGACGCGATGGCCAACCTCGTCCACTGGCTCGAACAATACGGAGCCCCGTCGCCCGGCATCACCGACGGCACGCACATCGACCTGAACGCGGCGCTGGGAAAGTGAGAAGCCGCGGATGAACGCGGACGCTCACTCAGACTCTGCCAGTTCGACTTTGACCGGCATCTCATCCCTCGGCAAGTCGGCGATACCCAAGAACGACCGCCCATCGTCTGCCTCAAGACGAATCACAATCACGGATTCACGACCACTGTCTACAACCCAACCACCTAACCGGGTAGTGCGATGACCACGCGCGACCGCCGTGAACGGATTTGATTCGACGGGCCTAGATCGGATCGCAAAGGTGGAAGGAAGCCCCTCTTCGTCCCGAAGCTCCGACTCGGCGATGCGCCGATCGAAGTAGCAGGCATACGCGATCGACTCCACCTCGACTTCGGGAGGAAACTCTAGTTCAACGAGATGCTCAAAGCCCAGACTCGAATGAGTCTTGATCGACCAAAACAGTATTGCAGCCAGCAATCCCACCGCAGCAAACAATAGTCCCATCCAGCGCTTCACGGCTTCACCCACGGCACATCCTTTACCCCCGCGTCGTGATTCGCACGGCGGGCCAACGCAAACAGCAAGTCACTCAACCTGTTCAGGTACTGGACCACCAGCTCGCTCACCGGCTCATGCGACGCCAGAGACACGCACCGTCGCTCAGCCCGTCGGCACACCGTCCTTGCAACATGAAGCCTCGCCGACAGCTCTGTGCCGCCCGGCAGGATGAACTGGTTCATCGGCTCGACCTGATCGACCGCGGCGTCGATCCAGCCCTCCAGCTCCGCAATGTGCGTGTCGGTGATGCGCGGCACCATGCGCGGCGGCTTGCTCGACCGCGAATCTTCCGGCGTCGCGAGGTCGGCGCCGATCTCGAACAGCCGGCTCTGGATCGCCCGCAGCGGCTCGGCCACATCGGCGGGGATCGCGCGTTGCCCTTCGCCCGCGTCGTTACCGGCCAGGCAGAGCCCGATCACCGCGTTGAGCTCGTCGACCGTGCCGTACGCCTCGACGCGTGCGTCGTCCTTGCCGACGCGCTGCCCACCGAAAAGGTCGGTCTGCCCGGCGTCACCACGCTTGGTGTAGAGCTTCATGGCCGCATGCTAGGGCTTGCCCCTGAACCTCCGGCACATCGACGCCAAAACCTCGGCCTCGAGGTCGGATATCGTCATACGTCCCGCCCGACCCTCCCGGCGCGCCTACACTCGCGGGCACGGCTCACGTCCCGAGGCAGACCGCCGTCGGTCCCCTCCCCCGAGGAGCCCCCATGAAGCCGCCAGCCACCGTCGACCCGTCGTCGTCCGATGCGCCCGTGCCGACCACCCGCACCACTTTTTACGGCAACGCCATGACCGCCCCGCTGGACCCGATGCCCGACATCCAGGGCAGCCCCGACCGCCGCAACCAGCCGATCGACCGCGTCGGCGTCAAGAACGTGCGGTACCCGATCGCGCTCTACTCGCCGGGCACGGGCGGCACCCAGCACACCGTCGCGACCATCGACATGTACGTCGCCCTGCCCCACCACCAGAAGGGCACGCACATGTCGCGATTCCTCGAAGTGCTCAACGAGCACCACGACGCGTTGCGCAGCGACGACATCACCGCCGTCTGCCGTGACATCAAACGCCGGCTCGACGCCGAGCACGCGCACCTGCGCTTCGAGTTCCCCTACTTCATCGACAAGCAGTCGCCCGTCACGAACCAGACCGGCAAGCTCGACATCGAGGTCGTGTTCGAGTGCGAATCGAACGACGACGACGACTTCGTCATCACGCTCCGCGTGCCGGCCACCTCGCTGTGCCCCTGCTCCAAGGAGATCAGCGAGTACGGCGCCCACAACCAGCGTTGCGTGATGGAGGCGTCCGTCCGCTTGGGCGAGGGCGAGAACATGTGGATCGAAGACCTCTTCGCGATCGTCGAGCAGGCCGCGAGCACGCAGGTGTTCTCCGTCCTCAAACGCCCCGACGAGAAGTGGGTCACCGAGCGGGCGTATGAGAACCCGAAGTTCGTTGAGGACATCGTCCGCGACCTCGCGGCCGCCCTCGACGCCGACGAACGGATCGTGTGGTACCGCGTCAACAGCGAGAACTTCGAGTCGATCCACAGCCACAATGCCTACGCCGAGATCGTGAAGGACAAGCGGTAAGGCGCTCGTGCGGTGCGAGCCCGGCCCGCGCCGCGGCGGGCCAGACCGCGGGCCGCACAAAGAAAAATTCTAGGCGTCTACCCGTAAAGGGCTTGGCGAAACCCCCCGATGATGGCGGTGTCCGGGGGGGGACGCGAAGCCAGCGCGTCCTCTGGCCGGGGAATCTGACGTGAGTCAACTCGACACTGAACGCTCGGCCGACCAGGCTATCGATACGCTGCGCCTCGACGACGACGAGTGGCGGGCGTTGGTCGGCGAACTCGACCGCATCACCGCGAACGGCAGCTCGATCCCCGAGCGCCGGGAGCACGAACGCGTCGCCTACCGCAACTCCGCCTTCGTCTTCGCCACGATCGAAGGCCCCGACCAACAGCCCAAGCGCTACAAGATCCGCACCCACGACCTCAGCGCCGGCGGGATCGGTTTCCTGCACGGCACGTTCATCTACCCGGGCTCCAAGGTCCAGGTCGTCTTGAGGCACCAGACCCAAGGCGCCGTGCTCATCACGGGGGCCGTGCGGCGTTGCGATCACCTGACGCGGCACATCCACCACGTCGGCGTGCAGTTCGACGAACTGATCGAACCCGAGCACTTCCTCCTGGCCATGTGAAGCCGGCGATTCGCGACACGCCCTACTCACTTCCGGGCGGTCAGCGTGAACGTCATCGGGTACTTGCCGCGGTACGGCTCGGGCAGCTCCCACCAACCGGGGCGGGTCTGCTCCATCGCCCGCAACGCCGGCCAAACGCAGCGGTCCGATTCTTCGAGCCGCTCGACACGCAGCCCGGCTTCGACGACGGCCGTCACGACGTCGCCCACGCTGTGCACCCACTCGGCCATCTTGTTGTGGGCGAAGCCGCTCGCGTCGCTGGCGTAGGTGCCGTCGTCTTCGTACACCAGCCGCTGCCCGCCGAGGTATGGGCCACGCAGCGCAAACCCCGGCTCGCCGTCGACGTCTTCCAACGCGCCAATCAACGGGTGCGTATCCTCTAGAAACAGTCGGCCGCCCGGCGTCAGTAACTGCGCCACCACCGCCGCCCACCGCGGCACGTCCGGCAGCCAGCACAGCGAACCCACCGACGCGAACACCACGTCGAACCCGCCGTCCACATGCTGCGGCGCGTCATACACCGGGCAACACACGAACCGCGCGTCCAACCCGAGTTCGTCACGCATTCGCTCGGCCTTGTCGATCGCCGGCCGGGAGAAGTCGACGCCCACCGCCTCGGCCCCGAGCGTCGCCCAGCCGAGCGTCTCCATCCCCATGTGGCACTGCAGGTGAATCAGCCGCTGGCCCCGCACGTCGCCGACGCCCTCGACCACGTGCGCCGCGAGGTCGTGCCGACCGGCCCGCAGCGCCTCGGCGTGCGCCCGGTACATCGCGGATTCCCAGTGCGCTTCGACGCGCGCGTCCCACGACGCGCGGTTCCACTCGATCCCTTCGCGCTCCGCCGGCGACAACCCGGGCGACTCCGACGACATACACATCGCTCCCGTAAAAAGACCCCGAGAGCATACCCACTGGTCCGGCTTACGATCCGGCATGCCGCCGCTCACCCCCGACGACCTGCACCAGCCCGTCACGAAGTTCATGCGACCCGTCGAGGTGATCGTCGGCACGTCGCAGACCGTCGCCCAGGCCATCGACGCCATCCGCGCCGCCCAGCCACAGGCCCGCATCCTCTACGTCTACGCGGTCGACGAAGACCAGCGCCTCGTCGGCGTCGTGTCGACCCGTGCATTGCTGACCAGCCCCGCGAACCGGCGCATCGGCGACGCCATGGACCACGGCGTCGTGACGATCCCGCACACCGCGACCCTCGACCTCGCGCTCGACCTGTTCGCCCTGCACCGCCTGCTCGCGCTGCCCGTCGTCGACGACGACACCGGGCAGACCCAGGGCGTGCTCGACGTGCAGGTCTACGCCGAGGAGATGCTCGACCTGGCCGAGACCCGCCGCAGCGCCGAAGTGTTCCAACTCATCGGCGTCACCGCGTCGACGCTCCGCGAACACAACCCCGTCAAGCTCGCCAAGGCCCGGCTGCCCTGGCTGTCCGTCAACCTGCTCGCGGGCCTCGCCTGCGCCGGGATCGCCGCGCTGTTCAACGCGACGCTCTCCGAGGCGATCATCCTCGCCATGTTCATCCCGCTCGTGCTCACGCTCAGCGAGTCCACTGCGATGCAGACCGTCACGCTCGGACTGCCCCAACTCGAAGCCGCCGGCGTCAACTGGAAACGCTGGTGGCAACAGCAACGACGCGAGTGGCTCGTCGCGCTGCTGATGGGCGTCACGCTCGCGCTGGCCGTGGGATTGATCGCGCTGCTGTGGCGGTCGGGCGTCGGGGCGCCGGTCGTGATCGCGCTGGCGACCGTCGCCGCCGTGCTCACCGCCGCCACCCTGGGCACGATCGTCCCGCTCTGCCTGCACGCCCTGAAGCTCGACCCCAAGCTCGCCGCCGGCCCCGTCGCGCTTTCGCTGACCGATGTCGCGACGATAACGGTGTACCTCTCGCTCGGCGCGCTGTTGCTGTGACCGCCGTTACCCGCCCATCTGCCACTGCCGGATAAAGTCAAACGGGTACAGCAGCATCACGACGTTGAGCGTCAGGTTGTCGCGGATAAACCAGAGCATGACCAGCTCCAACACGACGAACAAGGCGACCGACGCCTTGAACCCGATCCGCTGAGCGACGTAGAACCCCGCGACGCAGAACGCGATGTCGCCCACCGCGTTGACGATCGAGTCGCCCTCGTAACCCGTCGCCATGGTCTGCCGGTACCGATCGATCACCATCGGTGAGTTCTCGAGCACCTCCCACGCCGTCTCGACCAACACCGCGACCGGTAGCGCCCACGGCTTGAGCGTCGCCCACCGTTTGCCCAACCACCACAAAACCCAGAAGAAGATCACGCCGTGCAGCAGGTGCGAGAAGCTGTACCAGTCGAACACGTGTTGCGAGTTGCACGCCGAGTCGACCTGTGCCACGAAGAACCGCGGGTCCCGCTGCCCGCACCACCACACCCGGCCCATCGCCCACAGCGCCAGCACGCCGGAACCGGCGAACACCGCCGCCGCCGCGTACGGCCACACGCCCCGGGCCGCGTTTGAACGTCCGGTCTCGCCCGACATCAGCTGTCGAACTGCGCATCAAACGCCAGATCGCTCCGCGGGAAATCGATCTTGCGGACGAACGCCGCCGCCTCGGCCGCGCCGTGTTCGCGGTCCATGCGGGAGTCCTCCCACTCGACGCTGAGCGGCCCGGCGTAGCCGATGTCGTTGAGCGCGACGATGATCTCTTCGAAGTTGATGTCGCCGCGGCCCAAGCTGCGGAAGTCCCAGAACCGCCGGGGGTCGGCGAAGGTCGTGTGCCCGCCGAACACGCCGACCGTACCGTCGCCGTGGCCCCACCAGACGTCCTTCATGTGGGCGTGGTAGACGCGGTCGGGGAAGGCGCGGATGAACTTGACGTAGTCCACGCCCTGGTACCCCAGGTGCGACGGGTCGTAGTTGAAGCCGAAGCGCTTGTGCCCGTTCACCGCCTCGACCGCACGCTGCGCGCTGGCCGTGTCGAACGCGATCTCGGTCGGGTGCACCTCGAGCGCGAAGTTGATGTCCTGCTTGTCGAACTCGTTCAGGATCGGCGTGAAGCGTTTCGCGAAGTCCTTGAAGCCCTTGTCCCAGTAGGCTTGGTCCGTCGGCGGAAACGCGTAGATGCTGTGCCAGACCGACGAGCCGGTGAAGCCGTTGACGACGCTCGGGAAGTCGTCGCCCTTCGCGCCGGCCTTCTTGCCCCGGCCGGGCTTGTTGTTCAGGAACCGCCGGCACGCCTTCGCGCTGACCTTCATCTTCGCCGCGGCGCGTTTGCGGACGCCCTCCGGCTCGCCGTTGCCCCAGACGTCACCCGGCAGGATCGACTTGTGCCGTTCGTCGATGGGGTCGCACACCGCCTGGCCGACGAGGTGCATCGAGATCGCGTAGCTGGTCAGGCCGTGGTCGGCGAGAATCTCCCAGCGCTGCTTGCAGTACTTGTCGCTCTTGGCGGCCTGGTCGACGTCGAAGTGGTCGCCCCAGCACGCGAGCTCGAGCCCGTCGTACCCGAACGACTTGGCCTTCTCGCAGATAGTCTCGAACGGCAGGTCGGCCCACTGGCCGGTGAAGAGTGTGACGGGGCGGGGCATGAGAGTCCTCCGGTTGCGTGAAAATCGAACCGCCAAGACGCCAAGAAACCAGGGCGCCGGGTAGAAACTATCACGATTCGGGGCCCGGTTGGGATGGACCGATACCCAACGCGGTGTCGGATTCCTGGCGTCTTGGCGACTTGGCGCCTTGGCGATCTCCGGCGCCAGCCAACCCCAACATCCGCTCCCGCAGCTCCGCTGTGACGGACACCGGGTCCGCCTTGCGGTCGACCGTCATCGGCACGCCGAACGTCACCCGGCAACGCGTCGGCTTGAACACGTGGACCCACATCTTCTTCGACCGCGGCGTGCCCTCGATCCAGCACGGCACGATCACCGCGCCGCTCAAACGGGCGCACACCGCGGCGCCGGGCTCGAACGGCTTGAGCACGCGGTCGTCGTACTGAAGGTGCCCCTCGGGGAAGATGCCGACGATTTCCCCCTTCTTGAGCTCGCGTACGATCTCGCGGACCTGTGCGGCGCCGGGCTCGGCGCGGTCGTTGCCCAACTCGTGCTCCAGGCAGATCGGCTGGATCGCGTTCCACAGCGGGTTGAACATCGGGAACCGGTAACTCGTGAGCATCAGCCAGCGGATCATGCGCGGGCATGCCGCCTGCAGCAGGAACGGGTCGAGCGCCGTGGTGTGGTTGCTCGCAAGGATCACCGGACCGTCGCCGGGGATGTGATGCCGGCCGCGCCACTCGAGCCGGTGCCAGACCAAGCAGAACCACCGCTCGATATGCCGGAGAACGTTCGCGGGAACGTTCGGCATCGGGCCGCGGCGCAGGTACCACAGAAACTGCACCGTGCCGAGGACGACCAGCAACGAGCCGAGGACGTAAAGCGTCGGAAAGATGATCTGGTCCGCGTCCCATCCCAGGCGGGGCGACTGCCAGATCGCGAGCTGCGTCAGCACCAACACGAGGTTGTTCACGATGGAGTCGACGCCCATGACCCGGCCGCGGATGTAGTTCGGCGTGATCGACTGGATCAGCGTCACGGTCATGATGATCGCGATGTTGCCCGCGAACCCGATGAAGAACGCGGCGGCCATCGTCACCCAGTAGAACGAGCTCGTGATCGTCAGCAGCACGGCGAACCCGGCACAGACCAGCGAGAACATCATCGGCATCGGCGCGTGCCGCCGCGTGCCCAGCGCCGCGGCGAACCCCGCGCCGGCGAGCATCCCCGCGCCCAGGATCGCGCCCATCCAGACGAAGTGAGTCTGCAGCGCCTTGTCCGTGAGGTTGAAGTTGAGCTTGCCCACGGCGAGCACCGCCGCGTACACGATCATCGCCGAGCCCCACACCAGCGTGTGCAGCGCGATCAGGATCAGCACCTTGCGGTGGTGCAGGACGTAGACGAAGCCCTGCTTGAAGGTGCGTTTCTTGCGGGGCTCGTCGTCGATGGGGCGCGGGTCGTGGTGGACCTTGAGGAAGGCGAAGAACGTGCCGGACACCGCGAAGAGCACCACGGCGAACAGCAGCCCGTCGCGTACGGTGCCGGCCTCGTTGGGATCGATGATGAAGTCGCCGACAACCATGCCGATCATCGACGCGATGACGCCGATCGCGAGGATGATCGAGTTCGCCGCCTGGAGCTGCTTGGGCGGGATGATCTGCGGCACGATGGCCATGCGGTTGGGGTAGAACGTCGCCGCGAACGTGCCGACAACGAACAGCACCGCGAACACCTTCCAATGCTCGGCCGCGGGGATCGTCGGCGCTACCATCCCGGCCGGCACGAGCAACAACGCGATCAGCAGCACGACCGCCCGGCTCTCGTCACACGCGAGCATCACCCACTTGCGCGGCAGGTGGTCGGCCAGCCAGCCCGCGACCAGCCCGAAGAGCAGATACGGCAGGAAGAACCAGAACTGCGTCGCCGCGTTCACCGCGGTGGAATCGACCTCCCTGCCCATCGCGCCCAGCAGCGCGAGAGCGGCGAGCATCATCATGCGGTCGCCGAACCCGCTCGCGGCGGTGCTGGTCCACATCAGCGTGAAGCTGACGTTCCGCCACAGCGGGGTGCGCTCGTCGTGGTGCCACATGCGGCGGTGAGTTTATGCGAAGCGGCTGATTTAGCCGCGTTGCGGCGCAACGCGGCCAAGCCACCAAACTATCGGGGGCTCTCGCCCAGGTTCATCAACGGCAGCGGCGCGGGGCTGTCGCCGTCGAGGAAGTAGACCTTGCTGGCCGGGTCCTTGCTGATCGCCTTGAGCGCCTCGAGCGACTGCAGCTGGATGTAAGCCGGGTTCTCGGCGATCGCCGCGTTGATGTGTTGGATCTCGTACGCCTGCGCGTCGGCCAGGATCTTTACCTGCTTGGCACGTTCCTCGGCAGCCTGGCGCTCGGCTTCGGCTTGGACAAACTTCTGCTGCGCCTCGATCTTGATGCGGTCCAACTCGGCCTTCTCGCGCTCGGCCTCTTGCTCCTTGACCTTCTTCTGCTCGACCTGCCGCAGGATCACCTCCGGCAGCCGGAAGTCACGGATCAGAACCTCTTCCACCGCGATGCCCTTGGACTGCAGCGTCTCCTGCAGGCTCGCGGTCATCATCGTCTCCAGCCGTTGGTGCGTGGTGTCGTTGAAGAAGTCCTCGGCCCGTTGGATCGTCTTGCCCGACTCACGGATCAGCGACCGCAGGTTCGGGACCAAGTGAACCTCCAACGCCTGCTCCGCGGTGCCTGTGTCGTTGCGGATCCCCGGTGCCATCCCACCGATCAACCGGTACTGCACCGAGATGTCGACCTCGGTGTTCTGCTGGTCTTGGCTGGGGACGTTCGCGGTCTCGTAGTGCGACTTCTGCTTCACGTCGTAGAGCTGCCAACTCAGCAGCGGGTTGACGACGTGGAATCCGGGGTTGTAAGGCTCGGTTTTCACCTTGCCGAACAAGTCCGCTACGCCAACGTGACCGGCCGGGATGACCTTGACGCAGCGCGTCGCGCCAAAGATGAGAAGGCCGATCACGACGACGACCGGGATCACTTTGTTGAGGTTGGATTCCATGGCGGCCTCCAGGTGGGTGTGAGTCGGATGGATGCGGGGTGGAGTGTAGATCGGCGGCGGCCGCGATTCAGTGCCGCGTCTGCGAATCACGGGGCGTCCAAACTCGGAGTTGACGAACCGAGAACGGCAACTCGCCGACAACCACCGAGACGAATCGACTGGATTCCCGTGGGTCGCCGTGCGATCATGCTGGCATGGACGTCGTGGCTTCGTTCTTGGTACAGGCGGGTTCGGGCGCCGGGGCGTCCGGGAGCGGCGACGGTCTGCTGGTCTGGGGCGTCGTGCTGCTGGGGTTGGCGGCGGTGTTGCTGGCGGTGGAGATGATCGTGCCGTCGGGCGGGTTGATCTCGCTGGCGGCGGCGTTGAGCGCGGTGGGCGGGCTGGTGTGCCTGACGTTCGAGAACACGCAGCTGGGGCTGATCACGACGCTGGCGGTGGTGGTCGCGTCGCCGTTCATCGCGGCGTTCATGCTGAAGGTCTGGCCGAACACGCCGATCGGGCGGATGCTGATCCTCCGGAACGAGGACACGGAGCAAGGCGGCGGTCGGACGGCGAGGCCGGCACGGCACGTGGTCGACGCCGAGGCCTTGCCTGCCGTGGGCGCAACGGGCAGCGCGAAGACCGCGCTGCGTCCGGTTGGCACGTGCGTGATCAACGGTCACCGGGTCGAGTGCCTGGCCGAGGCGGGGATGATCGACGCGGGGGCGACCGTGCGGGTCGTCGACGTCGACGGCAAAGAGGTACGGGTGAGGGAGATCGCCGAATGAGGATTGCCGATTGCTGATCGACGATCAAGCAAACGCCAACCGGCGATCCTGAATCGGCGATATGGTCACCCCCCCAGCGCTTTGACGCGCTCGGCGGGGTCGGCGATCTCGTTGATGCGGATGCCGAAGTTCTCGCCGACCTTGACGGCCGCGCCGGTGCCGACGGGCTTGTTGTTGACGTGGAGGTCGAGCGGGTCGTCGGCGTTCTTGGGCAGCTCGATGATCGCGCCCGGGGCCCAGTTCAGCACATCGGACAACGGCAGCTGACGCCGTCCAATCTGAACGATCACGGGCACGTCCAGCGCGAGGATGGTCCTGAAGTCGGTCGGCACGCTACCCCGGTATCGGTCAGGGACGCGGGACGGCTGCAAACGACCCGGAACCCGGCTCAGCCGCCGAACACTTGCTCCGCCACCGCGACCGCCTTGGCCAACGCCGCCGCCTTGTTCACGCACTCCTCGTGCTCGGCGTCGGGGTCGGAATCGGCCACGATGCCCGCCCCGGCCTGGATGTCGACGAGCCAAGTGGGGCCTTTTTCCGGAGTCACCCACTCCCCGGGCAGCACCACCATCGTCCGCAGCCCGATGCACACGTCCAGGTTCCCCGCCAGGTCCGCGTAGCCCACCGCCCCGCCGTACGGCCCGCGGCGCGACGGCTCCAGCTCGTCGATGATCTGCATCGCCCGCACCTTCGGCGCTCCGCTCACCGTGCCCACCGGCAGCGACACCCGCAGCGCCTCCCACGCGTCCACGCCCTCCCGCAGCCGGCCACGCACCTCGCTGCTGAGGTGCATCACGTGGCTGTACCGCTCGACGACGAACTGCTCGACGATCTCCACCGTGCCGGGCGCGGCGACCCGGCCGATGTCGTTGCGGTGCAGATCGACCAGCATCGCGTGCTCGGCGTTGTCCTTCGGGTCGGCGCGGAGTTCCGCTTCCAACGCCGCGTCCTCTTCCGGGGTCGCGCCGCGCTTGCGCGTCCCCGCCAACGGGCGCGACGCCGCGACGCCGTCCTGCACCTTCACCAAGATCTCCGGACTCGATCCGACGAGGATCGCGCCGTCGATCTGCAGATAGAACATGTACGGCGACGGGTTCACCACCCGCAGCGCGCGGTACACGTCGAACGGGTCGGCCTCGGTCGACACGCGGAACCGCTGCGACGGCACGATCTGGAACGCGTCCCCCGCGGCGATGTACTCCTTGCACGCCCGCACCGCGTCCTGGTAGCCACCCTCGCCCATGTTGCTCGTCGGCAGCTTCGGCGGCGCTGTCGTGACGTCCACATGCAGCTTCGGCGTGTGGATCGGCTCGTGGTCATCGTCGAGCAACCGGGCCTCGAGGGCGTCGAGTTGCTCCAGGCCATCGTCGTAGAGCTTCCGCGGGTCGTCGCCGGGCGCGACGCGCACGTGCGTCACCACCAGCACCGTCTTGCTCACGTGGTCGAACGCGACGATGTCCCGGTAAAACTGCATATGCAAGTCCGGCAACCCGCGGTCGTCGGCCGGCGGGTTCGGCAACGCCTCGCCCTCGAGGTACCGCACCGTGTCATACCCCGCGACGCCGACCCAACCGCCACAGAACTCGGGCACACCCGGCCCCGGGAGGTCGATCCATTTGCCGTCCTCCGTGAGCCGACGCATCTCACTCAATGGATCATCGCAGCGGTAACGGTCGGTGGTGCCGTCCGTGTGGTTGCGCAGCTCGACGTCGTGACTCCGGGCGATGACTTCGAGTTGCGGCCGGGTCCCGAGGTAGCTGTACCGACCGACGCGCTCGCCCCCGACCACCGACTCGAGCAGGAAGCTCGGCGACATCCGCTCGTCGCCCCGCACCAGCCGGCGGTACCCCAACACGGGCGTGAGCGCGTCGCCCAGCAACCGCCGCACCAACGGGACACGCACCGGGCGCGGCGCGTCGGCCAAGCGTTCAAACGTCGCAAGATCGGGCAGACAGGGCGTCACGGCGGGTTCACTTCCTCGGTCTCGGGACACGCACAGGCTATCGTCCGCCAGCCCGGCCCGTTACCATCCAAAACCTCAACGCCTCGACGAACCACGACCCGCACGACCGACCACGCACTCGGTGGGGAGCGTCCGAATGAACGTCCAATCCTTCCTGGCCCACCACCAGCTCGGCGAGAACCCGTTCACCGCCGAAGAGGCCCGACTCGACCCGGTCTTCGCCAAGCTCGGCGACGCCAACCCCCAGCACCCCGACTTCGGCAAGATCCTCGGCCGGATCGACAACCCCGCCACCGCCGTCGTGTTCGGCGAGAAGGGCTCGGGCAAGACCGCCATCCGCATCGACATCGAAGAGCAGGTCGCCAAGCACAACGAGCAACACCCCGACCGCAAGGTCCTCACCGTCGCCTACGACGACCTCAACCCCGTCCTCGACCAGCTCCAGCGTGCCAAGCGCATGGATGCGCAGCGGATGCTCGACAGCTTCCGACTCGAGGACCACCAGGACGCGATCCTCGCTCAGGCCGTGACCAAGATCATCGACGCGCTCCTGGCCGGGGAGTCCAAGCCGGGCGTGCCGATGCCCGACCGGGTCCACAAGGTCCTCAAGAAGCTGCCCAAGGAAACGCGGCGAGACCTGTCGACGCTGACGATGCTGTACGACCACCCGACCTCGGGCGACCCGGTCGAGCGGCACGCCGAGTTGCGGCGACGGATGCGTCTGGCGTCGGGGTTGCCCGTTTCGTTCTGGCTGTGGACCGGTGTGTTGTGCGCGTTCGCGCTGGTGGTCTTTGCCGTGTGGTACTGGCTGACGCAGGACGACCCGGCGCGCTGGCTGGTGCCGGCGGTGATCCTCTCGGCCGCGGGGCTCGTAGGCGGCATCGGCCTGTGGATCGGGCAGCAGGTGTCGCTGTGGGGCCGGGCGCGCCGCATCATCAAGGAGATGCCCGCCGTCGGCCGGACCGCCGCACAGCTCAAGCCGATGATCGACAGCACGAGCGCCGCGACCCTCGCCGGCCAACCGCTGCCCGAGCCGCACACCGAGCAGGACGGGCCCCGCGACAACCGCTACCAGCTCACCCGCCGGCTCGTCGGCGTGCTCCGCGGACTGGGCTACGCCGGCATCATGGTCCTCGTCGACCGCATGGACGAACCCACCATCGTCTCCGGCGACCCGCAGCGCATGCGCGCCATCGTCTGGCCCATGTTCGACAACAAGTTCCTCAAGCAGGACGCCGTCGGCCTGAAGCTGCTACTGCCGATCGAGCTGTCGTACCTGCTCGCCAAAGAGTCGGCGCAGTTCTTCCAGGAGGCCCGCCTCGACAAGCAGAACATGATCGAACGCCTGAACTGGTCGGGCGCGACGCTCTACGACCTGTGCACCAGCCGACTTAACATCGTCCGGCCGAGCAACGTCGGCACGATCTCGCTGACCGACTTGTTCACCGACGAGGTCGACCGCAACATGCTCATCGACGCGCTGGATCAGATGCACCAGCCGCGCGACGCGTTCAAGTTCATGTACGCGGTGATCCAGGAGCACTGCCGGCTGATGCCCGACGAGTCCGCCGAGTTCAAGATCGCCCGGCTCACGCTCGACACCGTCCGCCGCAACCAGAGCCAACGCGTGCAGGAGCTGTACCGCGGGTTGACGCCGGCGTAACACTCACACCGCGTCGCTTTCGTTGTGTCACGACGCAGCGAAGTGAACCGCATAACTCAACCCACGCCGCCGTCGCGCAGCAGCAGCCACGCCGCGACGCACACCGCCGCCGCGGTCATCAGGGCGCTCATGAACAGCATGACCATGTTCGTCCGCTGGCCCTTGCGGTAGAGCTCGGCCATGCGCTCCTCGCTCCGGCGGGCCTGCTCCTGCGCGGCGCTCAGCGCCTCCTTCGCGGCGAGGTTGCTCGCCTCGACGCTCTCGAGCGTGCTGTTGAGCGCGAGGACGCCGGTGTTCAACTCGCGCCGCGTACCGGACTCCTCGGTGAGGTGGTCGCGGATTTCACCGAGGGTCTCGTCCTGCTTGGTGGCGGACCTGCTCAGGCCGTGGATCGCGTCGGTGAGGTGGCCGTTGGTCGTGTTCTGCGACTCGAGGTGGGCGCCGATCGCCTTGATGAGTTGGGTCTGCGTGCGCGTCGCCTCGGGGAGCGTCCGCAGCACCTCCGGCAAACCCTCCATCATCGTCGCCATCTGGGCCTGGCGCTTCTGCGTCTCGTCGAGGTGCGACCGCAGGGCCTGCATGGTGTCGACGACCTCGCCGTAGCCCTGCTTGAGCTGCGCGATCGTGACCTCCTTGCGTTGCTCGCCGTCGACGAGCTCGTCGCGCCGCGTGACGTCGTAGCGTTGCGGGCCGTTGCCGCGCATCTTGCCCAGCAGGCTGCCCATGCGTTCTTTCAGCGTCGCCATCGCGCTCTCCCTACCCGTGTGTCCCGGGCGTGTCGTGTCGGTCGCAGGCCGTCGGCCGTCGTCGGGGCGATTGTAACGACGCCCATAATCCACCGAACCCGCGCTAAAAACAACGGCCCGCCGATGCGCTCGGCGGGCCGTCAACCATTCCGGTGTGGAGTCTTCGGTTGTCGCAAGCGGGTTTTAGTTGACCGCGTCCTTCACCGCGTCGGCGGCGTCGTCGGCCATGTCCTTGGCCTCGTCGGCGGCGTCTTCCGCCGCGTCGGCGGCGTCGTCGGCGACCTCTTCAGCCGCATTCGCCGCGTCATCGATCACGTCCGAAGCGTCGTCCGCGGCCTGCTCGCACGCCACGACCGTCAGCGTAAACACGCCCATGGCCAGCATCGTCAGAAACTTGTTCAGCATGGTCCAACCTTTCCTTCAAAATGGAGAATCCCCGCAGCCTCGGCCCGGGGCACCCCGTGAGCCAATCTGCACAACACACCATCATACCCCGAGCTGCGCCCGAGGCGGGGAATCCCCCGCCCCGTCGGTCCCAAAACCGCGAAAACCGAGGCTGGGCGGGCCCCCGTCACCCCAACACGCCCAAGTTGGCGCGTACAACTCACACCGACCGGGGCGGCTCGTCCCCGCCGGGATGCCGTACCCCGTCTCGGCCGCTTCACATCTCGTCCACCGACACCGGGCCGTGGCGCCAGGCGAACTCGCTGCGCGCGATCCACGGCTCCCACCACGCCTCCGAGTCGCCCCACTCCCGCCAACCCAACGCCAGGTCCGCCGCCGCCCGCACCGTCTCGGCATCGGTTGAGTCGGCCGCGGCCTTTGCTGCGGCAACGAACCCGTCCGGCTTCTTCGCGCACGCCTCGACGCTGCGCATCAGCCACTTGTGGTACGGGTACAGCACCCGGTTCTCCGCCAGCACCAGCCGGCACGACAGCAGCACGACCCGCTGGGCGCACCAGCGTTGCAGGTACCGGTCGTCGCGCTTCTGCGCCTCGCCGATGTACCAGTGCATCCCGCGCAGGTGGCTGGCCAACTGCAGCACTTTCTCCGCGTGCCCCGCCTCGGGGTACGTGGCGACGCGCCGGAACAGGTCTTCGAACTCGGGCTGCTCGTCGGGGTCCCGGCACCACAACACCTTCACGCCGACGTACGCGTTGCGCCAGGGCTCGCTCGCGTGCTCCGCCGCCGCCTCGAGCAACCCCCGGGACACGGCCTTCATGTCGACGTACCCGCCCTCCCAGTCGCAGTGGTTCCGCTCCGCGATGAAGGCCAACTGAGCGTTGCGCTGCCGCTGCTCTATCGCGTCGTCGGTGAACACGAGGTGCCCGTCGAGGTCGCTGCCCGGCTGCCCCCACCCGCGCGCGAGCGACCCGCCGAGCACAAGCGCTAACGTGTCGGGCCGGGCCTCGACTTCCTCGATCAGCGACGCGATCGCGCGTTCGTGGTGCGGCCAGAGCTTCATGGCATGATTCCTGAAATGAAGGCCGGATCACTGTAGCGGTGCGCAAAAGAGAACCGCACTCCGACGGAGTGCGGCTAAGCGTGCAACCAAGTCGAAGCGGATCAGTCGCTCACGCGCTGAAGCTGCTGCCGCAGCCGCAGGTGCTCGTCGCGTTGGGGTTGTTGAAAACGAAGCCCCGGCCCATGATCTCGTCCTTGAAGTCGATGTTCGTGCCGTTGAGGTAGAGGTAGGACTTCGGGTCGCAGACGACGCGGATGCCGTGGAGCTCGAACTCCTCGTCGTTGTCGCGGTGGGTCTCGGTGAGGTCGAGCAGGTAAGAGAACCCCGAGCAGCCGCCGCCCTTGACGCCGACGCGGAGGCGGACCTTATCCTGGTCCAGCTCCTGCTGTTGGATGATGCTCTGGATTTCCTTGGCGGCGGTTTCGGAGATTGCGATGCCCATGGTCTTTGTGAGGTCGGGGGTTGCGGGTCGGGGGTCGTGGCCAGCCCGCTTCCGGGGTGGGTGGGGTGTTGAGAATCCGTCGCAGGCATGGTAGCCGAGGCGGGTCACGGGGGCTACACTGCGGGGCTGCCCTTTTTGAACGTTTGCCCGGCCGGTTTGGCGCTTCGCTTGAGCTGATTTCGGGCGGGAGCCCGTCCCCCGGCCCGGCGTCGCCGCTGAACCCGTTCTTCGCACCCCGTACCACGCTGCCGCCATGACCACCACCGCCGAAGTCGCCGCCCTGACCGAGGAGCGCCGCGAGTACAAGTACGGCTGGACCACCGACATCGAGCAGGAGTTCGCCCCGCCGGGGCTGAACGACGACACGGTCCGGTTCATCTCGGCCAAGAAGGACGAGCCCGCCTGGATGACCGAGTGGCGGCTCAAGGCCCTGCGGCACCTCGAGAAGATGGAGCCGCCCACTTGGCAGTTCCTGCCCTACGGCTACGAGCAGCCCGACCTGCAGGCGATCTCGTACTACGCCGCCCCCAAGCAGGCCCCCAAGTCCCTCGACGAGGTCGACCCGGCGCTGCTGGAGACCTACGAGAAGCTCGGCATCTCGCTCAACGAGACCAAGGCCCTGCTGGGCATCACCGACGCCTCGCCGGCGGACGCGGCGCGGTCTCGCGAGGAGGCCGAGCTCGCCGAGTTCGGCGCCAAGGCCAACGGCGACGGCAGCGAGATCCCCACGACCGTCGAGGGCAAGCCCGTCGCGGTCGACGCGGTGTTCGATTCGGTGTCCGTGGCGACGACCTTCCAGAAGCAGCTCGCCGAGGCGGGCGTGATCTTCTGCTCGATCTCCGAGGCGATCCGTGAGCACCCCGAGCTGGTCAAGAAGTACCTCGGCAGCGTGGTCCCCTACGCCGACAACTACTACGCCTGCCTCAACTCCGCCGTGTTCTCCGACGGGTCGTTCGTGTACGTCCCGAAGAACACGAAGTGCCCGATGGAGCTGTCCACCTACTTCCGCATCAACGCGCAGAACACCGGGCAGTTCGAGCGCACGCTGATCATCGCCGACGAGGGCGCGGAGGTGTCCTACCTCGAAGGCTGCACCGCGCCGCAACGCGACGAGAACCAGCTGCACGCCGCGGTCGTCGAGCTGGTCGCCGAGAAGGACGCCAAGATCAAGTACTCGACGATCCAGAACTGGTACCCCGGCGACGAAAACGGCAAGGGCGGCATCTTCAACTTCGTCACCAAGCGCGGCGTCTGCAACGGCGACCGGGCGCACATCAGTTGGACGCAAGTAGAAACCGGCTCAGCGATCACCTGGAAGTACCCGTCCGTGATCATGAAGGGCGACGACTCGAAGGGCGAGTTCTACTCCGTCGCGCTCACCACGCTCAGGCAGCAGGCCGACACCGGCACCAAGATGATCCACATCGGCAAGAACACGACCAGCACGATCGTGTCCAAGGGCATCTCCGCCGGTCACGGCCACAACACGTACCGCGGGCTCGTCGAGATGCGGAAGTCGGCGACCGACGCCCACAACTTCACGCAGTGCGACTCGATCCTCATCGGCGACCGGTGCGGCGCCCACACGTTCCCCTACGTCGACGTCCGCAACACCACCGCGACCGCCGAGCACGAGGCCTCGACCACCAAGATCGCCGAGGACCAGCTCTTCTACTGCACCGCCCGCGGCATCAGCGAAGAAGACGCGATGAGCCTGCTCGTCAACGGCTTCTGCAAAGAGGTCTTCAGCGAGCTGCCCATGGAGTTCGCGGTAGAAGCGAACAAGCTGTTGGCGGTGAGCCTGGAAGGTTCCGTGGGATAACCACCAAGGCGCAATGAACGCCAAGCCGTGAGAAGGAAAATGAGGACGCAACACCCGACAAGAGTTTCCGGCCTTGGCGCTCTTGGCGCCTTGGCGGTTCAAACGAGAAAGCCATGACGACCCCCCTGCTCGAGATCAAGAACCTCCACGTCCGCCTCGAAGACCAGCCCGCCGTCGAGATCCTCCACGGCGTCGACCTCACCATCATGCCCGGCGAGGTCCACTCCATCATGGGGCCCAACGGCTCGGGCAAGTCCACCCTCGCCCAGGTCCTCGCCGGCAAGGAGGACTACGAGATCACCGAGGGCTCGATCGAGTTCCGCGGCGAAGACATCGCCGAGCTCGGCCCCGACGAACGCGCCAACGCCGGCCTGTTCCTCGCGTTCCAGTACCCCGTCGAGATCCCGGGCGTCAGCGCGATGCAGTTCCTCAAGGCCGCGGTCAACGCCAAGCGCGAGTTCGAGGGCAAGGACGAGCTCGACGCCGCCGCGTTGCTCAAGCACTTCCGCGCCAAGGCCGAGCAGATCAACGTGCCCTACGACATGCTCAAGCGCAACGTCAACGAGGGCTTCTCGGGCGGCGAGAAGAAGCGATTCGAGATCTTCCAGATGGCGGTGCTCGGCTCGGTGCTGGGCGTGCTCGACGAGACCGACTCGGGCCTCGACATCGACGCGCTGCGCATCGTGTCCGACGGCGTGAACTCGATGCGCGGCGACGAGCGCGGCTTCCTGCTCATCACCCACTATCAACGCCTGCTCGAGTACATCGTGCCCGACCACGTGCACATCCTCGTGGGCGGCAAGATCGCCAAGTCCGGCGGCAAGGAGGTCGCCGCCGAGCTCGAGCAGACCGGGTACGCCCCCTTCGGCGTGAACGAGGCCGTCGGCGCCGGGGCCTGATCGTACCTTTCTCAGAAGCGACGCCCCGTGAACGCAGGCGGGGCCCAACCGAGGCGAACCATGACCGCGGTCTCCAACCCCCGTACACTCGACGGCGTGATCGACACGGCCACCCCCCGCGAGCTGCCCGAGTGCCAGTCCTGGCTCAACCCGCTCCGCGACGCGGGCCGGGACGCGTTCAACGGCCTCGGCTGGCCGGACCGCCGCAACGAGTCGTGGCGGTTCACCAACCTCGACGCGCTCAAGGCGATCAACTTCGTCTCCGCGGTCGACGACGCCGAACTCGGAGACGAGGTCGCGCCCGGCTTCGCGATCCCCGGGCTCGACGACGTCACGCTCGTCTTCGTCAACGGCCGGTTCCGCAAGGACCTCTCCGACGACGTGGCCGCGCTCGGGAAGGGCGTGACCTGCTGCACGCTGCGCAAGGCCGCTTGCGAGCACCGCGACCTGCTCGAGCCGTTCATCGGCGAGCTAACCAAAGACACCGACGACGTCTTCACCGCGCTCTCCAACGCCAGCATCGAGGACGGCGTGTTCGTCCACGTCCGGCGTGCCCAGCACGCCGCCAAGCCGATCCACATCCTCAGCATCGGCACGGAAACCGACGAGCCGATCGCGACGCACCCGCGCAACGTCGTCGTCGCCGAGGAGGGCGCGAGCGTCACCGTGCTCGAGCACTACGTCACGACCAGCGACGACGCGGTGTACCTGAACAACGCGGTCACCGAGGTCTTCGCCGACGAGCAGGCGGTCGTGCACCACTACCTGCTCGAGAAGGAATCTGAATCGGCGTTCAACGTCTCGTCGTTGTTCGCGCACCTGGGCGAGAACGCCGACGTCCACAGCCACACCGTGCTGCTAGGCGGCAAACTCGTCCGCAACAACGTGATCCCCACCCTCGCCGGCACGAAGTCGCACTGCCTGATCAACGGGCTCTACGTCGGGCACGGCGAGCAGCACCTCGACAACGCGATGCGCGTCAACCACGCCGCGCCCGACTGCCAGAGCCGGCAGTTCTACAAGGGCATCCTCAACGGCAAGTCCCGCGGCGTGTTCACCGGCCGGATCATCGTCGACCAGGTCGCGCAGCTCACCGACGCCGTGCAGTCCAACCGCAACATGCTGCTGTCCGACGACGCCCGCGTGAACGCCCGGCCGCAGCTCGAGATCTACGCCGACGACGTCAAGTGCACCCACGGCTGCACCACCGGCGCCGTCGACCCCGAGAACGTGTTCTACTTCATGTCGCGCGGCCTGAGCGAGGACGTCGCCCGCGCGATGCTGATCTACGCCTTTGCCGCCGAGGGTTTCGAGCGGATGGACCTCGTCCCCGTCCGCCAACTCCTCGCCGCCGAGATGATCGCGAAGCTGCCGAAGGCGCAGGGCCTGAGCATCGAGGTGTGAAATAGACCTCGCAAGTCTTACCAACGCAGCGAGAAACAAAGGAGAAAACCCAGATTTGTCGCTGTCACGGCAACTGCGTACGTACTCGTGGCCACCAACGTGGTGGTGACGCGAGACGCTCCTCGCCTCCGAAGCACCCGGATCGTGAGAACCACCGCCACGAATATCAGGCACACCTGAATCACTGCCCGTAACGGGAATCGGTCCGCACGAAGAAGTCCCACGGGAAATGCCACGATCAGCAGCCATTCGGCGCCAGGCGGTATCGAGTCAGGCCAAACCCACATGTCAGCTCCATCGTGCAGCAATATCTGAAACCCGCTTGCTACGACTGCGACAGGCAATTGGTTCGGCCAGTGTCCTAGACTCAGGATGATGTCCATCGCCTCCAAACCTAGTTCTACCGGCGCCATCGAAGCCATCCGTGCACAGTTCCCCGCCCTGCAGCAGGAGATTCATGGGCACCCGCTCGCGTACCTGGATAACGCGGCGACGGCGCAGAAGCCGGCGTCGGTCATCGAGACGCTCGACGACTACTACCGGCGGTACAACGCGAACGTCCACCGCGGGCTGCACGCCATGGCGGAGGAGGCGACACGGGCCTACGAGGACGCCCGGCTCAAGGTCGCGCGGTTTGTCGGCGCGCCGTCGCCCGAGAGCTGCGTGTTCGTCCGCGGCGCGACCGAGGGCATCAACCTCGTCGCCAATGCCTACAAAACCCCGGGCAACCCGCTGTCGCTGCAGCCGGGCGACCGTGTGATCGTCTCGCACATGGAGCACCACTCCAACCTCGTGCCCTGGCAGATGGTGTGCGAGGCGACGGGCGCGACGCTCGACGTGGTCCCGATCACGGACGACGGCGAACTCGACATGGAGCACTTCCGGGGGATGCTCGATGAGCGGGTGAAGCTCATCGCGGTCGTCTGGGTCAGCAACGCGCTGGGTACGATCAACCCGGTAAAGGAGATCGTCGAAGCCGGCCACGCGGTCGGCGCGAAGGTGCTGCTCGACGCCTGCCAGGCCGCCCCGCACCCCGCCCACCCCGAGCACGAAGACGCCTATCCGGAGTTGAACGTCGCCGACCTGGGCTGCGACTTCCTCGTGTTCTCCGGGCACAAGGTCTTCGGGCCGACGGGCATCGGCGTGCTGTTCGGCAAACCCGAACTGCTCGCGGACATGCCGCCGTACCAGGGCGGCGGCGAGATGATCGCGCGGGTAACGCTGGAGAAGACGACCTACGCCGACCCGCCGCACCGCTTCGAGGCGGGCACGCCGCACATCGCCGGCGTCATCGGCCTGGGCGCCGCGATCGACTTCATGAACCGCCTCGACCACGCCGGCGCGGCCCGGCACGAGGCCGACCTGCTCGCCTACGGCACGCAACGGCTGCAGGAGATCGACGGCCTGCGCCTGATCGGCACCGCGAAACACAAGGCGTCGATCCTGTCGTTCGTCATCGACGGCGTCCACCCCTACGACCTCGGGCCCGTGCTGGACCGGCACGGCGTCGCGGTGCGCACCGGGCACCACTGCGCCGAGCCCGTCATGGACCGCTTCGACGTACCAGCGACCGTGCGGGCGTCGCTGTGCTTCTACAACACGAAGGCCGAACTCGACCAACTCGCCGACGCGCTGCGCGCCGCGATGAAGTTCTTCTAGCTCGCGTCATCCAGCTGCAGCCGCTCGACTCGGAAGTCCTTCTCACGCGGCTGACTGATGCAAAACCCATCGGGGCATTTCAGTGAGGCCCAGCCCGGGAATCCGAAGTGAGGGTCGAGCCGGTGAATGATCAGGGAGATGAGTGCGCCGTGGCTCACGAGGACCACGCGTTGCTCGGGGCAAGCCAACGCGGCGTCCATGGCTTCCCACCCGCGGGCCGTGCTCTGGGCGCCGGATTCTCCGCCAGGAGCTTTCAGGTGGGGGTGGGTGAAGGCCTTCTGCAGCCAAGGCCGCCAGTCGTCTACCGGTGGATCCGAAAGGCGGTGCTCGATCAGGCGCTCGTCCACATTCACCTTGAGGTCAAGGCGATCGGCCAAGGGAGTGGCGGATTCACGAGCCCGGCGGAACGGACTCGACACGATCCGCTCAACCCCAAACTCCGACAGGCGCACGGCGAGCGCCCGTGCCTGGGCTTGGCCCGCCTTGGTCAATGGCGACTCGGGGGCCTGGCCGGCGGCCCGGCAGTGGCGGACAAGCAAGACCTCAGACATCGCAAGGCATCTTCAACGCCAAAAGACGCGGGTCATTCAACCGTCCGCGGCGACGGCGCTGGCTTCCTCGGCCTCGCCTTCCGCCTCGGGCGCGGCGATGGACAGGTCGTCCTCGGTGAAGTTCAGCGGCGGCGGGGTCATGCGCTCGGCCCACGCCGCGGCGACCTCGATCAGGCCCGCGAAGTCGTCCTGGGCGAGCCGGTTCGCCACCCCCGGCGGCAGGTTGCCCGGCAACCCGAGCGTCCGCGACAACTCTTCGAGGATCGTTGCGAACTGGGTCAGCAGCGCCCGCGCGGTCGACGCCTGGGCGTCCGGGATGTCGCCCGCTTCGAGCTGAGTCGAGATCAGGTGAAGGTACCGCTGCGCGGCGCGGAGGAACTGCCGGCGCTGCGCGTTGGTGAACTGGCCCAGCCGGGAAATGAAGAGCTCCTGCACCGCGCCGAGTTCCGGTTGGTACGACAGGGCCGGGTCCGCCGCGTGGAGCAGGACGCGGGCGTTGAACACCGCGATGAGCGTGGACGGCACGTCGTCGAG
The DNA here is from genome assembly GCA_028285385.1 of Phycisphaera sp. Classification (GTDB taxonomy): domain Bacteria; phylum Planctomycetota; class Phycisphaerae; order Phycisphaerales; family Phycisphaeraceae; genus CAZIXN01. The sequence continues at coordinate 24,569 of JANQPR010000105.1, forward strand.
CCCGGTGGCGCTGATCGCCGGCAGCAGCTTGCCCACGACGAACGCGTCGGGCTCGGCCGAGGCGGCGTCGGCGAGGACCTGCAGCAGCCGCTGCCGGTCCCGGGCGTTGAGGTTCAGGCCCTCGTTGGGCATCAGCTCGCCGAGCGTCTTGGCGGCGCCGAAGCGGACCCCGGCGTTGTCGTCGCGCATCCCGGCCTCGAGGACCTGCGTGATGTTCGGGTCGATGACTCGGCGGGCAAGCATCATCGCGTTGACCCGGCCGATGACCGAGTAGTTTGCCAAGCCGTCGTTGAGCCGCTGCGCCAGCAGCCGGAAGTACTGCGACTGGAACGTCGCCGTGGCGGTCAGGTCGTTCAACGGCTCCAGCAGTGCTTCGCGGGCGTTGCTGATCGCCTCGGCGTCGTCGGTCGCAAACGACGCGAGATGGAAATCGACAAAAGCCTGCACACCTTGGGCTTGCGCGGAGGACCACGCCGCCTCGGCGGTAATGGCGTCTTCGGGCAACTCGGGCGTTTCGTCGTTCTGTGCAATGGTCGGCAGCGCCACCGCGCACAGCAACAGCAACGCGGGCACCCACGCCGGGAACGGGCACGACACGGTCCGGGCAACGCTGGGACGATTGGTCTGGAACACGCACGAACTCCGGGCCGTTGTGATGCCACCCCTCTGAAACCACCCCGTCGCCACCCCCCGCTGAGGCCCCCCGCGTCGCCCCGTCGGCCGAGTCCCTGGCCAAGCGCCGCGCCGGCGAAACCCGACCCAAACCCGGGAGGAATAACCCCCAGCGCGACCCGCAAAGTACCCGCGATCTGCCGGTGATGTCAAAGGTTACGCAACCGAACCGGCCGCCTGAGCCTCTCCCGTGCCTCCCCATCTTGACCCATCCAGACATCGAGCCGGGTCAGCCCGTCCGTAGAAGCGTTCGGCACCAAGCGCCGCCGCGCAGCCCCAGCGGATCAGCCGAGTTGACCCGCCACGACCGACCACACCGCCGCCATCGGCACGGCCCGCATCAGCGTGTCGTCGTCCCGCCGCTTCCGATAATCCACCGCCCCGTCCACCGCCCCCGGCGCGCGGACCACCCGATGCCGCGCCCCCAACGCCCGCCGAGACGCCGCCTCGGCGGGGCCCGCTCCGCCCTCCACCGCGCCCCCCGCCAACTCGTATCCCCATGGCCCCACCAACGCCGGGTCCGTCGGCCCGAACACGCTTACGGTTGGCACTCTCAACCCCACCGCCAGGTGCAACGCCGCCGAGTCGTTGCAGACCACCAGCCGCGCCCCGGCGATCACCGCCATGAGTTGCCCGACCGTGGTGTCCGGCCAGAGCACCCGTTCGCGCAAAGCCGGCTCGTCCAGCGCCGTGTCGAACCCTGACCGGACGCCGTCCCGCTCGACCGGCGAACACACCACCACAACCCGCTCGACCAAATCTTCGCGCAGCACCGCTTCCGCCACCGCGGCATACCGCTCGACCGGCCAGCACTTGCAGCCCCACTGCGCCGTCGGCGCGATCACCGCGTACGGTTCGTTGCCCATGCCCTGCTCGTTGCGCCACGCCGACCACCACGCCACGTCGCTGTCGCCCACGGACAAACGCAAGTCGTCCACGGCCGGCACGCCGTCCGCGGCGAGCAACCCGAGCATCTTCTCCACCGCCCACACCGCGCCCGGTGTCTCGCGCTCCGGGATCACCACAGCGTTTCCCCCCCTTCGATTCACCACCCACGTGTCATCGCTCTGCGCGGCTTTGTCACGCTCCACCCGGTGCCGCACGTTGCACCCCAGCCACCCGCCCTCCCGCGCGTCCGCAAACCCGACCCGCCGCGGGGCGCGCGTGCTCCACGTCAGCAGCCCCGACCGCGCCAACCCCTGCAGGGCGTAGACCACGTCGTACTTCCGCCGCCGCAGCTCGCGCATCAGCCCCCACACCTTGCCGGGCGAGTCGCGGTCGAACGGGATCACCTCGTCCACCGCCGGGTGGTGCCGCACCGCGTCGACGAACGGCCGGTTCACCACCCACTCCAGCCGACACCCGGGCCACCCCGCCTTGATCGACACCGCCGCCGGCACCGTCCGCGCCACGTCCCCCAAAGCCGACGGGCGCACGAGCAGCGCCCGCTTCGGCGCGGCACGAGGGTCTGGCGTCTGGCGTTTAGCGTCTGGCGAAAACACTCGAACGGGCGGGCCTCTGTAGGTTCGTAACGCGTTCGGCTACATTACCCGTTCGGCCCGGGCCCGGGCTTCCAACCCCTCGTGCCGACGCTAGCCCCTGAACCCCAGTCGTTCGACGCCCGCCCCATGCCCACCGCCCTCATCTCCGACATCCACGGCAACCTCGACGCCCTCGAGACCGTCCTGGCCGACATCGACCGCCGCGGGATCGAGCGCATCTACTGCCTCGGCGACATCATCGGCTACGGGCCCAACCCCGTCGAGTGCCTCGACACCGTCATGGACCGCTGCGAGTTCGCCATGATGGGCAACCACGACTTCGCCGTCCTCTACGAGCCGACCAGCTTCAACACCTCCGCCGAGGCCGCCGCCTTCTGGACCCGCAAGCAGTTCGAGGAAGAGGCCGACGACGACAAACGCAAGCACCGCTGGGAGTACCTCGGCAACCTGCTCATCCGCCGCTGGCACGAGGGCGCCGTCTACGTCCACGCCTCGCCCCGAAGACCCATCAACGAATACGTCTTCCCCGACGACGTCATCACCGCGCCCGGCAAGATGGACGCCATCTTCGAACGCATCGAGAACCGCTGCTTCTGCGGCCACACCCACGTCACCGGCGTGTTCACCGACGAGCCCGACTTCTACCCCCCCGCCGACCTCGGCGGCGTCTACAAGTACGCCGACACCGAGAAGTGCATCGTCAACCCCGGGTCCGTCGGCCAACCCCGCGACCGCGACCCCCGCGCCTCCTACGCCATCATGTACGAGCAGGGCGAACCCAACCCCGACGACGCCACCAACGGCGAAGAGACGTCGGCCCGCGTCGAGTTCGTCCGCCTCGAGTACGACATCGACAGCGTGATCCGAAAAGTCGAAGCCGTCCCCGACCTCGCCGACTTCCTCGGGCAACGGTTGCTGGAGGGGCGGTGAGGTTCATGGAAGACGCCGCGGCGATCACGGAGAAACACGCAAGGCGAATCAATGCACTACGAAGCGCCGGAAACTTCTGGGTAGTCCTTCTTGCCCTTTCGATCTTCGTGCCGATCTTGCTTGTCTTCTTACCTGTGGTCGGGCTCGGTTATGCCGTCGAATCGAAGATTCTGCTTCGGCGGTATCCAGATATGGAAACGCAGACTCTCAAGGAATTGCGTAAGTCATTCCGACAGTTCACTTGGCTCACCGTTGTGACTTTGCTGATTTGGATTGCTTTCATTGGCGTCTTTTTGGTAGTGATCGCCAGCGACGGCTAAAGTCAATCGTGATTGGTGTTGTCGAAGGCCACACCTCACGCACAGCGTGATGTGTACGGAAATCACAGATACCTCCGACACACATCGGCTGCGCCTAGGTGTGGCGCCCCGCCCCTAGGATCGCAACAACGTGTCGAGCTTCGAGGTGACGGTCTTGCTCCTGTCCCCGACGAAGACCGCGCGGAAGTCGTGGATGTCGGGTCTCTCCGGGGGCTGGTACTTCACCGTGACGACCACGTCGTCCCGGGTCTGGAACGGCAGCCGGTCCCCCAGGGGCACCACGACACTCCCGGAAACCGCGTGGGGCAGCCAGGGCTGGTAGGCCACGTCGATCACGGGGTCGGTTTCCGCGTGCAGGACCACCACGGGTTGATCCCCGATCCGCATCGTGACCTCGTGCAGCTTGCAGACGCCCTGCGTCTGCCCATAGTACGAGGTCACCACGTGCAGGGTGTACGGCCCGGTCAGTTGGCCGTGCGAATCCACCAACACGTCCGCGGGGTTGTCCAGGCCGGGGGTGCTCACTTCTCCGCTGATCACCGCGCGCAGGCGAAACGGCCCGATCTTCGTTTCGGCCGCCGACGGGTCTTTCAGGCGATACCGCTCGACTTCGTGCGTGTGCTCCCCGCAGCCCCCGAAGCCAAAGGCCGCGGACACGACACAACCGATGGTCAGGCCGGACAGCATCCGTTTCATAGCCACGTTTCCTTGAGCGCCGTCAGCCGGAGGCGGCGGGGCTCCCCGTCGAAGGCCTCGCCATCACCCGCCGGGTATCGGAACGAAAACTCTCCGGGGTAGTATCGGACAGGTCTCCTGCGCCGTGTAGGGCGTCGTGGAGAAAACACTGGTTTGTACGCTTTGAACGGCCTGTGCCGAATCACCGGGGCGGCTCCGCCCGGAGCAGGGCCTCGATCACGCTAACGACTCCGCGTTTGCGTAGCTCATTCGTCCCGCGCCGCCGCCAGCGCGTCCCAGATCGCCTGTTGCTGCGGGTTGAACGCCGCGTCCAACGCGGTGCACTGCGCCAGGTCCTCGTCGAACACCGCCCTTTCGACGCGCCCCACCGCGCTGTCGGCATAGAGCACGTGCACGAAGTCGACGTGGCGGGAGTCCAGACGCGCCGGCAGGCCGACGCCGTCGGCGAGCAAGGGTTGGCCGGACTCGAGCGTGTCGAGCGTCGCCCAGCCCGGCGGGTCCAGCGGCGCGGTGCCGGTGCCCCAGTCGACGAACGGGTACGACGCGTAACCCGCCTGCACGTTCACCCCCGGAAGTCCGGGCGTCCACGGGTTTTCTTCGGTGTTCCACCGCTGCCCGGGCGCGGTCTCGGCCGGGCAGTACAGGCTCCGCCCGTCGCCGGCGTAGCTGCCCTCGACCAGCAACCCGAACAGCACGAGCTTCCCGCCGCCGAAGCCCGACGCGACCATCGTGTTGAACTGCTTGCGCCCGAGCCGGTAACCGAGCGGCAGCCGCGCGTCGTGGTCGACGGCGAACGACGTGACGAGCTGGTGCGTTGTGCGCAGGTTCGCCTGACAGACCGTGTCGCGGGCCGTGCGCCGTGCGGCGCCCAACGCGGGCAGCAACAGCCCGATCAGCAGCGCGATGATCGAGACCACGACCAGCAGTTCGATCAGCGTGAAGCCGACACGCCGGGCCGGGCGCGGGCGGGCCGTCCCGACCGGGCGAACAAGGCGGTTCCTTCTCACGGGCGGATCGTAGGCGTCCGGTCACGCGCGGGCTGTTGACCCGCGGCAACGCGTGCGGAAGCTACCGGAGCAACGGTTGACTGCGCACGGGAGTGCGTTCCCGCCCCCGGGTAGAGCCGGCGCCCCCGCGGGGAGCGCGGCGGGTGGGGCGACGCCTCGCCGGACGGACCGCTTCCGGGTATGCGACGTGCCCGGGCCCGCGTTTCGTGGTCTTGCGACCGTCGGCCGATTCAACGACCCGAACCCCGAGTTCCCTCGTTGTCTCCGCCGCGACCGACTCACCACGTTGCCCGCCGGGCGCCTCCGCCGTTCCGCGAAGTGATCCCGAAGAGTCCCGTCCGAACGCGGGGGCCGGCGCGTTGGTGTCGACGACACCGGCAGCGCTCAGGCTCTTTCTTTGACAAGTGCATCACGAGCGTCTTGCTCTACCTCAGTACCAGCCGCGTTCGAACTCGTCGACGAGTTGGTCGAGCGTCTTGCCGGTCTGGTTATGGACCTCTTCTTCGAGCGCGTCGAGGTCGTTGCGGTGCAACGCCAAGCCGTCTTGCGTGACGACCACGACGCCCTGCGGCGACGATGCGGGCTTGGAGATAACCGCGATGGTGTCGCCCGACGATCCTTCGGTCACGCCGGGCAACAGCACGAACCCGCCCTGGTTGCGCAGCCAGCGGGCCCGGTCCGCGGCGGCCCACTGGTCGAAGTCGTCGGGGACGGGTTCGTCGCCGAACGGGTCTTCGAAGATCGCCGCGTCGATGTAGCCCGGGTCCACCAGGTCGAAGGGGTTGGTCGTGAACCGCGACGGCTGCGTCGGGTTCTCGTCTTGTTGGTCGTAGGCGTGCGCGTGCAACGCGAAGTGGATCTGCCGGGCCTGAGAGTGCTGGACGAGGCCGAGCGCGGCCTGCTTCGCGTGCCAGCCGGCCGAGATAAAGGCCGCGATCGTGACCGCGAAGACGACGATCGCGAGCAGCCCCGCCGCGATCCCGCCGACGGCCATGCCCCGGCCCTTGGGCTTCGGGCCGCCCGGCGCCGCTTTGGTGGTCGCCAGCGCGATGACGCCGAGCAGGATCGCGGCGAGCCCGAGCAACAGGCCCAGCCCCACGCACGCCGTGACCACCCCGACCAGCCCCAGCACCAGCGACAGCACCGCCAGCGTCGGCGGCTTCTCCGCCGGCGCGCCCGGCGGCGCGGCGTACGGCGGGGGTTGGTGTGACGGCGTCGGCGGCGCTGCGGCACTCGACGGCGGGGGCGGCGGCGTGTCGTTCATGCTCGGCTCCTCGTTTCCCCGAGTGCTCGCGTTCACAGCGGCGCTCCGACCCGCGCCACGGGTCGGCCACCCGTCCGGGCGTCAGCGTACCGCGGCGGCCGGGTTGTCTGAACCGCGGCATCGATTACCCTGTCCGGGTTGGTGACGGTGGCCATTTCCGCCGAGAGAAACCCACGGGGACGACAACATGCCTTGGTTCTCGTCGCGTTGTTCCGCGGCGCCCGGCCGACCGCCGCGCCGCGCCTGGCTCCGCCTGCTCCTGATCGCGTGCTGCGCGACGCCGGTGCTGCTGTCGTCGGTCGGTTGCCAAAACCGCTCGCGCCCGGGCGTCTCCGAGCCGTGGGGCCGGTATGAACACTTCGCCTCGGCGTCGCCGGAGCAGACGTGGGACGCGGTCGAGTGGACGATGCAGGACCTCGGCTACACGGTGACGCAGCGCGAGCGCTTCGCCGACCGGCCGTGGCGTCTCGAGGCGCGCGACGCCGGGAGCAACCGCATCAAGGTCACCGTCGCCGGCACCGACGCGGGCACCAGCCGGTACACCGTGCAGGTCGACCCGGGCCGCAACGACGCGATGTCCCGGCTGATCCTTGAGTCCATCCGGCAGCGTGTGTCGGCGAACTGATTCGATCGTGCAGAATCTTGTCCCAGAATTGAAACCCGTGTCCCGTCCGTGCGTCGGTTCGCCAAGGCAGCCAAAACACCGCGCGACTCCGCCACGACCCGGCCCGGCCCGGCTCCCGACCCTCCATCGAAACTCTTACCTCCGAGGACTTTTGAGATGAGACCCACCGCTTCCCTGATCGGATTCGTCGCGCTCGCGGCCGTGATCGGCCTGTCCACGGGCTGCACCGGCATCAAGACGCACGGCGTCGCCGACGTGAACCTGCCGTCCGACGTCGCCCGGCAGAAGATCATCGACGACACGGACTTCTGGGGCACGATGGGCGCGTTCTTCAGCAGCGAGCAAGGCGAGAACTCGCTCGAGCAGCGGATGCTCAGCGTCCAGCAGCAGGCCGAGGAGAACGCCAACAAGGTCCCCGACGAGGCGTTTATCGAGCTGGCGCCCGAGGCGGCGCGTTGGCTGGCCCGGACGCTGCCCCGGAGCCCGGCGAGCGAGGGCCCGACCAAGAACATCCTCGTGTTCCAGAACAGCAAGTTCCCCGACACGCCCGAGGGCAACTCGTTGCGGGCCGCGGCCGACGAACTGCGGGTCAACATGATCAACAGCGACGTGCTGCAGGGGCTGTTCGTGTTCCTCTCCGAGGACGACCAGGCGGGCAACGAGGCGATCCAGAAGGCGACGAACAACCAGCCGATCGCGGTGTTCGACCCGCTGGGCAACAACAACCAGCCCGCCGCCTACCCGCCCAGCCAGGTCTACGTGATCAAGACCAAGTTCAACAAGACCACCGACGCCAACGCCCAGAAGCTGACGTACCGGCTGACCGTCACGCTCAACAAGCCGATGCTCCGCCGGGACTTCACGTCCAAGACGTTCAGCAAGAACTTCTTCTATCAGCCGTACCGGCAGATGTGGATCAGTGCCGAAGAGAACGGCCGGCTCCAGGAGACGTATCAGCAGAAGGTCGCCGAGAACGCCCAGAAGTAGCCACGACGAACCCCCGCCGACTCCCGCCCGCAACCGGGTGGGAGTCGCTTCCTTTCTGTACGCCTTCCCCCGCGCGACGCGAGACCCGCCATGAAGCCCCACCAACGCGTTGGTTCGTTCAGTGGTTTCCCCCGATCCGTCCGGGCGTCTCTCGCGAACACCACGCTCGCCGTGGTCACGCTCGCTCTCCTCCTGGGTTGTGAGACGACGCCCGACGCCCCGGCCCCCGCGCCGCCGCCCCGCAACGTCGTCGCCCCGCTCGAGCTGACCGACGAGTTCGTCGACGCCGCCGCCCGCGACCTCGCCCGCCGGCTCGCCAACGTGCCTAGCGTCCGCACCGCCGCGACCAAGGTCGTCCTCGCCTTCGCCCCGATCCAGAACCGCACCACGCTCTCGGGCGCGACCCTCGCCGCCGCCCAGGACCGCCTCCGCAACCAGCTCACCGGGATGGACGTCATCCAGGGCAACTTCATCCTCGTCGGCGACACCTACGCCAACGACGAAGAACTGCTCCGCGGCTTCCAGCCCAACCCGGCCGACGTCTACGACCCGCTCGGCCCCGGGACCGCCGGCCAACCCGCGGACTACGACCCCAACCTCCTGCACCTGCTCCGCGTCTCGGCGGTCGAGGCCGGCTCCGGGGCGCAGCGCACGGTCACGATGTCCGTCCGGCTCACCCACCCCGCGTCGCGCCGCGACCTGCTCGCCACCTCGCTCGACGCCCGGCTCGTCTGGGACGGCAACCGCCGACGGTGGGTCGTCCTGCAACGCCAGTGATTCCGGCTTGATCACCCGCCGCCGCGGAACTTCTGCCGACCGCCGCGCGTCTCTGGAGACCACATGCCCGTTCCCTTTGCTCAACTCGTCCGGTGGTTCGCTCCCGCGGTGTTGGTGGCCTGCCTGCTCACGCTGCCCGGCTGCGCCGGCGACGACAACGTGGTCGGGCCGAAAAACCCCGCCCGCGACCCCGTCCCCTCCATCGCTTACCCCAAGATCACGCTGCAAGGCGAACTTGATTACCAACTCGTCCTGCTCGGCGAGCCGGTCGTCGTGGGCGCAACCCCGACTCAGCCCATGTCCGTCCGCCTCCGGCTGCGCAACGCGACCGAGGACGACCTCTACGTCGCGTACCGCTACCGCTTCTTCGGCCCCAGCCGCGAACCGGTCGACGTCGACATGCCCTGGCGCCCGCTGAAGCTGCCCGCCACGCTGGCCAAGGACTTCGAGGGCGACGCGATGCAGGTCCGCGCCGTGGACTGGGAACTCGAAGTCCGGCCCGATTGATCACCACATGCCGCTTCGCCTTGGTTGCGAGTCTGTATCGCCGCCAGACCGCACCGGTTTTGAGTTGAACGAGAGCCGCCGTGGTCTTGCACGAGCGCTCGGCCAAGAAGAGAGACAGACCATGAACGCTGCCCCCCGGATGTTGAGACCCGCCGCAAAACCGTCTCGCCGCCACCGCTTCAGCGCTTGGTGTGCCGCCATGCTGAGCGTGACGCTGCTCGCCGGCGTGTCGCTGGAACTGTCCGCCCAGAAGCCCGACCCACCGATCCTGGGCGGCGGTGGCAACGCCCCGGTCGCGCCGATCCAGAAGGAAGACCCCACGGCGCTGGGGCCGAACGAACTCGACCCCGCGGTCAAGCGGCGCTTCATCGAGAAGTACGAAGACGACTTCGGGCCGGCGGTCGCGATTGAGGCCTTCGTCACGCCCGGTCCCAACGGCAAGCGGCTGGTACAGGTCGACACGTCGCTGCTCGCGGCGCAGGTCCGCCGGTTCTGGAAGCAGAACCACCCGGGCGTCGACATCGTCAGCCTCGAGGCCAACGCCCGCAACGCCGCGCAGAAGCAGCTCGCGCTGGGCCGGAACGACCCCGAAGGCGTCGCCAAGACGCTGGCGCTGGAGAGCGACGCCGAACTCGCGCTGGTGCTCAAGTGCTACCCCGCCGCGGGCCAGCCGAACGGGCAGGCGTTCGACGTGGAGTTCGACTTCCTCGACCTGCGGACCGGCGAGCTCATCACCTCCGGCCGGGGCGTCTGGCACAACCCCGGGCAGGTGCTTCCCGCCGAGATCCTCGCCCGGCACCTCACCCGCGCCGCCTGGGAGGGCTACGCCCCGCCGCCGCAGGACCCGGGCATCAACCTCGAGGTCCGCAACTTCGCCGTGACCATTACCGGCCTGTCCAACCGCGACCAGGCGCAGCAACTGACCGACGAGATCGGGCGGTGGATCGACGGCCGGATCCGCCTCGACAACTTCGACGACGGCGGCGACCAGACCACAACCCGCATCCGCATCCGCGGCGCGTTCGACGTGCAGGGCCTGGCCGGTGAACTGGAGAAGGCAGCGGAAGAGGTCGGCGTGGCGCTCAGCGTCAGCAGCGCCCGTGGCCGGGAGATCGTCGCCGTCGCCGACGCGCTGGGTACCGGCGGGGGCGACGACGACCTGATCCAGTGGTGGCAGGACTGGCAAGTCGAGCGCGACCCGCGCGACGTCCGCCTGCTCTCCGGGTGGTCGCTGAGCAAGGAACCCGGCAACGTGGGGCTGCCCGGCACCGAGAACCAGGACCTGCTCGGCAACGACATGATGACCGGGCTCGCCAACGCGATGACCGACCCGCTGTCGCCGATCACCAACACCGCGCTGGCCGGGCTGCGCGACGGCAAGCTCAAGGAAGCCTTCGACGACTTCGACGAGGAGGGCCTCAAGGACCTGCTCGCTAAGCGGTTCCCCGACGAGATCATCTGGCTGGTTTCCGGTCGGCCGATCCTCGCGGGCAAGGAGCTGCAGCGCGTCCGCGTCACGGTGATGGTCGTCGACACGCTGAGCGCGCAGACGCTGGCCGTGTTCAACGACGACTGGCCGAAGTTGGCGAGCGACGAACGCACGCTCGAACGCAAGGGGCGGGAGTACGTCGCCCGCGCGTTGGAAAGACTGCAAAAAGCCGAGCAGGCGCCGGCGCGGCAGCAGACTGTTTTTATCGCCGGGCTCGACGGCGTGAACGACCGGGACCTGCTGGTCGACGCGGTCGCGGCGAAGCTGCCCACCGGGGCCAAGGGCGTAAAGGTCCGTGACGCCCGGCAGGCCGACGTCGCCGGCGAGGCGGTCGTCGAGCTGTCGCTCCGCGTCAACGCCGACGCCGCCGGCGTGTCCCGTCTGGTGCGTAGCGCGATCTTCGACGAGTTAGCCTGGCCGGTTCACGAGTACGCGTTGAACCCGGCCGTGGTCCTGCGGGTCAAGAACGCGCTCGAGGTGCCGGAGTGGGCGCTGCTCACGCCGGACGACAAGCAACGCGACCAGGCGACGCAACTGCTGCAACGCGTCGAGGGCGTGGTCTCCGAACTCGGCCGGCCGCGGGTGCTGACGCTGATGCAGACGCCCGACGACACCGTCCCGACCGAGACGCTCGAGGCGATCCAGGCGGCGGTGAACAACCACCTGTCCAACGCCGGCCTCGACGTGCTTGATACCACCACTGCCACCGAACTCGCGCAGGCCGTCCGCAGCAACCCGGCCTACGGCGACGAACGCTCGGTGTGCGGCTTCCTCCGCGACCAGGTCCGCGCCGACTGGGCCTTGCTGGGGTACGTGTCGCGCGACGGCGACGGCCTGCGGGGGAACTTCCGGCTGGTGGACCTGCGGCTGATGGGCCGGTTCGTCACCGGCGTCACCGTCCCCGACCCCGAGGCGAAGTCGTCGCGCAAGGTGAAGGTCGACCGGAACGAGCCGTTGTCGGTGGCGCGCTACGTCGCGGGCCGGTCGCTCGGTGGGGTGCTGCGTCTCGAAGGCCGGCCGCACCGCTTAGAAGTGTTGGTGCAGGGGGCGAAATCTGGCGACCAGGTCACCGCGCTCGCGCAGCAGATCGCTAGCAACATCCCGCAGGTCGTCAGCGTCGAGAACCTGTACTTCGACTACGGCGTCGCGGGGTTCTTCGTGGTGCACCGCGGGTCGTTCAACCACCTCGCCAAGCAGATCGACCTGATCCGCGACGGGCTGCCGTTCGACCTGCAAGACGCGAAGTTCGACGCGGGCGTGTGGGTGCTGAGCCTGGACGCCCCCGCCCCGCCGAGCGGCGCGGACGTGCGCCCGATCCTCCCGGGGCAGGGCGTGATCGTGGGCCGACCGCCGGCCGTGACGCCGCCCGCCGCGGGTGTTGACGATGGCGACCACGGCGCCGCCCCGGTCGATCAGCCCGACGCGGCCGACGCGCCCGAGGGCGTCCGCACCAAGGTCGCCGAGGTGCCGCGCAGCCGGCTCGCGCCGAAGGTCGGCGGCAACGACGCGGCCGAGCGCTTCCGCCGGGAGTATGCGGAGCGCGCCCCGCTGGGCAACCGGAAGCGCAGCCTGGATACCGCGGTAAGCCGGGTGTTCAACGCCGAACCGTTGCCCGAACCCGACGGGTTGTTGGTGTTCCGTGACGCGAAGCGCACGCGCAACGCCGGCGGCCGCGGGTTGCCCGCGGGGGTCGGGAGCGCGCCGCTGGCGGTGGAGCGCGTCGCCGCGGTCCGCACGCGCGGCGAGAACAACAACGACCTGTTCGCCGCCGCCGCGCAACTGGAAGCAGAAGACCCGTCGGTCACGCTCGCGATCCCGAACCTGCCCGTGCAGGCGTACGCCGGCCCGCAGACCAAGCTCCGCGAGTTCCAGTGGACGATCCGCAACCCCGTGAACGACGGCATGGACACCGGCTGGTTCGAGGTGGCCGACCGCGTGGTGTCGTCGTCGTCGAGGCTTCCTTTGGTTGCGGTCGTTGACGAAGGGCTGAACACCGACGACGCCCGGCTGCGCGCCTTCCTCTGGACCAACCCCCGCGAGCAGGAGAACGGCAAGGACGACGACGGCAACGGCCTGGTCGACGACGTGCACGGCTACCACTTCCCCACCAAGAGCGGCCGCCTGTACAAGCCCGGCGACGACTTCAACCACGGCTCGTTCTGCGCCTCGCTCATCGCCGGCCGACCGGGCGGCAACGCCGACGCCGTCCTCGGCCTCGCGCCGGGCGTCACCGTCCTGCCCGTCGGGGTCATGCAGTTCGACGGGCGCGGCAGCCTGCAGGACATCCTGTTCGGCATCGCCTACGCCGCCGACCAGGGTGCGAAGGTGATCAACCTTTCCCTCGGCGGGCCGATCGACCACGACTCGCTCCGCAAGCTCAATCAGCTCGAGCTCTGGGACTGGCTGGAGAAAAAGGGCGTGCTGCTGGTGATCGCCGCCGGCAACGAGCACAACGACAACGACCGCAACCCGCGCTTCCCGGGCTCGCTGCCGCGGCCGAACGTGATCACCGTCGCCGCGGTCGACCCGGCCGGCACCATCGCCCGCGCCCACGCCGGCGGCGGCCGCTGGCAGCCGTTCAGCAACTACGGCAAGACCAGCGTCCACATCGCCGCGCCGGGCAGCACGATCCTGGGCATCCCGCTCACCGGCCAGACCTCGTTCTCCGACGGCACGTCCTTCGCCGCGCCGATGGTCGCCGCCGCCGCTGCCGTCGTCTGGGCCCAGCACCCCGACTGGGATTACCAGACCGTCCGCCGCGCGATCCTCGAGTCCGCCCGGCCCGTGCAAGGCCTGGAAAACAAGGTCGCCACCGGCGGCGTGCTCGACCTGCCCGCCGCGCTCGCCTGGCGCCCCGACGGCAACCACGCGGTCGGCCCCGGCAGCGGACAGCCCGGAAGCCCCGGGCAACCGAACCAGCCCCCGGCCAACCCGACGCAACCCAACCCGACCGCGCCGTCGCCCACGCCGCCCAACCCGACGAGTCCCACCAACCCGACGCAGCCCGCGCCGGTGCAGCCTGTCGCCAACAGCAACGTCGCCGTCGTGATCGGCGTCAACGAGCTTTACGAGCAGGACAACGATCTCCGCATGGCCGTGCCCGACGCGCAGGCGATGGCCCTCACCCTCACGCGTTTCGGCGGCTACCGGGTCGACCGCGTCAACCTACTCATCGACGGCGCGAACAACGGCCGCAACAGCCCCACCGGGCAGCGCATCAAGGACGTCGTCCGCGCCGCCGCACAGGAGGCCGGACCCAACGACACGCTGCTGTTCTACTTCTCCGGTCACGGCACGCAGACCGCCGACCGCGACGGCACGGCGCAGACCTTCCTCGTCCCCGCCGACGCCAACGTGAGCAACCCCGACACCCTCGTCTCCCTCGCCGAGCTCCGCGCGATCATCGACGGTTCGGCGGCCAAGCAGAAGGCCATCATCGTCGACGCCTGCCACGCCGGCGGCACCGGCGAGTTCCCCCGGCTCAACCCCAACGAGGCGTTCGGCGGCGCGGGCATCGTCACCCTCGCGTCCTGCACCGTCGAGCAGGAATCCATCGAGGTGCCCGACTATCAGGCCGGGCTGTTCACGCACTGGGTCACCCGCGGCCTGCGCGGCGAGGCGCGCGGCAACGACCAGACCGTCTCCGTCTTCGAGCTCTTCCAGTTCGTCAGCGGCAACGTCCCCTCGGACGCGCGACGCATGAACCACGACCAGACCCCGGTGTTCTACGGCAAGATCACGACCGACTTCCCGGTCGTGACCGTGCGGTGATCCCCGGGAACCCCGCCGGGCCGGACGCGTCGAACGTGTGTGCCGGCACGTTTCCCCCGCGAGCCCAAGACGCCAACGGGCGAGAGCACCGGACCGCTTCACGCAGAGAGATCCCCCCATGGAACACGACGCCCCCGCGACCGGGCAGCCGACCGCCGCCGCCCCACCTCCGCGCCGCCGCGCGGTCTGGCCGATCTTCGTCGTGCTGGGGTTCCTCGCGGTCGTGGTCGCGGTGTTGGCTGTCGCGGTGTACCTGCTTTGGCCGACCATCGACGAGACGTTCATCGACCCGCGCCCGGAGTGGACCGAGTCCGGCGAGGGGATCGAGTTCTTACCGTCGGCCAACGGCGAGTTCGTCGAGGTGTACCTGAGCCGTGACCTGGCCGAACTGTGGGGCGTACCGCGTGACCAGCAACTCAGCGGTGAAGACGTGCCGCGCGACGCCGAGCAAGCCGAAGCGATCTCGGCCGACCTGGCGCAGGCGATGCGGGACGCCGACGACCGCGGCGCGGTGTTTCGGTTGCTGTGCCTGCTGGCCTCAGAGCCGGACGTGCGTCGCGCGGGCGACGTGCACCTGCTCGACGCCGTGGCACTCGGACGCACCAACCTGGCGGTCGGCATGATCGAGGCGGGCGTGCGCGACCAGAGCGTCGACGCGAACGGGAACCACGCCCTGCACGTGGCCGCAAAACACAACCGCGTTGAGCTTGTCGAGGCCCTGCTGAGGCGACGCGACCTCGATGGGGCGTTCGGCATCGATGACCCGAACGCGCTGGGACGCACGCCGCTCGCCGTCGCCGCCGAGTTTGGGAACGTCGACGTCGTCGAGGCAATGGTTGGCTTCGCGGCGGAGACGGAGCCGTACGCCCCGATCGATTTGATCCGGAGCCGTGACCTGGGCGGGAACACGCCCTTGCACCTCGCCGCCGAGTCGGGGCATGTCGAGATGGTGCGGCGGTTGATCGCCGGCGGCGCCGACCGCGCCGCGACCAACAACAACGGGCAGACCCCGGCCGACCTCGCCCGCGCCAACGGTGTGGACGCCGCCGCCGATCTGCTCAACCCCAGCGGCGCAGACCCGATCGTCCTCGAACAACCCGCCGGGTGACGCGGGCGGCGCTCCCGCTCAGCGGCTGTCGTCGGTGACGCCCGGCCAGTCGTCGGTGCGGAACGGCGAGGCGGGCAGGCCCTCGGCGTTGGTCAGGTTCGCCCAGGCCGGGTCGTCGTCCCAGGCGTAACGCACCGCGCGCGGGTCGGGCACTTTCGCCTCGCTCACGGCCAGCGTGTCGGGCGCGACCACCTCGGCGACGGCCCAGCGGAACTTCATGTCGGGGCCGGCGATCACGAAGCCCCGCATCGATCCGCCGTCGCGCGTTGTCAGCGTTGAGCCGGCGTGGTCGAACGTCAGCATCATCCGGTCACCCTCGACCCGCCAGTCGCGCAACGCCGGTCCCGACGGCAGCACGTCCCGGCCGTACGCCGTGGCCAACGCCCACCGCGTCACCCGCTCGGCGACGGGTTGCTTTGCCGTCGGGTGGATGTCGGTCGAGTCGCCGTGGTCGATCGTCACGATCAGCCCGACGTTCGGGTCGGACTCCGCGACCGCGCGCTGGCTGTCGCGCAGCTCGGGCCAACTCGACACGGCGGGCGGCACGCGCGGCGGCGACGTGTAGCCGGGCAACTGCACCACCGCGAACGGCAGCGCGTCGTCGCCCCAGTCCTTCCGCCACGACGCGATCAACGCCCGCAGCAACGGCTCGTACTGCCGGGCCCGCCAGACGTTCGACTCGCCCTGGTACCACACGAACCCGCGCAGCGCGAACGGCCGGAGCGGACAGACCATCGCGTGGTACAACCCGGCCGGCGCGTACCGCGCGGTCGGAGGCGTCGGCGCTTCGGGCGGCTCGATGACCGCTTCGGCAACCGAGCCGGACTTCTGCTCGTCCGCTCGCGCTTCTCGTTGCACGGCCTCCAGCGCCGCGTCGTAGGCGGCCTTCTCGGCTTCGTACTTCTCGACACGTCGTTGATGACGGTCCAGGATGGGCCGCAGCGCCTCGGCCTCCTGCATCGCCCCCAAAGGCGTCCACGCCTCGGCCGGGGTCCCGCCGTACGCCGTGTGGATGACCCCGACGGGAACGCCCAGCTCTTGTTGCAGCTCCCGACCAAAGAAGTAACCGACGGCGCTGAAGTTCCGAGCATCGTCCGGGTTGCTCTTCACCCAGCGCGCGTCGACGTCGTCCTGCGGCGTGTCGGCGATCGCACGCTCCACGCGGAACAGCCGCAGCTGGTCGTGATGCGCAGCGGCGACTTCGGATTCGGCGTCGTCCACCTTCCGCAGCCGCATGTCCATGTTCGACTGCCCGGAGCACAGCCATACCTCGCCGACCCACACGTCCTCGAGCACGCGTGTCTCGTCGCCGACGGCGATCGCCACGGTGTGCGGGCCGCCGGCGTCGAGCGGGGCGAACGTGACGGACCACCACCCGCTTTCGTCGGCCACCGCTTCGTGCGTCTGTCCGAAGGCCTCGACCGTGACCGTTATCCCCGCGTCGGCCCAGCCCCACAGCGGCGCCGGCTTGTCGCGTTGCAGCACCATGTGGTCGCCGATCACGGCGGGCAGCCGAAGTGGCTCCGCGACAGAACCCAGGGTCAACAACAGAGCGGCAACAGCGGTCGTGACCAACACGATGCGACAACGCCGTATGTCAGGGACGGGCATGACAGACTCCAAGGACCTGGGCTGAGGAAACAAAGACGAAAGTCAACCGCGTCGCCGACCAAGCCCGACGAAACCGAGCAACGCGACGCTCCCCGGCTCGGGCAGTGATGCGCCGTCGAACCGCGGCGCGGACGACGCCCCCCAGTTCTGCAGCACCCCGTCGAGCTCGTTCTGATCGACGTTGCCGTCGAACGGTCCGCCGCCGTCGAGCGCCGCTGCGTCGCCTCCGAAGGTCCCGGTGCCCCAGTTCTGAAGGACGAGGTCGAGGTCGCCCTGCTCGACCTGACCGTTGCCGTTGTAGTCGCCGGTGATCGCGGTGGCCGTGAACAACGCGTCGAGCTCGGCGTCGGTCAGCGAGCCGTCGAGGGCGAACACGATCGCGTCGAGCACGGCAAACTGCTCGCGCTTGCCGAGGCGGAGCTCGAGCGGCATCCCGAGCATCGAGTCGTTGATCACGAAGGTGCCACCGTTCTCCCAGTCCCACGCGCCGGTGTTGGTGGTGGCGGTCGCGGTCTCTGGGTCGTCGCCGAAGAGGACGGGCCGGTGGAAGCTGTCGGTCGAACTCGAGAACCCCGCCGCGCGGTAGTACGCCGTGTAGGTCCCGGCTTCGGTGAAGGTCAGGCCGAACGTGGCGACCGCGTCCTGGGTCTCCAGCGGCGGGTCAACCCGGTCGCCCGGCGGCGCCTCCAAGACGTTCTGCCCGAGCGAGCCGGCGGCCGACGCCAAGACCCATGTGTCGCCGTCGCCGTTGGGGTCGAGGCGGTTGGAGAAGGAGTCGGCGGTCAGCGCGACGTGGCCGGGCCCGGTGATCAGCCCGGCGCCCGGGCCCGGCCCCGTGCCCGGGTCGTAGAACCAGCCGGCGCCGACGTCGCCTTCGCTCAGCGGCTTGCGGACGATCTGCGCCGACGACACCTCGTCGGCGCCGACATCGAACAGGCCGACGCGGGCTTGGCCGTCGAAATCGGTCGGCACAAGCGCGCCGTAGTCGCCGGCCGCTCCGTCGATGACGGGGCTGCCCGCCGCGGGCCGGAACAAGCCGTCCGCCCCTTGCACCAACTGCGGGTCGACCACGGTGACACCCGGCGGTGTCGGCTGGTTGACTCCGCCGAACACGATGTTGCCCTCCCACGTGAAGCTCGCGCCCTCGTTGCCTTCAAACGCGGGCGCCGCGTTCTGGATCAGGTTGTTCGCGATCGTCACGCCCTCGGGGAGCAGCGTCCGGCCCGAGCTGCCGATCCCTTCGTCGAGGATGATCCCCGCGTCCGTGATGTTCACGATCGTGTTGTGGGCGATCACGGCGTCCTTGACCTGGAAGTAGCCGCTGTTGGGCGAGTTCGGCACGCCGCCGGTGAGCACCAGCCCGCCGTTGGCCCGGCCGTCGAGATCCTGCAGGTAGTTGTTCACGATCGTCTGGCGCTCGCCGATGATGCGCACACCGCCCGAGCCGCTGACGTTCTCACCCAGAAAGAAGTTGCCCTCGACGGTGTTGTCGTTCCCGTGCCGGAGCGTGACGGTCGCGGACGTTCGGCGGAAGGTGTTGAAGCGGATGTCGTTCTGCCCGGCCTTGACAGAGATCGCCTCGATCTCGCCGTCGACTTCTTCAAACAGGTTGTTCTCGACCACGGTGTAGGAGTCGGACAGCGACTGCTGCGACGTGCCGATGCGGATGGTCTCGAACCCGTTGCCGTTGCCCTCGGGCCGGCCGTTGAAGTGGTTGGCGTCGATGCGGTGGTCGTCGCGGGCGGACGAGTCGCGCCAGACGGTGACGGTCACGCCGGAGTGGTTCTGGTTGGTGAACGTGTTGTGGTCGACGCGGTTGTTCGTGCCGTACATCGAGACCCAGAAGTACCGGGTGTCGATGTCGGCGGGGTTGTAGTCGGTGATGGCGGAGTTGGTGAACCGGGAGTGGTTCGCGTCGCCGTTGCTGCCGGTGAAACGGACGACGTGCCCGGAGCTGAGCGACCCGCCGTTGAAGTGCAGCCCGTCGACGACGAGGTGGTCGCCGGAGATGTCGAGGCGGGAGCTGCCGTTGAGGACGACGCCGCCGGGCGTCTCGGCGCGGAGCGTGATCGGGTTGCCCGCGGTGCCGTCGGCGTTGAAGCGGATGTACTGGTTGGTCCAGACGCCGTCGGTGAGGACGACGGTATCCCCGGGGCCGGCCTGCTGGAGGGCGGTCGTGACCTCGGACGCGTTGCCGGCGGTGAACTCGGCGGCGTGAACGCTCAATGAGGCCAGACCAAGCGGCACAACGCCCCATACGACACGCGGCTTGCACACGAAGCACTTCTCGAACCACGTCGACATCAGATCTGCCTCCCGTGTCGCCATGCCCGCCCGGTGAGCCAAGGCCAAACCAAGGTGAACACACCAACCGACGCTTCGGGCACCAGCACCGCGTCGAGCGCCGCCGTGTCGCCCGTGTACGCCGCGCGGAGCAGCGCTACATCGCGGAGGTCGACGTCGCCGTCGCCGTCCTGGTCGCCGTCGGCCCAAGACTTCCCGCCCACGCCGGCGGCCAGCGCGCCGGTGTAGTTCTGCTGCAGCGTCATCGCGTCGAGCAGGTCGGTGTCGCCGTCGACGTCGAGGTCGCCGAAGTCGGTGCCCGCCACGACGCGCAACCACTCGGCGAGGTCGGCGGCGTCGACCACGCCGTCCACCGCGAGGTTCAACGCATCGCCCGGGCTGCCGGGCTGGCCGAACGCCGCGAAGAGCTCGTCGACGTCGCCGGCGTCGAGCTGGCCCGAGCCGTCGAAGTCGCCGAACACACCGGGCGTCGCAACCAGGTCCAGCCGGGCCCAGTCCACCGCCAGGTCCGGGCCGACCAACCCGTTCAACTGCCCGTCGCGCAGGTCCGCCAACGCCGAGCCGAGCAGCTGCACCACGACCACGCTCGTGCCCGAGCCCGTCACCGGCTGCGTGTAACTCAGCCCGGCCAGTGACGCGACGTCGGCGGTGCGCTCGAGCGCGAGCAGCCCCGACCCGTTGTCGCCGCTGGTGCCGCGCAGCGCCAGCGTCAGCGTCGCCGCGGCGATGTGTTCGCCGGCGTCCACCGTGAAGTCGAACGTGAACGGCACCACCGCGTCGGACAGATCGTCGAAGCCCGCGGTGCCGCGGCTCAAAAGCGTCGCGAACGCGTCGGCCTCGAGCTGCCAGTCGGCGTCGACGGGCACGTCGTCGCGCGGGTCGGCCGCGCCCGCGCCGTCGGCGAAGAACACGTCGTAGTCGCCCAGGTGGTACTCGCGGAAAGACGCGTCGGCGAAGCGGTCGCGGTCGGCGACCTGCGCGTAGTAAAGGCTCCGCGTGTCGACCGCCGCGCCGTGCTGATCGACGATCCCCGGCGGCTGCGGGCCGAATCGGTTGTCGGTTTCGATCGTGCCGACCGACCCGATCAGCCAGTTCTGCGCGGTCGGCGGGTTCTGGACGATGTAGCTGTCCGCCGTGCTGTTCCAGATGATCATGTTGCCGCCGGCCCAGCCGTGCCCCGTGCCGAAGTAGCCGCGGTTGCGGAGGTTGATCTGGTCGCCGTCGACCGAGATGTTGTCGTAGAGCCCGCCGACGCTCCACCGCTGGTGCGGGCCTGTATCGTTCAACGCGTTCTCGGCCACGCCGTCGACGAAGACGTTGGGCCCTGTATTAGGCGAGTTCTGGATGAAGTCGTGCCGCCCGTTCTCCGAGTACAGGTCGCGGAACAATGAGAGCTGGCTGTTGTTCTGGAACGCGTACCGCCGACCGCCGGTCACCCGTGAGATCGGGTCGAGGTTCGTCGAGTCCTCGACCGTGATGTTCTTCGCGCGGGTGTCGGTCTCGACCAGCGAGTACCAGAAGTGCTCGGCCGTGACGTCGCGAACAAACCCGTGCTCGAGCCGGTTCATGAAGATCAGGCTGCGGGCGTGGTCCTCGTCCTCGGGGTCGTTGGTGTCGTAGTCGGAGACGCCGCGCAGGTTCTCGACGCCGACGTGGCTGATCCGGCCGGTCCAGTTGTACTTGTAGACGGTTCCGCCGCCGAACTCCGCGTCGAGCGACTGCGTCAGCGGCGCGTTGAGGAACACGCGGTCGCCCTCGACACGGGTGACGACGCGGTCGTGGGTTCGGTCGAAGTTGCCGGCGGCCCACTGCGTGATCGGGTTGCCGTCGGGCCGGGGCGGTATCTGATCCATGCCCAGCGCTTCGATCCACTCCTGCGTGCTGGGACGGAACACGTTGACGCGGTCGCCGACCTGAAAGCTCGACGCGTCGGCCACGCGCAAACTGGTCGCGCCGACGGGCACGTACTTGTCCAGCACGGCCTTCTCGCTGCCCGAGACCTTCGACGCCGAGCCGGAGCCTTCGATCTGGATCAGGTCGCGCGACTGCGTGCCCGTCCCGCGTATCACCGTGCCGCCGTTGTTCGGGTCCTGCCCCGAACCGCGGAGGACGATCCCGCTGGTGTTGATCGTGACGAAGCTGTTGATCTGGAACTCGCCCGGCCCGAGTTGCACGGCGCCGCGGTAGCCGTTGGGACCGATCGGCAGCGCCGCGACCTGGTTGATCGCCAACTGGATCGCGAACCCGTCGTCGCCGTTGGCGGGGTTCACCGTCACCGCCGTCGGCACGTCCGGGATCGCCGTCTGGCCGAACTCGTACCCCACCGCCGAGAAGTCCGGCAGCCGGTCGCCGTTGGGCTGGGCGTGGTACAGCAGCCGGCCGTCGGCGCCGGGGTAGGCCCAGGTGCTCTCCGCCGCGTCCACGCCCACCGCACCCGCCCACAGAAACGCCGACGCGACCGCCGCGCCTGTTCCCCGTCGCGTCGCGATCGTCGGAGGTCGTTTCATCCTCACAGCATGACTCACTCAGGCGGCTTCCGCCACCAAACCCTCGGCCGATCGGCTCGGCGTTTTCCGGGTCGAACGCGACCCCAGCCAGAACAACAACGCCCCCATCGTCGCCACGAACCCACCCACAAACAAGACGGCCAACACGCCCGACAGCGCGTCCTGCATCAGCACCAGCAGGCAGATGCAGCAGCCCATCACGAGGCCAAAAGCACCGACGATCTTGAGCTGACTCAGGTCGTTCCCCGGGCCGACCTCCGCGGCGAAGTCGATCGGCCGGTGCATCCTGGCGAAGAAGGTGTCGACCTTGTCGCGGTACGCGCCCGGGGCCGTGTTCCAGAACGGCACGGTCGCGAAGAAGCCCACCGCCGCCGCGGAGATGTTCATGAAGACCACGGTCGAGAACGCCCACTCGCCGCCGAACAACGGCTGGTGGTACGCCGCTGTGTCACGCAGCGCTTCGGTGATCGCCTTGCCGTCGCCGAAGAGCGCGTCGCTGAAGAAGCCGACCGCCGAGACGCACAGGCCGACGCCGATCGACACGAGCGCCGCCCACGCCGGGACC
The DNA here is from genome assembly GCA_028285385.1 of Phycisphaera sp. Classification (GTDB taxonomy): domain Bacteria; phylum Planctomycetota; class Phycisphaerae; order Phycisphaerales; family Phycisphaeraceae; genus CAZIXN01. The sequence goes on from JANQPR010000105.1 coordinate 47,211, forward strand.
CGCCGCACCAGCAGCGCCAGCAGCATCGGCACCGCCAACGGCAGCGCCAGCATCGCGCCGACGTTGAGCATCAGCGTGAAGACGCCCTTCCCGTCCTGGTTCACGAAGTAGAGCGTCAGCCCGATGATCGTCAGCCCGAAGACGAACGACGCGACCTGGGCCGTGCGCAGCCTCGGCTTGTCAGGATCGAGCCGAACGCCGAACAGCCGCAGCACCGCCGGCTGGATGTCGCGGACGTACATCGCGGCGTTCTTGTTCAGCCCGCTGTCCATCGAGCTCATCGTCGCCGAGAGCATCGCCACCACCATCAGCCCGGTCAGCCCGGCGGGCAACAGCTTCATGCTCGTCACCGCGTAAGACGCCTCGGCCGGCTTCGAGAGCGACGTCAACGCGTCGATGTCTGCCGAGAACAGAAGCCGGCCCGTCATCGGCGGGATGAACCAGATCGCCGCCCCCGCCAGCATGAGCAGCCCGGCGAGCAACGCCGCCTTCCGCGCGTCGGTGCCGGTCTTCACCGCGTAGTACCGCTGCGACGCCATCACGGTGTTCATCTTCACGATCTGCGCGACGAACACCGCGCCCGCCCACACCCACGTGTACGTGTTGTTCCCCGTGAACCGTCCCGCTTCGTTCACCAGCGCGTAGTCGTCCGCCAGCCCGGCGTCGCGGATCCCGCCGAGCAACCCCTCGACACCGCCGAGCTGTTGCAGGCAGAGGAACGCGACCAGGATCGTGATCGGGATCAGGATCAGCGTCTGTAAAAAATCGGTCGCCATCACCGCCCAGCTGCCGCCCGCCGTGGAGTACACCAACACGATCAGCCCGATGACGATGACGACCAGCTCGATGTCGTAGCCGAACACCGCGGCGCAGAACAGCGACAGCCCGTACAGCCACAGGCCCGCGTAGAGCAGGCCCAGCACAACGAAGACCCACGCGTAGACCTGCTGAGTGATCGGGCCGAAGCGCGCACGGATCGCCTCGGGCACGGTGACCACGCGCAGCTGCCGGAACCACGGCGCGAACAGGACCGCCGCCACGAAGTAGCCCGCGGTGTTGGCCAGGAAGATGGTCATCACCGACCACCCGGCCTCGTACGCTGCGCCGGCGGCGCCCGTGAAGGTCCACGCGCTGAACTGCACCATGAACGCGCTGGCCCCCACCAGCCACCACGTGCCCTTGCACCCGTTGCGGAAGTAGTCGCTGTCGTCGCGGTTCAACCGCTTGAACACGAACCCCACCGCGACCAGCACCACCAGGTAGCCGGCCACCACGATGTATTCGGTCGTCAGGTCGGACATGGGCGGTACAACCGAACCAACCAGGCCGTGGGCAACACGTGAACCGGGGCGAACTCAAGCGGATCAAGTGCTGCGGGCGACGGCGACAACAGCGTTGGCAACACCGGGGTCACGCAAACGGGTCGGCTCACTCGAACGCGAGGACGTACTCGAGGTCTTTCTTGCCTTCGGGGTCGCGCAGCGTGATGGCGGCCTCGGTCTTCTCGATGGACTCGACGTGCCCGTCCATGAACAGGTAGTTGGCCCGGCCTTCCGTGGTCGCGGAACCCTTTTGGAGCTTGGTGTCGTCCAGACCGCTGTGGCGGTCGGGCTCGCCGGACGCCCAACGCTTCAAGGCTCGTTCCTCGTTGCTACCCGACGCCGGCTCGAAGTACACGAAGCCACCGGCGTTCACCGTGCCCGGCCGGGCCTTGAGGTGCTGCTCGAAGCTGTCGCCGTTGATGATCGTGCCGCTGGTGTTGCGCATCGTGTCGATGAGCAGCCAGCCGGTGAACTCGTCGTCGCCCGGCATGACGATGCCCTCGGTGGTGGTGGGCAAGGGGAAGTACCGGTCGGAACCGTTGTCAACCAAGTAGAGGTTGTACCCGTAACCGGTCTTGGTGGTGTTGAAGCCGATCGTCGACGTCGGGTCGGCGGCGCGTTCGAAGTCAAACTCCGGGCAGTTGAACTGTTCGCGGATGAACTCGCTGCGGTCACCGGTGTTGGTGAAGTCCGGCTTCTCGCGGATCATCACATCGATCATTTCCTGGAACCAGAGGACTTCTTCCACCGGGGCGCCGCTGGAATCGAACTTGGTGTAGGCGTAGGGCACGATCCGGCCGTTGTTGTCGGCGCTCCAGACCTCGTTGGCGATGCCGAGTTGCTTGAGGTTGCTCTTGCAGGCGACGTCGCGGGCGGTGGCCCGGGCGGCGCCGAGCGCCGGGAGCAGGATCCCGATGAGCAGCGCGATGATGGAGATGACGACGAGGAGCTCGATGAGCGTGAAGGCGTGCGGGCGACGCATGACGGGGTCCTTTGGCAAAGAGAAACGCGGAGGGGTGCGAGGGGCGGTTGGGGACGGCCGCCGAGAAAACCCGCGGCGGCGTTCGGGCCGCCCCGGGGTGGAGGAGGTTCAGGCGCAGCGGCGACGCAGCGTGACGCCGACCAGTCCGAGCAGCGCGGTCGCGGCGGCCGGCTCGGGCACCGCGGCGCCGTCGAAGCTCGGGGCGCTGGTGCTGCCCCAGTTCTGGAGCACGCCGTCGAGCTCGTTCTGGTCGACGGTGCCGTCGAACGGGCCGCCGCCGACCAGCGCGGCCTCGTCGCCGGTGAACGTGCCGGTGCCCCAGTTCTGCAGGACGATGTCGAGGTCGCCCTGCTCGACCTGGCCGGACGTGTCGTAGTCGCCGGCGATGACGGTGGCGCCGCCGATGAACTCGACGAGGATGTTGTCGATGACGTAGTCGAAGTCGCCGATGTTCTCGAAGACCATGTAGTGGAAGGTGTCGTCGAAGGTAGAAAGATCGGGATCGGTGAAGGGGTCGTCGCCGGTGATGGTGGAGGTCCCGTCGACGTCGGTCATGGTGTAGGAAGCGTCGAGCATGAGCTCGCCGTCGACGTTGGTGATGCTCCACTCGCCGACGAAGGTGTGCTTGGAGGTGGTGGTGAGCCCGAGGTTGACGAAATCGGAGTCGGGCGCGACGGAGCTGGGCGAGGCGACGGTCTCGCCGCTGCCGGACATGACGCCGTTCTGGTTGGCGTTTTCGGTGCGCATCCGGGAGTTCTGGCGGAGGACGAAGATGTTGTCGCTCCCGGTGGGGATGCGGGCGTGCATGCCGAAGTCGGGGGCGATGGGGGCCATGTTGCCGTTGGCGGCGGCAGGATCGAAGCTGAAGTCGCCGTTCTCGCTGCCGAACACGGCGGGCTGCTTGTCGGTGCCGGCGCCGTCGGCGTCGAAGGTCTGTCCCAGCGAGCCGTCGGCGTCGGCGAAGATGCCGACGTAGAACTGGTCGTTGCCGCTGGCGGGCAGCGAGTTGGGGTCGAGCCGCATGTCGAAGCTGTAGCGGATGGTCGTGCCCTCGACGAGCTGGACGGGCTCGCTGAAGGGGATGTACCACTCCGACCCGCTGCCGCCGGACTCGATGAACGCGGCGTTGCCGCCGCCCAAGCCGGCGGCGTCGTCGGCGATGGTGAAGATCGGCTTGAGGCCGTCCTCGACGGCGGTAAACGACTCGGCCTGGTACGCGGTGCCGACGGCGCCGGTGGTGGTGCCGCTGGTGAAATCGATGTCGACCAACGTCTGGCCGAGCGCGGGGGACGCGGCCAACAGGCCGGCGGTCAGGGGCAGAGAGACGGTGAGGCGATGCATGGGGAATCCTCCTGGCGAAACGTGAATACGAGTGTCGAAGCAGAGATCAAGAAATAGAGACGGGAAGGCGTGTTGGTCTGATATCGAGCGGGCTCGGTTCGGAAGGAACTGGGAGTGGAATCGCGGCCCCGGCGGTGTGCCGGGGCCGCAGCTAGGGGGTCTATCACGCCCGGCGACGCAACAGGGCGAGACCGCCGAAAGCAGCCAGCGCTAGGCTGGACGGCTCGGGGATGATCTCGATGGTGACGTTGGAAAAGTCGATGCCGTTGTCGGGGAGGTCCGGTGAGTTGAGCAGGCCGAACGTGTTCGAGTTCGCGTGGAACGCGAGCATGCCGAAGTTGTTGGCGATGTCACTTGCGTCCGACTCGGTGTGGGTGCTGAGCAGGTTGCCCGCCGCGTCCAAGAGCGAACTGGTGACGTCGGCCGTGTCGGCACCGGTACGGGTAACGGCGAACGTGCCGATGTAGGTCGTGTTGGCGGTGATGGAGTAGGGGTCGCCGCCGCTGCCCAGGGAATCAAAGCCGGACGAGGTCCCCAGCAGCCGTCCGGTCGCCGCCGAGGTGTCCTGCTTGCGGAGGCCGATGTTCTCACTGCCCGTCGCGACGTCGTAGTCGGCGTAGTAGCCGGGCAGGCCGTCGTACAGCGGCTCGGGCGAACCGGATGAGGCGGAGAGGTCGGCCTCGAGCCCGGCCCGGCCGAGCTTATCGAACATCGCAACGCGGAAGGCGCCGCTTCGGTTCGTCCCGACCGTGTCGGGGGTGGTGAAGGTGTAGGTGGCGATGATCGTCTCACCAACGGCGAGCGTCTGCGGGGCGAAGGTCGCGCGGATGCCGCGACCCGACGAACCCGTGACCAGGCCGAGCGAGCCAACCGAGACCTCGATCGCGTTGCTGTTGCTGGTGGTCCACCACGCCGCGTCCAGCGGGTCACCGGCCTCGTCGCTGCGATCACCGGTGGGCCAACTGTCGTTGACGATGACCATGGCCTCAGCCGGCGACGTCGGCGCTAAACCGATCACGGCCGCCATCAGGCCGGATCCGAGAACTGTTAGTGGGCGACAAGTTCGAATCAACATGAGCAAGTTCCTCCTAAAGGCCAAGAAAACCAAACATGAAGCGAGTCAGAAAGAGAGCCTTCGAATACCAGGCCGACTATCGACGGCCGCCAGAAGATCAATGCGACACGGTCTCGGCACCAACCACCAAGCGCGGCTGCACCAATAACGAGCTGCGCGTCATCGAACGCGAGTCGGGCTCTTCCAGGCGACGCAGCAACTGACGCACGGCTTCGGCACCGATCAACTCGGGCTGGATGTCGATCGTCGCCGGCGCCGGGTTCAGCCCGCCGAGGATCGGGTCGTTGTCACACGCGAGCACGTGCACGTCCCGGCCCGGCTCGAGCCCGACCCGCCGCAACGCCTCGTACACCATGAACGTCCACCGGCCCCGGGGTACGAACAACGCGGTGACCTTCGGTCGGGCGTTGACCAGGTCACGCACCACCACGTCAAACGCGGCGCGGTCGACCTGCGTCTGGTGCGGCTCGGGGGCGGCGGCGTGGGTCGCATCCACAACCTCGACCGTAGCGCCGCCTTCCTCGGCCGCCACGACGAACTCCTGCTCGCGTTGCTGGAACCCGCGGTGCGAGTCCTCGATCCGCAGGTACGCGAGGTGTTCGTGCCCGCTGCCCAGGAAGTGCTCGGCGGCGATCCGACCGATCGCCTCGTTGTCCGGCGCGACGCGGTCCCCCCAATCGCCTTTGGCGGTCCGCCGGCTCATCATCCACACCGCGGGGAAGTCGCGGAGGTGGTCCGCGACCGTGTCGTTGGGCGGGTAGCCGTGCAGGATCAGCCCGT
>JANQPR010000121.1 GCA_028285385.1 Phycisphaera sp.
ACGGGCTCCGACTGCTGGTCGACGACGCCGGCACCGCGGTCACAACGGTCGGCCCGAACGGGACGATCCTTGTCCCCGAGGTCGCCGCGGACCCGGGCCTCTTCGGGCTGGACACCGACCGGCTGGTGATCCAGAACAACGCCACGTTTTCCAACGCCGGGCGGACGGTCGTGGGCAGCACCGCGCGGGTGGACGTCGGCGGCACGATGGCCAGCGGCGGAGAGATCGTCCTGGGCAACAACTTCGGCATCGGCGGCACGGGGCTGAACAACAACGGGACGATCACCGCGTCGGTGCTGGGCGCCACGGACCTGACGCTGATGGCCGCCAACACCTCGCGCCTCGACCTGGACGGCGACCTGAACAACGGCGTGGTCCGCGCCACGGCCGACGGCCTGCTGGGGGCGGTGGCCGCGTCGCGGCTGACGTTCCGGGGCGCGTTGACCGACCCGTTCAGCGGGCTGATGGAGATCGCCCGGCGCGACACGATCGCCTTCGACGAGGACTGGGAGCTGGACGGGCGCTTGGTGTTCCGCGGGGGCAACGGGGCGGACGCCGCGCGGCTCGAAGACGCGGAGGGCAACGCGGCCACGCTCCGCGCGCTACCGGGCGCCACGATCGAGGTGCTCCAAGGCACGGCGGTCATACGAAGCCCGATCGAGGTCGAGGGCGCCACGTTCAGGCCCGCCGGCAACACAACCGTTAGTTTCGTCAAAACCAGCTCGTTCGTCGGCGGTGCGGACCTCGACCTAACCGCCGGAAACATCACCCTCGACATTCAAGGGCAGGTCTTCGTGACCCAGCCGATCATCGACCTGGACGGCAGCGGCGTGGGCGGCTCCCACACCCTCGACATCGGAATGGGCCCAAGCAGCAGCTCGCTGCTGAGCTTGTTTAGCGACCTGACCGACGCCTTCGACGGCACGATCAACTTCGGGGACGACGCGACCGTGTCGTTCCGGGGCGACGCGGTGATCAGCCCGGCCGCCACGCTGAACTTCGGCGGCGCGAACGCGGCCCTGAACATCGGCGGCCAGACCACGATCAACGCCCCGCTCGACATGATCCAGCTCGCCGACGACACGATCGACGTGTTCCGCAGCGACGCCGTGCTGACCATCGCCGGCCCCATCACTGGTGGCGGCGTTTACCGCGGCGACATCAAGAACAGCGGCACGCTCAACCTCAACCGCAACACCTTCGCGGGCGGTTGGGCACAGCGGGGCCGGCTCCGCCTCGAAAAAATCGGCGACGCCGACCCGGTGATCAACGGCGTGAAGATCGTCGTCGGCGTGGGGTTCGATGGCGGAGAGCTTTCGGGCGACGGCGTTGTCCACAACGACGTGGAGAACGTCGCCTCGGGCCGGATCGCCCCCGGGACCCGGACCACCGCGGGCCGGCTGACGTTTACCGGCACGCTCGACCTGATGTCTGGCGTCACCGACCTGGAGGTCGGCGGCCCCACGCCGGGCACCGAGCACGACCAACTGCTCGGCGGGACGCTCAACATCGACGGCGGCGAAGAACTCCAGCTCGGTCTCATCGGCGGGTACTTGCCCGCCTTGTACACCGAACACGTCTTGGCGGACTTCGCGTTGTTAACCGGCGTGTTCGGGGTCGGCGGCGCCGCGGTGATCCCGGCAACGGGCACGGGGCTCGCGGTGACCTACGACTACGCCACCGGACGGGTGTTGATGCAGCGCGCCATCCTCGGCGACGCGAACCTCAACGGTCAGGTCGAGCAGGGCGACCTCGACGCGGTGCTGCAGAACTGGGGCGACACGACGGGGGTGTCGTGGGCCACCGGCGACCTCAACGGCAACGGCACGGTCGAGCAGGGCGACCTCGACTTCGTGCTGCAGAACTGGGGCGACACCAGCGTGCCGGACTCCGGCGGCTTCGACGCGGCGCGGTTGCCCGAGCCCGGTTTCACAGGTCTTGCGTTGGTCGGTGCGCTCGTGGCGCGAAGGCCGCGTTGGCGCCGACCGCCTCGCTTCCGGGTCTGAGCCAACCCCAGGAGGAGGTGCTCCATGACGCGTCCCCGGCGTGCGGCCTTAACCACGGTTTTGGCGGCTTTATCCGTGATGGCGATCGTCTATCCGGCGGCGGAAGCCATCGCGGCGACGTGGTTCGGACCGGATGGCGCGTCGTACTTCGACGCGGTCAACTGGCTGCCGATGAACGTGCCGGATACCGACACGGAGGCCGCCCAGTTCAGTGGGGGCACCGGCGGGGTGGCCCTCAACGCCGACACGCGGATCGATGTCCTCAACTATCGCGGCGGCACGCACACGTTCTTCTCCACCGGGGGCGTCACCCACGAGATCGATGCCAACCGGGTTTCGGTGACCGAGGCGACCAGCGGTGGGATCCTGACCCTCGCGAACTACACGGGCACGAACCCGGTCGACCTCGTCGGCCGTGACGAGGTGCTCGTCGGCAACGAGGGCGTCCTGAACATTTTCGACGGCGCCGAGGTCGACGCCGGCACGCTCAGCCTGGGCGCGATCAGCACGGGCGACGGGCGGATCGTGGTCGACGGGATCGACTCGCGATTGGATTCCGGGCTCAAGGGCGCCAGCGTCATCGGTGCCCAGACCAGCACCGGCACACTGATCGTCCGCAACGACGGCGCGGCGCGGTTCTTCGACGTGCTCGACGTCGCGGTCGACTCCGTCCCCGGTTCCGGCGCGGTGATCGACGTGCTCAACGAGGGGGTGCTGCTCGCCTTCGGCGCCGTGAACTTCGGCACCGGCACGGGCGCGGGGCAGTCGGCCGTCATGACCGTCGACGGCGCCGGCGGCGAGTTCGCGGCCTTCCAACAATCGTCCACCGCGGCCCTCAATATCGGCGGCAGCACGGCGGGCAACACGGCATTGATCGACGTCAAGAACACCGGCCTGTTCACCACCGGTACGACCACGATCCACCCCACCGGCGAGGTCCGCGTCAACGACTCGAGCTTCACCGCCAACGGCGACCTTGTGGTCGACGGTTTCCTGGACCTCCAGGCCGACGCGACCTTCCTGCTCGTGCCCGGCAAAGACCTGACGATCAACGCCGGAGGCCAGGTGCTGACGATCGCTGACATCACCATCGACGGTGGGGTCCTCACGCGCAACGTTGGCGGGATGTTCACCCGTTTGGCGGACCAGAAGCTGACCGGCACCAACAACGCGACGCTCAACTTCTTCAGCACGGACCTGTCGATCCTGGCCGGGCAGACGGTCGAGGTGAACACCGGCGCCGACCTGATCGCCAACCCGCAGATCGGCGCGACGACCGCCGGCAGCCTGATCGCCGACGGCTTCTTGTCGACGGTCAGCGGCTCGACCGGCGCGATACTGATCTGGCGTGACGGCGACGCCACCTTCCGCAACGACGCGCTGGGCTCGCTGGGCCACGTGTTCCTTGCCGGGAGCACAAGCCCGGGCACCACGGCCGAGTTGACCGTCGAGTCCGACGCTTCGGTCACTCTCGGCGATCTCAACATCGCTACCGCCGGGGGCGCGACGACCCGCGGGACCGTCCGCGTCAACGACAGCTTCACGAGCCTCCGGCTCCGCGACGACTCGACGCTGACCGTTGGGCACGCGTCGCAGGGCACCGCCGAGATCCTGATCGACGACGGAGGTTTCACCACCGGCACCGGCGACATCACCATCAACCCCACCGGTTTGATCGAGGTCCTCGGCGCCCGTGGCAGCTTCTTTGCCAACGGTGACATGCTCATCGACGGCGGTACGCTGCGCACCGTCGTCCCCCTGTCCCAGAGCGGGTCTTTCTTCCTCGCGGGCGGCAAGACGCTCACCGCGATCAACGACGCTCAGCTCACGCTCGGTGGCTTCTCCATCCGGGACGACTCGGCCTGGAACATCCGCAGCGGCTCGGACCTGACCGCGGCCGACCTCAGCGTCATCGTCGGCAGCCTCAGCGGCGGCGAGATGACCGTCGACGGGCTCGACGGCACCGCAACGACCGTGATCATCGAGGAAGGGAGCCTGACGGTCGGGTCGTCGTTCGACGCCTCCGCGGGGTCCGGGGTCGTGACGATCCGGGACGGCGGACAGGTCGAGGCAAATCCGACGGGCGTCGGCTCTGGCGTGGGTGTCCGCGTCGCGGAGTCCGACATCCCCTTGACGTCCGGCACGATCACCATCGAGGACGGCGGGACCCTCAACACCAGTGGCTCGATCCGGGTTGCCACCGCCGGCGGCGCCAACACCAACGGCCGGATCAACGTCACCGGCGGCACGCTCACCCAGACCGGCGCGGCCGGGGTCGACGTCGGCGAGAGCACCGTCGGGTTCGCGGCGATCAGCGTCTCCCGCGGCGGCGTGTTCAGCACGGGCACCGGCGCGGTCGACATCGAGGCCGGCGGCGTGCTCAGCGTCAACGGCGGGTCGGACCCCGGCGACACGAGCGGCGTCTTCATCGCCAACGGGCCCCTGACCGTGCGCGGTCAGGTCTTCGTGCCGCAGCAGGACGGCGTCGCGACCGACCCCGGCGGTGAGTTGATCGTCAACGCCGGGATGACGATCGACGGCGGCTCGGCCCTGCTGTTCAAGGGGAGCGTCGACGCCGACGCCATCATGCTCACCAACGGCGGCGCGTTCGACTTCACCGGCGGCACGCTCACCGTCGGTGCCTTCACCGGCGACCTCACCAACGCCGGCGGCCAGCTCTCCCCCGGAGGCGACGGTGGGCAGGACACCTACGGCATCACGTCCGTCATCGGTGGCTACACCCAACAGGCCGGCTCCACCCTCGACGTCGAGATCGCCGGCACCGCCTCCGTCGCCCAGCACGACCTGGTCAGCGTCACTGGCGTTGCCCTGCTCGGCGGCGATCTGGCGATCGAGCTCTTCGGCTTCACGCCCGACCCCGCCGACACCTTTACCGTCCTGGGCGCGAGCAGCCTCGTCGGCGCCTTCGCCAACGTCACGCCTGGCCAACGCCTCGACACGCTCGACGGCTCGGGCTCGTTCCAGGTCAACTACGGGTTCGGCAGCGCGTTCGCGTCGAACGAGTTGGTGCTGAGCGACTTCATCCTTAGCGTCATCGTCGGAGACTACGACGGCTCCGGCCAGGTTGAGCAGGGCGACCTCGACGTCGTGCTGCAGAACTGGGGCACCGGGGCGTTCACGGGCGATGAGGCGGCGCTCGTGGGGGGCGGCCCGTTTGACGGCACGGTCGACCAGAACGAGCTCGACGGCGTCCTGCAGAACTGGGGCAACACGGCGGCGCCGGACTTCGCCGGCTTCAACGCGGCGCAGCTGCCCGAGCCGGCGTCGGTGGCGGTGCTGCTGTCGTTCGGTGCGGCCGGGATGCGGCGGTCCGGTTGCGCGGGTTGAAGCGAACAGAACGACCGATCCACAAGGCAGAATCACTGGCCCGGCGGCGGGGCGGGGGTAGATTTGCCCTGTCCCGCGCGGCGATGGTGCACCGCGGGCAGGGGAGCCCGCGATGCGTCTTGGTTTGTTCCGTGTGACTCGGTCTTTCCGCGCCGTTGCGGCGGCGGCTTCGTTGCTCTCGCTTACCGGTGCCGGCGCGGCGTCGGCCGGCAATACGACCGTGCGCCTCGGCACGTTCTTCGGCGACATCGACATCACGCTCTACGACGACGCGGCCCCGGCGACCGTCGCCAACTTCCTCGACTACGTCAACTCGGGTGCCTACGACGACGTGTTCCTGCACCGCCTCGCGACCGGGTTCGTCCTGCAGGGCGGCGGCTTCACCTACACCGCCGCCGACGGCGTCGGGAACGTCCCGCAGAACGCACCGGTCGTCAACGAGTTCGGCGTGCCCAACACCCGCGGCACCGTCGCCATGGCCAAGCTCGGCGGCGACCCGGACTCGGCGACCAACCAGTTCTTCTTCAACCTCGACGACAACCGCGCCAACCTCGACAACCAGAACGGCGGGTTCACCGTGTTCGGTCGGGTGGTGGGCGACGGCATGGCCGTGGTCGACCAGATCGCAGCGCTGCCGCGGTTCTTCTTTGGCAGCAGCCCGTCCGAGCCGCCGTTCAATGAGGTGCCGCTCAAGGGCCAGAACGGCGACCCGCTCGAGGACCGTTTCGTGTTCATGGAGTCGATCGCGGTGATCTCCGTGATGGACGGGGACTTCAACGGCAACGGGCAGGTCGAGCAGGGCGACCTGGACCTGGTGCTGCAGAACTGGGGGCAGACCGCGTCGCAGGCCGTGGTCGGGCTCTACGGCCTAGGCCCGGGCACGATCGGCCAAGGCGCGCTCGACGCGGTGCTGCAGGACTGGGGGGGCGTTGCGGCGCCGGATTTCAGCGCCGCGCCGCCGGGTGTCGTGCCCGAGCCGGGCGCGTTGGGGGTCGCGGCTCTAGCTGCGTTGGCGGGCTTGCGGCGGCGGGTCGGCCAGTGAACCCTGACCCGGCGGCTCTCCACCGGTTTCCACCAAATCCGGTTTTTTTCGTTGATCCGGGACACTTCTGCGGGTAATTTCATAACTATCGGCAGTGAACGCTCCGGTTTCTCGAGCGGGCCTGTCGGGTAGCCCGGTCTTTACCCCCGATTTCTCATCATTAGGAGGATTTGAACCCATGAGACGATCGATCCTGTTGACGGTCCCATGCCTGGCGGTGGCCCCGTGGGCGGCCGGTCAGGTCCTGCTCAACGAAGACTTCGAGAGCTACGCCAACACCGGCGCGGTCGACGTGGTCTGGCCGGGCAACTCCGGTGACGGTTTTGACACGATCCTGGTCGACCCGGCCAACCCGCCGCAGGGCTCGGAGGGCCCGCTGTTCCCCGACCTGTCCTCGGGCAAGGCCGTGTTCCACCCCGGCAACGACGTCCAGGAGTGGACCGGTCTGAGCACCGGTAACCCCGTGATCCCCACCGCCGAGAAGAGCGTCAAGCTTTCGGTCGACATCTACGACAACGCCGAGGGCAACAAGCGGATGTCCGTGGGCCTGCGCGGCGCCAACCCAGCGGAGAACCTCATCGAACTCGGGTTCTGGAACACTGACTTGGTCGGCTACGCCCACCGCGCGATCCTCTTCCCCGACCCCGGCGGCGACGACCCCAACCCCAACTGGACGTTCTTCCAACTGGACCAGGCGCTTGATACCGGTGAGGAGCCCGATGGCATCATCACCCCCGGCGACGTTGGCCCGGGCTGGCACACCTATTCCGTGGTCATCACGCCCAGCACGCTGACGTACGAGTTGGACCTGTTCCGCGACGGGCTTGACAACGGCGCATCCCTGACGGCTGGCTCCGACGTGGCCGGCACTGACGCCAGCATTACCTACAACATCACCACCACCGCTCAGGGCTACAACAGCCTGCGCTTCGGTGGGCCGTCTGGCGTCAGCTCGCCCGGCATCGAAGACAGCGAGACCGGTGGCGGCGTGCTCTTCGACAACATCATCCTCGAACTGATCGACGCCGTGGTCGCGGGCATCGTGGGCGACTACGACGACTCCGGCCAGGTCGAACAGGGCGACCTCGACATCGTCCTTCAGAACTGGGGCACCGGCACCTTCACGGGCAACGAGAGCAACCTCGACGGCGGCGGCCCGTTCGACGGCACGGTCGACCAGAACGAGCTCGACGGCGTGCTCCAGAACTGGGGCTCGACCTCGGCCCCGAGCTTCGCCGGCGCGGCCGTGCCCGAACCGGCGGCCCTCACGCTCCTGGGCGTCGGTGGCCTCGCGATGCTGCGGCGTCGCGGCTGAAGCTTGATCCGACGCGTTTCCAAGCGCTGACCCACAACCGAAGACCACCCGAAGCCCACGGTCCCTAGCCGTGGGTTTCTTTTTGTCCGTCGGGCGGTGGGTTAGGCTCCCAACATGGCAAATGAGCAAAGCAGGACGCGAAAGCAGTCGCAGACCGTGCGCGAGGTGGTGGACGCGATCGAGCCGTTGGCCCCGCTGCACCTGGCGGAGGAGTGGGACCAGGTCGGGCTGCAGGTCGGCCGGTGGGACGACCGCGTGTCGGCCGGCCTTCTGTGCATCGACTTCACCCCCGCGGTGCTGGATGAAGCGGTCGAGAAGAAGTGTGGCTTCGTCGTGGCATACCACCCGCCGTTGTTCAAGCCGGTGGAGCGGCTGACCACTGGCTCGGAACGCGCATCCGTGTGGAAACAGGAAATGCTGGTCGAGACGGTACGGCGAGGCGTCGCGGTGTATAGCCCGCACACGGCGCTCGACTGCGTACGGGGCGGGTTCTGCGACATGCTGTGTGACCTCGTGGCGGGTGAGCGGGGATTCGTTGCGCAGCCCATTGTTCCGGCGGCGAAGCGGCGCGATGAGCACAAAGTCGTTGTGTTCGTGCCGGAGTCAAGTGAGGTTGCCGTGCGCGAGGCGATGAGCGCCGCCGGCGCAGGCGGCATCGGGAACTACCGGGAGTGCTCGTTTTCGTCGGCGGGAACCGGCGGGTTCCGGCCGATCGAGGGCGCGAATCCAACGATCGGGGAGATCGGGGAGCGGGAAGACGTTGCTGAGCGTCGGCTGGAGATGCTGGTCGCCGGACGCTTGCTGCCGTACGTACTGGCGGCGTTGCGGGAAGCGCACCCGTACGAGGAGCCGGCGTTCGACGTGTTCTTACTCGAGCCCGAGCCGGCGGTGCCGAGTCGCGACCACGGCCCGGGCCGACTCATGATCCTCGACGGCGAGCAGCAGCACACCGTTGGTAGCCTGGCTCAACAACTCGCGGCCATTCCGGGCGGGACGCTCAAGGTTTCCCGTGCTGTCGGGGGTGCGATCCGCAGCATCGCGGTCTGCCCAGGGGCCGGCGGGAGTCTGTTCGAGAACTTGGACGCCGACGCGTATATAACCGGCGAGATGCAGCACCACCAAGTGCTCGACCTCACACAGCGGGGCAAGTTCGTCGCGCTCGCCGGGCACACGAACACGGAGCGGCCGTTGTTGCCGGGGTACCGGGAGTTGATCGAAGGCACGGCGGCAGGTGCGTTGAGCTGGTTGATTAGCGAGTCAGACGTTGCGCCACTGACTGCGGGTTATCCGCACGCTCGACGAGAGCACTAAGCACGAATCCAAGCTACCGGCGACGTCAAATCACCTCGTCGCTCACCACGACCGGCGGCGTCGGCGTCGGCTCGCTTGCCTTCGTTGCCGCGTCGGCGCGGGTGCGGAGGTGGTCCAGCACGTTCATGTAGTTGATGTAGCTGTCGTACGGCGACTCGTACGGGCTGAAGTACTGGTGCACCTCGGCGTCGGCGAAGAACTTCGTGCACATGTAGTAGAAGTGGTCCGACGTCGCGAGCCGGCGCCAGTCGCGCAGCAGCTCCGGGTCGGGCGCCCCCGGGAGGTTGGTGGCCGTACGGACCTTGTCTTTGAGGCGGTACAGCTCCTGCGCGGCGCTGCTCTGCATCGCGTTGCCCAGCCAGGCGGAGAGGTCGCGCTCGGTGTCGGCCCAGCTCACGGCGTGCGGCGCCTCGATGGACCCGGCCGGGTCGAACTCGTCGAGCACCTCGCCGGGCGTGAGCAGCGGGCAGCCGGCGTCGAGCAGGGCGCGCGGCAGCGCACTGAGCAGGTCGAAGATGCCGGTCGATTCCCACTGGTGCTCGCCGAAGGTCTCGAAGTCCATGAAAAGCCCGACGACGTCGCCCGGTTCTTCGGCGACCCAGCGGGCGAACTTCTCGGCGGTCAGCGGGTAGCCCGGCCAGGACGGGTCGGAGAAGCGGAACGCGATGTCGTCGCTGAGCCGGTGGTTCTTGAGGAGCACCGACACCCCCGGCGCGGACGCGGCGCGGTAGACGTGGTTGGGGCTGCGGCCGTCGAGCAGTTGGTCGGCGCCTTCGGTGAGCGTGCCGAGGTACTGCCCGTCCTTGGCCAGCCGCTGCGCGAGGGCGTCGTTGTAGATCAGCTCGGTGTTACGGAACACCGAAGGCGACTGGCCGAACAACTCCTCGACCATCGCGTGGTGCAGCGCGACTTCCTCGGCGAAGGCGTCGTCGCTGAACAGGTGCGACAAGGTGTGTGGGTACGTCTCGGCGAGGAACTCGACGCAGCCCGTGCTCGCGAGCTTCTGCAGCATTTCGATCACGTCCGGCGCGAAGGCCCGGCACTGCTCGACGAGGCAGCCGCTGATCGAGAGCCCGAGGCGGAAGTCCCCGCCGAAGCGTTCGGCCATGTCGACGAGGCGTTGGGTCGCGGGTCGGTAGCACTTGCCGGCGACCTTGCGGACGATGGCGGCGTTGGCGCGGTCGTCGAAGTAGTCCCGCCCGGAGTCGAACACGCTGTACCGCCGTAGCCGGAACGGCTGGTGCAGTTGGAAGTAGAAACAAACGGCGGGCATGCGGCCTCCGTGCGGGTCACGTCCTTCACGGCCTCGCGGACCGCCGACATTGTAAAGCACCGTTGCTCGGGGCGAATGTGAGCGACGCGCGATTACGCCCCGTGTTTACGCCGGCTGCGGTTCAAGGTCGGACCGGTCGGCGGGCACCTTGACGCTCGTGGTCAGTGCGTCGCGGTCGACGGTGTCGGCCTCCGGGGAGATGATGATCCGCGCGCCGCGGCGGAACGTGACGTAGGCGTACACCCACGACAGCAACACCATCACCCGGTTGCGGAAGCCGATCAGGTACGCGATGTGCACGAACAGCCAGGCGAACCACGCCGGGAACCCCTTCATCTTCAGCCCGCGGATCAGCGGGATGTCGCCGGTCCACGCCACGGCGCGCTTCCGCCCGATCGTGGCCATCATGCCTTTGTCCCAGTAGCGGAAGGGCTCGTTGGCCTCGGGCCCGGCGCTGCGGGCGTGCTGCCGGTCGAGGCGGTTCTGGATCAGCTCGGCGGCGTGCTTGCCCATCTGGATCGCCGCGGGCGCGACGCCGGGCACGGGCTCGCCGTCGTCGTCGTTGATCGCCGCGATGTCGCCGACGAAGAACACCTCCGGGTATCCGCACGAGCCGAGGCTCAGGTCGGCGTCGACCGGGACCCGCCCGCCGCGCGCGAGTTCGATGCCGCAGCAATCGGCGACGCTCCTCGTGATCGGGTTGGCCCTGACGCCCGCCCCCCACAACACGTTGCGGGTCTCGATCGTCTCGCCGCCGGAGAGCTTGACGTGGTCGCACTGCACGTCGACGACGCGCTGGTTGAACACGATCTCGACCCCGAGCGACTGCAGCTGTTGCTTGGCCGATTCGGACAGGTCCTCGGGGTACTCCTGCAGGATGCGGTCGCCGGAGTGCACGAGCACGATCCGCGCCGTCGTCGGGTCGATCCGGCGGAAGTCGCTGCGGAACACCTTGCGGGTCAACTCGGCCATCGACCCGGCGAGCTCGACGCCCGTCGGCCCGCCGCCGACGATCACGATCGTCATCAGCCGGCGCTGCTCGCCGACGTCGCTCTCGGTCTCGGCCTTCTCGAACGACGTGAGCAGGTGGCGGCGCATCCGCATGGCGTCCTCGAGCGTCTTGAGCGCCGGGGCGAACTGCTCCCACTGGTCGTTGCCGAAGTACGTCTTGACCCCGCCCATCGCGCAGACGAGGTAGTCATACCCGAGCGTGTGCTCGGTGAGACGCACCTCGCGTTCCTTGAGGTCGATCGCCTCGGCCGAGTCCATGAGCACGACGATGTTGCGCCGCTTGCGGAAGATCGACCGGGCCGGTGCCGCGATCTCCGGGGCCGACAGCGCCGCCATCGCGACCTGATACAGCAAGGGCTGGAACAGGTGATGGTTCTGCTTGTCGACCAGCGTGATCCGGGCCCGGCCCTTGAACTTCCGGCAGAACGTCAGGCCCGCGAACCCCGCCCCGAGCACGACGATGTGCGGCAGCCCCCGCAGCGCCGGCGGCACATGCATGTCTTCCATGGCGAAACTTCCAACCTTTCTACGCCGGACTCTAGGCACCGCCCCCGCAACCCCCGCTCTTTATACTGCCCGGCTCGGCCGATCTGGTGGCCGCACCTTTCGACGCGACCCGAACGAAACCCAAGAAGCCCCCGACCCCCTCGCGATGCCCGACCCCGAACCCGCCACCCCGACCGCGTTCCGTGCCGCCGACGTCCGCCGGCAGTTTGTCGACTTCTTCGTCGACAAGCACGGCCACACCAACGTGCCGTCGTCGCCCGTCGTCCCCCACGACGACCCGACGCTGCTGTTCGCCAACGCGGGCATGAACCAGTTCAAGCCGTACTTCCTCGGCACCGAGCAGCCCCCGGAAAACGTCGGCCGCCGCGTGGCCAACACGCAGAAGTGCATCCGCGCCGGCGGCAAGCACAACGACCTCGACGACGTCGGTAAGGACACTTACCACCACACGTTCTTCGAGATGCTCGGTAACTGGTCGTTCGGCGACTACTTCAAGGAAGAAGCGATCGACTGGGCGTGGGAACTGCTCACCAAGGTCTGGAAGCTCGACCCCGAGCGCCTGCACGCGACCTACTTCGAGGGCGACGCCAATGAGAACCTCGAACCCGACGTCGAAGCGAAGACGCTCTGGGAGAAGTACCTGCCCGCCGAGCGCATCCACCCGGGGAACAAGAAGGACAACTTCTGGGAGATGGGCGACACCGGGCCGTGCGGCCCTTGCAGCGAGATCCACTACGACGGCACGCCCGATATGTCCGGCGCCGAGCACGTTAACGCCGACCACCCGGACGTGATCGAGATCTGGAACCTCGTGTTCATCCAGTTCAACCGAACCACGTCGGGCGCGCTGGAGAACCTGCCCGCCAAGCACGTCGATACGGGGATGGGTTTCGAGCGCATCGTCCGCGTGCTCCAGGGCAAGGACAGCAACTACGACACGGACGTGTTTGCCCCGATCTTCGCGGCGATCCAGAAGGCGACCGGCGCCCGCGCGTACGAGCCCGGCGGGAGTGGCGAACGGTTGACCGACCCGGTCAACGTGGCGTACCGCGTGATCGCCGACCACATCCGCACGCTGACGTTCGCCCTGACCGACGGGGCCCACTGCGGCAACGAGGGCCGGAACTACGTTTTGCGTTCGATCCTGCGCCGCGCGGTGCGTTACGGCCGGCAGACGCTGGGCGTGAAGGAACCGTTTTTCTACAGGCTCGTCCCGACCGTCGTCGAGGCGATGGGCGACGCGTTCCCGGAGTTGAAGAGGAACCCGGACGCGGTTGCCGCCGAACTGAAAGACGAGGAAGACGGCTTCGGCAAGACGCTCGACCGGGGGATCGTGTTGTTCGACGAAGCGGCGGAGCGTGGCGGCAAGACCATCGCCGCTGAAGACGCCTTCCAACTCCACGACACCTATGGCTTCCCGATCTCGCTGACGCAGCTCATGGCCGAGGAGCGCGGCATGACCGTCGACGTCACGGGGTTCGAGCGCTTGATGGAGGAAGCACGCGAGAAGTCGCGCGGCGAAGGCAAGGGCGGCGATGCGCAGCAGTCGCTCGTCGAGCTCGTGCAGAAGGGGCTTGACGCCGGCTGGTTCACCGGCACCAACTTCACCGGTCACGAGACGACCGAGTGCCCGCCGCAACCGAATCGGCTGCACGTCTTCAAGAATGACGGTGGTGTCTACGTTTCCACGCCGAAGGCCGAGGCCGGCGACGACGTCGCGGTCGTGCTGCAGACGTCGCCGTTCTATGCCGAGCAGGGTGGGCAGGTCGGCGACAACGGCTCGATCATCGTCCGAAACAGCGTGTCGGCTTCCGGTGGCGAGATGGTGCGCGTCCGTGTCGACGACACGGTCAAGGTTGGCGACGTGCACCTACACCTGGGAACCGTCTCGGCGGGGACGCTGGAGAACACCGAGGGAGGTGTGTCGGTCGCGCTCGCGGTCAACCTCGACCGCCGCAGGAAGATCGAGGCGAACCACACGACGACGCACGTGATGAACCGTGCCCTGCGGAGCAAAGTGAATCCCGAGGCCGACCAGAAGGGTTCCTTGGTCGACGACGAGAAGACTCGCTTCGACTTCTCGCACGGGCAAGCGTTGACGGACGAGCAGATCGCCGCGGTCGACGAGCAGGTCAACGCGGATATTGACGCGAATCTGCCGGTGTTCGCGGGTTTTGCGCCGCAGCAGCAGGCGTTGCGGATCAACGGGTTGCGGGCCGTGTTTGGCGAGAAGTACCCGCCGACGGTGCGGGTGGTGTCGATCGGCGTGAGCGTCGACGGCCTGCTCGCGGACCCGGGCAAGGAAGCGTGGGCGCAGCGCAGCATCGAGTTCTGCGGCGGCACGCACCTCGCGAAGACCGGCGAGGCGCAGCGGTTCTGTCTGGTTTCCCAGGACGCGGTGAGCAAGGGCGTGCGCCGGGTCACGGGCCTGACCGGCGATGCCGCGATCAACGCCGAGCGAAGCGGCAAGCGGTTGCTCGAGAAAATCGAGACGCTCGCCGACGCGCCGCCGGACCGGTTGCCCGGCTTGCTCGACGACATCGTGAAGGTGATCGAGGGCGTGACGGTGCCGCTGCGGTTGCGTTCGCGACTGCGGGCGAAGCTCGGCGAGTTGAACGAGCGCGTCAAGCAGTACCGCAAGTCCCAGGGCGACAAGGCGTCGGAGGCCGTGGTCGAGCACGCGCGTCAGATCGCGGACGCCGCCGGCAGCGATCAACTCGTCGTGGCGGAAGTCCCGGGGGCCGACGGGAAGACGCTGCGTACGGCGATGGACGTGATCCGCAAGAAGAACCCTGACGCGGCAATGCTGCTGGCGGCGGTAAGCGACGGCAAGGTCGCGTTGCTGGCGTCGGTGCCGGGGGCGAAGGTCGAGGCCGGGTTCAAGGCCGGCGACTGGATCAAGCACGTCGCGCCGGTGGTGGGCGGCGGCGGCGGCGGCCGACCGGACATGGCCCAGGCCGGCGGCAAGGACCCCGCTAAGCTGCCCGAGGCGCTGGAGGCCGCCCGCGCGTTCGCCGCAGCAGCGACTGCCTAAGAGCCGGCCCTTGCCGGCCGTTCCGAGAGCCCCGTTTGATGCTTGCCGTTCACCACGTCGCGCCTCGGCGCGTGGAAACCCGAGAGGTTCCCGACCCCGACCCCGGGCCCGGTGAGGTCGTGGTTCGGTTGGGTACGGGAGGCATCTGCGGCTCGGACCTGCACGTCTTCCGCCGGGACCCGTGGAAGTGGTCACCGGTGTTGGGCCACGAGCCGGCGGGTGTCGTGCACCGCCTCGGTGAGGGGGTCGAGCACTTGGCGGTGGGCGACCGGGTGACGCTCTACCACTACCAGGGATGCGGTCACTGCCGGCACTGCCGCGGCGGCGAGATCCATTGGTGCAAGGAAATCGGAGCGCCAGGCTGGCACTTCTCCGGCTCGTGCGGGGAGCAGGTGGTCATGAAGGCGGCCAACGCGCTGCCGCTGCCGGACGCGTTGACGCTGGACGACGGCGCTCTGATCGCGTGCGGCGCCGGCACCACGTGGTCGGCGTTGCGCAAGGTCACGCCCACGGCGGAGGATACGGCGGTTGTCTTCGGCTTGGGGCCGATCGGGCTCTGCGGCGTCGCGATGCTCAAGGCGTTCGGCTGCCGGGTGATCGCGATCGGGCGGCGTACGGCCCGGCTTCGGATGGCTGAAGTGTTCGGTGCCGACCGGGTCATCGACATCGACCGCGACGACGACCCGGTCGCCACGGTCCGGAGTGACTACCCCGACGGCGTCGCCTTGGCGTACGAGACCACGGGGCAGCCCGCCGCGCAGCGGCAGATGATCAACACGCTCGGCTACTTCGGCCGCGCGGCGTGCGTCGGGATCGGCAACAAAGAGCCCGCCGTCAACCTTTCGGCGATTACCGGCAAGCAGCTAACGCTACGCGGTTCGCACGTCATGAACTTCGCCGAGTACGACAGCCTGGCCCGATTCATGATCGACCACGACCTGCGCCTGCACCGGATGGTGACGCACCGCTTCCCGTTCGCGGAAGGGCAGGCCGCTTTCGACGCCGCCGATTCGGGAGACAGCGCCAAGGTCGTGCTGTCGGCCGACGTTTAGCCAAGGCCTCCGAAACCCGGGATGCTGGGCGGGCCGATGCGTAGACAACGCGGGGCTTGGGGCCGCTGGGGTACCATCGGGTCTACTCCAGCCCTTGCTTGGCATATCGGCCTCGGACTGCGCCCTTGGCTCGAGACAGTCCGCACACGGATCGACGCCGCCCTCACCCCGACGACTTCCCATGCCCCGCATCAACGACAACTTCCTGAAGCTCCAGGCCGGCTACCTGTTCCCCGAGATCGGCCGGCGGGTCGCGGCGTTCGCCGAGGCCAACCCCGACGCGGCGATCATCAAGCTGGGGATCGGCGACGTGACCGAGCCGCTGCCCGAGGCGTGCCGGGTCGCGATGATGAAGGCCGTGCAGGACCAGGGCAAGCGCGACACGTTCCACGGGTACGGCCCGGAGCAGGGATACGCCTGGCTGCGCGACGCGATCGTCGAGCACGACTACCGGGCGCGCGGCTGCGACGTGGGCGCCGACGAGGTCTTCGTGTCGGACGCGAGCAAGTGCGACTGCGCCAACATCCTCGACATCCTGGGGATCGGGAACACGGTTGCGGTAACCGACCCGGTGTACCCGGTGTACGTCGACACGAACGTGATGGCCGGCAATACCGGGCCCGTGCTCCCGGCCGGCGGGTACGAGGGGATCGTGTACCTGCCGCTCACGGCGGAGAACGGCTTCACCGCGGCCTTGCCGGAGCAGAAGGCCGACGTGATCTACCTTTGTTTCCCGAACAACCCGACGGGCGCGGTCGCGACCAAAGACCACCTGAAGCAGTGGGTCGACTACGCGAACGAAAATGGGTCGCTGATCCTGTTCGATGCGGCGTACGAGGCGTTCGTCACCGACCCGGCGCTGCCCCGGTCAATCTACGAGATCGACGGTGCCCGGAGCTGCGCCATCGAGTTCCGCAGCTTCAGCAAGAACGCGGGGTTCACTGGGACGCGGTGCGCGTTCACGGTCGTGCCGAAGGACGTGCAGGGCACGTCGGCGGACGGCGAGCGAGTGTCGCTGCATCAACTGTGGCACCGCCGGCAGAGCACGAAGTTCAACAGCGTCAGCTACATCGTGCAGCGCGGCGCCGAGGCGGTGTACACCGAGGCGGGCCGGGAGCAGACGGCCGAGCTCGTGGCGTTTTACCTCGAGAACGCACGGATCATCCGCGAATCGCTGCGGGAGGCGGGGTACACCGTGTTTGGCGGGGTGCACGCGCCGTACATCTGGATGCGGACGCCGGACGGGCTAAGCAGTTGGGACTACTTCGACAAGCTGCTGGGCGAAGCGCACATCGTCGGCACGCCGGGCGCGGGCTTCGGCGCGGCGGGGGAGGGGTACTTCCGGCTGTCGGCGTTCAACAGCCGGGAGAACGTGAGGGCCGCGTGCGACCGGATCGGCAGCAAGCTGGCGGTGTGAGGGAGTCTTAAGGCGCCAGTCTTACAGGTTGAGTCTTGCGGATCGAATCGCGTAGGGATTCCTATGCTGTCCGCATGACCTTGCCCGACCGGCTCGCGTTTGACCAGGAGGTGTCGCTGTTCCTGGCGACGTGTCGGACGGCGGCGATCGCGACGGTGGATGACGACGGCGCCCCCCACGCGGCGAACGTGCAGTACGCTCACGATGAAGACTTCCGGCTGTACTGGGTGTCTTCGCCCGGGAGTGTGCACAGCGAGAACGTGACGCGTAACGCCCGCGCGGCGGTCACGGTGTACGCCCACGACGACCGGGCGGAGAACATCCATGGCCTGCAGCTGCGGGGGACCGTGAGCACGGTCACCGACGAACGCGACGGCGATGCGCCGCACCCGGACTGGCAACGCGTGTGGGAGTTGTACACGGCGAAGTTCGCGTTCGTTGCCAGCAGCCCGCAGCTCAAGGCGGCGGTCGAGCGGCAGCGGTTCTACTGCTTCACGCCGGCGTGGCTGCGGTGGATCGACAACCGCGTGCACTTCGGGTTTAAGGTCGAGAAGGCGCTGGGCCACGGCACGCCGGCGGGGGTGTGGGTCGAGCCGGACTGAACCCGCAAGGTCGTCGGGTGTCTTCGCACAAGGAGGCGGCCGCGCCGAACGGGTCGACGCGGCCGCGCAAGATGATCGGGTTTCGTGGTGGCTTCGCCTGCCCGGTTCGGATCAGTTCTTGATTCACCGCATCGCGAGGGTCTGAGCCGGCGGCGCGGTGATGGTGACCTTGAGCCGGGCGGTGCGCTTCTCGGAGTTGTTGACGAGCAGCGCGGCCTGACCGGGGGCGTAGGTGGCCTCGTTGAAGTCGCGGGGGTGGACCTTGCGGGCGCCGACGGTGTCGCCCTTGCTGGTGATGGTGACGACAGCCGGGCCGGTGTTGCGGGCCTGCACGATGAGGCCGCCTTGGTGGTCGCCGCCGATGACAACCGTCTCGCCCGGCGGGATGCTCAGGTTGGAGCGGGTGACTTCGCCCTCGGCGTAGGGCTCGGGGAAGCCGCCGTCGGAGACGCCGCCGGAGAGTTGAACGGTGACGAGCAGCGCAGCAGACAGCAGGAGCACGAGTTTCATAGCGGTTCCCTTCAGTGAAAAGGATGTTCTTTCGGGTTTGGTCCGGCCGGGGGGTGTCTTGGCCGGTGACGGGTGCTGCCCCGTCCTTCGCCCTATAGACGGAGGCCGATGCGGGGTATGACGGCGGGTTGTGAAAATTCGTGGGTCGCTTGCATGCCCGGCCTGCGTCGCAGGCCTGCGAAGCGTTACGCGAATGCGGGAGACTCGCGGTAGAAAAGACAAATGGGGACGGCGACAGCTCTAGCCCAGCACGTCGCGCACCGCGTCGCGGATCGCTTCGGGCTCGGCCATCCGGCCGCCGCCGCTTGTGCGGCACGCCTGCCAGCCGTCCTCGGGGCCGACCTCGACGAGGTTCGGGAGCAGGTCCCGGAGCGTGGCGAGGTTGCGTTGCACGACGGGGTTAGCCCACATATCGGCGTTCATCGCCGGCGCCAGCAGCAACGGGCTTTCGGTTGGCAGGGCGCACGCCGTGAGCGAAACGATGTCCGGTGTCAGCCCCGCGGCGAGCTTGCCGATCATGTCCGCTGAGCAGGGCGCGATGGCCATGACTTCACACCACCGCGCGAGCCCGACGTGCTGCGAGTCCGGCCGATCGTCGTGGTCCCAGATCGACATCAACACCGGGTGGCCCGACAGCGACTGCAGCGTGAGCGGCGTGATGAACCGCGTCGCGGCTTCACTCATGATCACGCGGACGTCGGCCCCCGCCTGAACGAGGCGCGACACGAGCGCGGCGGTCTTGTAGCACGCGATGCCGCCGGTCAACGCGACAAGCACTCGCCGATCGGCGAGCGGGTTGGCGGCGGCGTCAGGCATTGGTGGGCCCCCCGGCGGGCAGACGCGGCGCGGTCAGGCGTCGTCGCCGGCGTCTTCGCTGAGCTCGTAGGTGATCAACCCGTCGACGATCTCGGCGACGGCGATCTCGAAGTCGTTCCGGCCGTTGCGCTCGACCAGCGGCCGGGCACCGTCCATCAACTCACGCATCCGGTGCTGGACGAGTGAGGTGAACTTGAACCGGCCGCCCAAGGCGTTGATCACGGTGTCGTCTTTGAGGGCTTCGATCATGGGGCAATCGCGGGGCGGGAGGGCGGGAGGGCGGTTTGGCGACGGGGCAGCTAGCCAAGCCGAGCCACGTAGTCTACGGGAGTCGAGCCTCGGGATCAACGGCTGTTGGGCTTGGAACTCGAGTGATCGTCCGGGGTCAGCCACCCCGCAGTTCGACCATAAACCGCAGCAACGCGGCCTGTCCCGGGTTTAGCGGGGCCGGCGTGGCGTGGCGATGGGTCCGGCCGTGGGCCATAACGGTGGTGCTCAGCCCGGATGAGAGTGGTTGAAGCAAGGGAAAGGGCGGCCTCGGATCGCCGGCTTCCAGCTTTGGGTCGGGGTCGACGAGCCGTGCGTCGCGGACCAGGTTCCACAGCCGGTCTCGCTGGGGCGGTGAGAGCCGAGCCGTCACCGGTGGCATCAACCCCGGGTCGACGCCCGGCCCGACCGCGGCGCGGAGGGTCCCGTCCGCCTCCACGACGAAGTGAGCGGGCTGCCTCAGCCCGATGTTCCCGGCGCCGCGGGCCGGGTGATAGGTCAACACCAGGCAGAAATCTGGTGGGGCGGCCACCGTGTCGGTTGCCGTCGGCGCGGCCGCACAGCCCGAGAGCGTGAGCAACGCCAGCGTGAACCCGAACGGGCACAACCCGGAAACCGCGACGCTTAACACGGACCGAAGCCGTCCCTGTGAGTGGTGACGTGACGCGGTGCCGATCGGAAGCTCCACGCCGCGATGATACGCCCCGCCGGCTCCGGTACCATCGCGCCCATGAAGATCAGCGTCGCCTGGCTCAACCGCTACCTCGACCGACCCGCCGACGCGGCGGAGATCACCGAGCGCCTCACCATCGTCGGCTTCCCCGTCGAGGACCAGTGGGACGGGCCCGACGGCGACACCGGCCTCGACGTCGAGGTCACCAGCAACCGAGGCGACTGCCTCGGTCACCTTGGCTTGGCCCGCGAGCTCGCCGCCGCCACCGGGCGAACGCTCGTGCCGCCGTCGTTCGAGCTGCCCGGCAAGACCGGGCCCGCGGTCGACACCGTGACGGCCGTCGATAACCGCGACCTCGACCTCTGCCCGCTCTACACGGCCCGCGTCATCCAGGGCGTCACCGTCGGCCCCAGCCCGGACTGGCTCGTCAACACCCTCGAGACCGTCGGCCTGCGCACCATCAACAACGTCGCCGACGTCACCAACTTCGTCCTACACGAGACCGGTCAGCCATCGCACGCCTTCGACCTCGACCGGCTTGCGGAACAGCGTGTCGTCATCCGCCCGGCAGAGAAGAACGAACCCTTCGTCGCGCTGGATCAGAGCAGGCACACGCTCCGCCCGCCGATGCTCGTCATCGCCGACGCCGCGACGCCGCAATGCCTGGCCGGGGTCATGGGCGGGATGGAATCGGAAGTCTCCGAGACGACGAAGAACGTTCTGCTCGAGTGCGCGACCTTTGATGCGCTCAACACCCGGCGGTCGGCCCGGGCGCTCAAGCTCGCCAGCGACTCGAGCTACCGCTACGAGCGGGGCGTCGACGCGGCCGGCATCGACCGGGTCAGCCGACGCATCGCGGCGCTGATCGTTGAAGTCGCGGGCGGCGTCGTCTGCGAGGGCGTGATCCGGCAGGGAGTCGACGACCCGCAGCCACTCGACATCCCGCTCCGCCCATCGCGATGCGCGGCCGTGCTCGGCGTCGACCTTCCCGCCGAGGCGCAGGCGACGCACCTCAACCAGCTCGGCATCGCCACGCGCGTCGACGGCGACCGGCTCGTCGCGACCGTGCCGACCTTCCGCCTCGACCTGCAACGCGAGATCGACCTGGTCGAAGAAGTCGCCCGACTGCACGGCCTCGACCGACTGCCCGTGTCGCCCAGGATCGAGATCGTCTCCCGCCACCCTCAGCCCAACGTGCAGGCCCGCGAGAAGCTCGCCGAAGTCCTCGTCGCGCACGGGTACCACGAGACGATCACGTTCAGCTTCCTGCCCGAGCCCGCCGCAGCGGCGTTCTGCCCCGAGGGCGCCGAGGTGGTGCGCGTCGACGACGACCGCCGCAAGGCCGAGCCCGCGCTGCGCCCGTCGGTGATCCCGTCGCTGCTGCAATGCCGGAAGGTGAACCAGGACGCGGGCAATCACGGCGTCAAGCTGTTCGAGACCGCGTCGGTTTGGTCCCGACGCGACGGATCGATCCACGAATTGGTCAGGCTCGCACTACTCGCCGACGCCGACGACGCGGGCCAGTCGCTGCGCGAGCTTCGCGGCACGCTGGAAGAAGCGACGCAGACCCTGCGCGGCGATGCGTTGACGATCACGCCAACAACGCACGACGCCTACGACACCGCAGGCAACCTTCAACTCGGCGAAAACAAGAATGATGACACGATCGGACGCTTCGGCCTGTTGACCGCTAAAGCCACGGACTATTTCGGGCTGCAGGGGCGCGTCGTCGTTGCTGAGCTCGAACTCGCGCCGTTGATCGAACGGTATCCGCCGGCACACGTCACCCAGGCATTGCCGAAGTTCCCGGGGATCGAGCGCGACCTGTCGCTGGTCCTCGACGAGGCGACGCCTTGGCGGCGCGTCGAAGAGACCGTCCACGCGACCGACGCGGCGCTGCTCGAGTCGCTCGACTTCGTCGGCGTCTACCGCGGCAAACAGGTCGGCAAAGGCCGCAAGAGCGTGACGCTGCGGATGCGGTTCCGGGACCCGGGCCGGACGTTGCGCCACGAGGAGGTCGACCCGCAGGTCGAGGCCGTGACCGCGAAGCTCAAGGGTGCCCTGAACGCCGAGCTCCGCGCGTAAGTATCTCGGCTTCGGTTGTCACAACTCCAACGCTGTCCGGTCCTTCGGGTCCGCCACCGCGACGACCGCGGCCTCGATGTGCCGCGCCCCTTGCTGACGCAACAACCGGGCACACGCTTTGAGCGTTGACCCCGTGGTCAGGATGTCGTCGACCAACACAAACCGATGTCCAGCCAAGTCGATGTTCTCACACGCAAACGCGCCGCGCGTGTTCTCCGGCCGGCGCGACGGCGCGACCGCGGTCTGAGGCGGCGCGTAGCGCGTCCGCTTCAGCAGCGGCGTGACCGGCCAGCCGCGCCGTTTCGCCAACGCCCGCGCGATCAGGTCGGTCTGGTTGTAGCCCCGCCACCACCGCCGTGCCCACGGCATCGGCACCGCGACCGCCCACACCCGCCCGTGCCCTACCGGCTCGGGGCCGGGCAGCACGTCCGCCAACGCCCGCCCGAACCACGACGCCCACGCCCACCGCCGACGGAACTTCATCGCCCGCAGCCACTCGCGCGCGGGCGGCTCGTACGCCGTCAACCGGGTGACCCGCTGCCACGGCGGTCGCGTGCCCTCGCAGCGCCTGCACGGCAAC
>JANQPR010000133.1 GCA_028285385.1 Phycisphaera sp.
ACGGCCGAAGACCCGGTCATCGCCGCGACCACGCAGACCCTCGCCGCCTCGGCCGAGTTGGCCCGGCACGGGTTCTACGTCGAGCCTTACGCCCGGACGCAGCCGGACGGCCGCCGGGTGCCAGCCGTCCGGCTGCGTCCGGGCGTAAGGCTCGACGTAGAACCCGTGCCGGACCAACTCGGCCGAGTCGGCGAGGGTCTGCGTGATCGCGGCGATGACCGGTTCTTCGGCCGTTTTGAGTCGCTGCTCGACCCACTGCCGGGCGAGATCGTCCGGTGTCGCCTTGGGATCGTCGGCGAGCCGGCTCGCCGCGTAAACGTTGGCGTCGATCCACGACTCGTCGCCCACGAACGGCCCGCCCCAGCCGCCGCCGCGCACCCACGCCATCACACCGGCAACGTTGATGCGGTCTGCCACGTTCGCCAACCCGACCGCCTGCCCATTGTTGCCTTGCGGGGCCTGCCGCATCTCTGGATAGCCGTCGCGCCAGAGTGCCGCTTGCCCATTGGGGATCGCCCCCTTGCCCTCGAACTCGCGCTGGCATTGCAGCTCGTAGATCACCGGTCGATCGCCACACACCAACGACGCCTCGTTCCAGGCCTGGTAACGCCAGAAGTCGGTCTGCGTGAACTTGAACGACAGCACGAGCCGGTCGTCGTTTGGGTCCCCTGGAAGCCGTGAGGCGACGCGTTCGGCGAGTTGCGGGGTGTCGTGCATCCCGCCGGGCCGGACGTCCCACGCCCGGACGATCAGACGCTTGCCGTGCTCGTCGACCACCTTGCGGTAAGTTGCGTCGATGAGTTGCGTGATACGGTCGACCGGATCGATCGCAGCGCAACGTGCACAGTGCGGTGTGTAGAGGTCGTTGCCCATCAGGTGGGGCAACCTCCGAGCGTCACAGTCGCCAAAGCGCAGCACCACACCCGACGCGCTCGGCCAACGCTCGATCAACCCGTTCAACGCCTCGAGCCAGCGACGCCACGCGCGGTCGCTGCCGGGACAGAGCGTCTGCGGCCGCCTCTTGCACGTCAGCCCGGACACGTCGCGTTGCACGACCGACGACGCCAAAACCAGCGCGTCGTAGCTCAGGTAGACCTCGAGCCCGGCGTCGACCGCGTCGTGAACCCGGGCGTCCAGCGTATCCACCGTCTGTTGCGCCCACCGGCGTACCTCGGCGTCCTCCAGGTCCTCCACCCGGGGCACGCCGGACAACGCCGTGGTCTCGTAGAACACCCGACCGGTAAAGCCCAGGTCGACCAGCTCTTGCGGGTTGTCGTAGCGGGACTCGAACTCCGGCTCGCCGGGGTTCCGCATCATCGTGGCGAGCTTCAGCACGTCGTGATCCTTGGCCGTGAAACGCAGGCGGCACGGGATCATAACCCAGCCAGACGGCCAAGCGACACATCGCGTCAGCCGTAGCCGAGCTCGTCCAGGTCTTCCTCGTCCAACCCGAAGTGGTGCCCTAACTCGTGCAGCAGCGTGATCCGCACCTGCCGCGAAAGCTCTGCCCGGCTGCCCCGTTCCCGAGACCGCCACGACCACCCCGCCAGCCGCATGATCGGCCCGCGAAACAGCCGGATGTCGTCCGGCACCGCCCCGCCGTCTTCGACGCTCCGCTCGGTCAGCGGCACGCCCGAGTGTAGCCCGCACAGGTCATCGTCCTCGGGGTCCAATCCCGCATCGATCAGCAGTTCCGCGTCGGCCTCGTCTTCGACGATCACCGGCACCTCTTCCAGCCACGCCGCAACGTGCGCCGGCAGCGACGCCACATGCCGCTCCAGCAGCCCATCAAACACCTCACGCTCGCGGTCGTTCACCATGGCTGTCTGCCTGCCGGTTCTAACCGGCTGCGATCGTATTCGGCCAAGGACGATCTACACTGCCCGTCGCATGCAGCGTAGCGACCGCCCTCACTTCTTCGACCTGACGCCGGACACGCTGCGGGAACACCTCGCTGGGCTTGGCATGCCGGCGTTCCGGACGACGCAGGTGCTCGACTGGGTCTACCGCAAGGGCGTAGCTGACCCGGCCGGCATGACGAACCTCTCTGCCCGCGACCAGGACGCCCTGGCCGAGCACGTCATGTTCCTCCGCGGGGAAATCGTCCAACACCAACGAGCAACAGACGGCACGCAGAAGCTGCTCGTGGACTGGAGTCTGGGTGAGGACCGAGCGCCAAAGGGCGTGGGCCGAGTGGTAGGACCAGATGGTACCGCCGCCATGCGTCTCAATGTTCTGACTCAGCCCTACATCATCGACCCGAATCCTTCGCTCCAGACCGAATGCGTCATGATCCCGACGCTCCGGCGTCGCACCGCGTGCATCAGCTCGCAGGTCGGCTGCCCGGTCGGATGTCGGTTCTGCGCCTCGGGCCTTGGCGGGCTCGACGGAAATCTTTCTCCCGGCCAGATCGCCCAGCAGGTCTGGCAGCTGTCACAGATGCTGCGTGAACAAGGCGACGAGATCGGCCGGATCACCAACGTCGTGTTCATGGGTATGGGCGAGCCACTGGCGAACCTGTCCGCCGTCATCCCAGCGCTTCGAGTTCTGACCGCCGAGTGGGGCGTGAACCTCTCGGCCCGCAAGATCACGGTCTCCACGGTCGGCGTGGTGCCCGGCATCCGCAAGCTCGCCCAACTCGACCTGCCGATCACGCTCGCGATATCGCTGCACGCGCCCAACGACACGATCCGCCGAGAGATCATCCCTTGGGCGAAGTTCGTGACGGTCGAAGAACTCATCGACGCCGGTCAGGACTACTTCCGGCAGACCGGCCGGGAAGTCACCCTGGAGTACATCCTGCTCGGCGGGGTCAACGACCAGCCCGAGCACGCCCGGGAGTTGGCGGCCGTCGCCCGCAAGCTGCGCGGCAACGTCAACCTCATCCGCTACAACGAGGTCAAGGGCTTGCCCTACCAACGCCCCGCGTCTGGGGACGTGCACGCGTTTCAGGAGACGCTGAAACGGGCCGGCATCAACACGCACATCCGCGCCAGCCGCGGCCGGGACATCGCCGCGGCGTGCGGCCAACTCCGCCACGAGGCCGCCAGAACCGGCGGGTAGCCGGCTCCCGGTTGCGATATACTCGGCGTTTCGCAAGATCGCGTAGCTCAGCTGGATAGAGCGGCTGCCTCCGGAGCAGCAGGTCGCAGGTTCGAATCCTGCCGCGATCGTTGGTGAATGGTGTGGAAATGTGTTGAATCTCAAGCACTTGCGGCACGCACGCCCGATCCTCCGTGTTGGTTTGTGTTGGGTTCTATTGAACGATTTCCCCCGATATTGACACCACAATGCCACCACCCGCGTCGTCTAACGCCGGCAGCTTTGACGCCGAACCGGCCAAGTCCATCAGGCGCGCGTCGTTGTAGAGGGCCAGCATCAGCCGGGTGCCCTTGAACGGGTTGTACCGCGTCAGGTCCCAGTTCGAGAACACCATTACCAGCGAGAACGGCGCCGGAAACACCTTGATTTCCGCCACGCCCAGGATGTCCGGCGACAGAAGGCCAGGCCGTCAGCAGGGCACGGCGGCGGTCGCGGGCGGCGCGTCGACTCACGGCAAAGACACCGCCGCGGCGCCGCCCTCGACGGCTGCGCCGGGAGTCGCTGCAGCCCCCGATAGCCGGCCGGTCCGCCGGTAGTAGGCCAGGTGGAACGGGTTCTTGATCAAACCCGCGGGGATTGACCGACCCGCGGCCTTGAGCGCATCAATCTCATGTTGAATCGCGACGTCAGCGGCGTACGCCTCGGCCAACTCAGGTTTACGACTGAGCTCGGACGCGATCTTTTCGTCGATGCGTATGACGGTCAGCCGGGCCGCCTCCGCCGCCGTGAGTTTGCCGTTCATGAACAGTTCTTCGTAGTATCGTCGCTCCCGGTTGACCACGGTCGGCAGCACGTATGGACTCGTTACGAATCCGACCGCGATCGTCTCCGCGGCCTCGACGAACGCGCCGTGGGCCTGCCACTCGTTGGGGTAGTCGGGCGGACGCAGAAATGCCTCGGTGCGGGTAAATCGCGGGTTGGGGGGCAGCGCGTCGGCATCGGCCACGATCAAGCTGTTGTAATCATCGCTGGCGAGGTAGGCGAGAAAGAGTTTTGCCAACTCGGGGTGTCGGCTACCTGCGTAGACCACCACCCCGCGCGCCTGGATCGTCGTACAACGAAACCCGTCGTGAGGAAACTCAACCACCTTCAAGCCTCCGAGCTGCCCGAAGTGACGAAACTGAATCAACAGCCATCGCCCCCCCTCGACCATGACGTAGTTCCCGTTCGCAAAGAGTTGAGGGTTGGCCCCGCCGAACCCCTGCTGACTCACAAAGGCAGCCCGGTCATCTGGCGTCGGCATGATGTTGATGTCATACACCCAGCGCTTCTTGGTTTCGAGCGTTTTGATGTACTTTGGGTCGTTCAGAACGCAAGCCGTGAGCGTCTCATTGAACACGGACAGGCCGGTCGTACGGTACAGCCTCTCGGCGGGGATGTCGGACGCGAGGAACCGGCGTTCGTTGGGTTGAGTGCCGGGCGGGTTGGCGGCGTCGCGGAAGGCCAGGCCAAGGGCTTCGAACTCCTCCCAAGTCCACGGTGACACGGGCGGCTCGAAACCGAAACGCCGCAGCGCGTCGACGTTGACCCACATCATCGCGGCATCGACATTGGCCGGGTAGCGGACTTGTCGGCCGTCGATGGTGATCGAAGGCTCAATGGCAGGGTAGGTCTGACTGGGATCGAACCCCATCGCCTTCGCGTCCTCGGTCAGGTCAACCAAGACATCCATGGCATCGAACAACCGGATCGATGCGTCGTAGGTGTCCATCAGGTCCGCTGCGACACCGGACACGCTCTGGATCAGCTGCTTGGTCCGGCCCATGTTGGCAACGTCGAGGCGAAGCTCGACGATCGGATCGCCACTATCGTCAACGTGGCCGTTCTTTATCAGCCAAGCGTGGAATGTCTCGACCTGGAGTTCCCGCGCAGGGTTCTTCTCGGTGACCCAGTAGATCACTGGCCGATCTGTTTGCACATCTGGGAAAGACCACCTGATCCCGACACTCGCCAGAACCAACACCAACAATAGAGTGCAAAAGAGGAGCTTCATGCTTGCTGAGTTCCAAAGACGAAACGCACTGCCAACCCAGGGAATGACACAAAAAGGTCGATCGACTAGCCAACAGTTGAATGCCTCAACCCTTCGCATGTGGCACGACTTTGATCCACGATTCGCCTTCCCGGCAACTCGAGAAGCACGCCGTTACTGCGTCGAACACGTTTGCCGTGGTCCGTTTGGCCTGCATCGCGTTGTACGTTTTGGCGGCAAACAGTTCGTGCGGAAAGAACTGCACGCCAGCCCGTTTGGTCAGATCCAGCGTTAGGGCGTAAGCGAGCCTCAAAACCAGCGTTTTTCTCGCGCAGGCGTACGCGATTTGCGCCAACGGCGAATCACACCGCATCGGCTGGAGACCTTTGCCCACAGCCACCAATGTGATCTCAAAAGAGCCATCCATTCGCAGGTGAGCGGAGAGCCGGCCGGCTTGACTCGTTGAGGTGACTCGCTTCACGGCAACACGCTTGGCGGTGTACACCCAAACGCGTGGAGTGCACCATCGCGCACGAAACGCTCGGATCGCCCGCTCAACAACTCAACAAGTCGATTACGCCAAATCGCATGATCACGGCCGCTTCCTGCCAAGCCGATCAGGTCCGTTCTCTCGTTTGGGTCGGCTTCGAGATCGAACAACTGTTCATCACCCGTGTCGGATCGCCAAACATACTTCTGACGACCATCGGTCAGATAGTGCATCGCCGAGTCGGGCCGGGTCGAGTCGCCACCACGATGCTGGGCGCATTCCCCATGCAACCAGGCGCGCCACGCCCCACCGTCACCCCGCAGCAGTGGCAATACGCTGCGACCCTCAACCGACTCTGGCGCATCGACACCCGCCACGTCCAGAATCGTGGGCATAACATCCATCAACTCGACGGGTTGGTCACAGACTTGCCCGGGCCGGATGCCAAACGATCTTGGCAACCGGATCAAGAACGGTATACGTGCAGACGCCTCATACGGCAGACCCTTCTGAAAGTATTGGTGATCACCAAGCATCTCGCCATGATCAGAAACGAACAGTACAACGGTCTGGCGATCCCCCTTGATCCGGTCAAGGATCCTTCCGATTTGGTCGTCGAGGTGGGTAATGCTCCCGAAGTAACCGGCCCTAAGGGTCCGCATCTCATTCGCCGGAAGTGCGCAACGCATCGAGCGCACCGGTTGCCCCAAAGCCGGGCATTCAGTGAAACGCGCCCAGTCCCCAACCACCGGCTCAGGTAGTTCCTGGTTTAGGTAGTGATCGAAGTAGAACGCGGGCGGGGTGCAGGGCGTGTGGGGGTGGAAAAAACTGATCTTTAAAAAGTACGGAGCAGTCGGGTCGCGACAATCCAGAAACTCCAACGCGCGGTCCGTGCACCAGTTCGTGAAGTGCAAACGGTCAGCGAGGTGCCAAGGACGGGCGACCCAACTGTTCAGCGTTGCGCCGTGGGCCCGAGCGGCGTAGGGGATGTCGCCCGCCTGCCGGATTAGGAACGAGCCGTAATCACCGATGTCTTCCCCCTCATAGGGGCCGTCAGACCAGTCCATGCTTTCAAAACCGTATCGCTTTCGCTTCGGCCACAGGTGCAGTTTGCCGCATAGGTGCGTCTGGTATCCGGCATCGCGGAGCAGCCCTGGCAGCGTCGGCAGATCGAGGGGGCGGTCGACATTGCCAACAACGCCGTGCGTTTTTGCGCTGACGCCAGTCATCAGCGTGCGACGTGCCGGGATGCATAACGGGCAAGCTGAATAGGCCCGTCGAAATCGGGCCCCAGTACCGGCAATCTCGTCGAGGTGAGGCGTCTGCAACACCGGGTGCCCCTCGATGCCGAGGCAATCCGCCCGGTGCTGGTCGGTCATGATCAACAGGATGTTGGGGGGTGTTTCGAGCGTCACGTTCAACCCGTCGCTTCGATTCAACGACGCAAATGCGTGGATTTGTACCGGCCGTGGGCGGGCGCGGCGGAACATCCGAGCAACGGGCCAACCATTCGACTCGCGCCGTGAGAGTTGTAAATCAAAACGTCGAGCCGTTTCTGCACGATCAACTCCTGATTGCCTATTGCAACACCTCTTCGTCACGCACCCGGTACGGCCCGGCGGGCCGGGTCTCGGGGAAGGCACTGATCGTCGGCAAGGCCTCGCCTGCGGCGGCCATACGATCGAGCAACGTAGCGCGTAGTCGATCGCACACGGTCTGGTGCGACACTCGGCCGATCAAGTTCTCCAACTCGTAAGGGTCGTACTCCAGGTCATAGAGTTCGGCCTCGACATAACGGTCACTACCGGGGTCGTGCCACGCGTTCGCCTGGGGGGCTTCGACGGCGTACTTCCAGCGACGCGTGCGTACCGCGCGACCGACCATGCTACCGCTGACCTGTACGAACACATCGTCGGGCCATTCCACGTCTGGGTCACGTAACAAAGGCTGGATCGATCGCCCCTGCATCGACGCAGGCACGGTCAAGCCTGCGGCATCGAGCAGCGTCGGGGGCAGATCGACCAGGCTCACCAAACGCCGCACTTCCTGCCCGCGGTCAAACCCCGGCCCAGCGATCATGCCGGGCACCCGGATCGAGGCGTCGTGGCAGGTCCGCTTGAACTCACCGCGCTGAGTACGGAAGTGGCATCCATGGTCCGATGTGAACATGACAACGGTGTTCTCGGTGAGCCCGTAGCTGCGCAATGCATCAAGCATGCGGCCGAAGGCCTCGTCGACCCGACGCACCATTCCACAGTAACCCGCCAAGTCTTTGTGAGCACTGCCACCGACGAAGCCGTTCTCCACCCCGATACGGGCGGCGACGTCGGGCGGCATCCACCGGCCTTGGTAGCGTTCGGCGTAACCTTCAGGTGCGCGGAAGGCGTTGACTCGGTTCTGTTGGTGCGGCGCAACAAACGAAACCCACAAAAAAAAGGGCCGGCTGCGCGCCTCGCCAACGAACCGGATCGCCTCGTCGGCCACGGCATCGGTTCGGTAACCCGGCCGGAAGACAAGTTGATCGTTCGTGTCATAGAAACGCGTGTCCCAGAGGCCTCGGCTTTCGCGGGCGGCGGCGTCCAAACACATCCAGTGCTCGTACCCGCCTCGGAGTTCTGGCGGTTCCGGCTCGCTGAAACGGCCCAGGTGCCACTTGCCCACCATGCCCGTGCGGTACCCCGCCGCAGCGAAACTCTTGGCGAGAGTCGCGGCGTCTGTCGGCAATACACAGCGGTTCTGATGACAACTCACCGCTGTCGCGTACCGCCCTGTTTGCAAGCATGCGCGGGCCGGGCCACACAACGGCTGCGGGGTAAAGCAGTGCTTCAGGTGCACCCCCCGCCGCGCCACACGGTCGAAGTTCGGCGTCAGGTCCAGCGGGTTGCCGTTGAGGCCGACCGTGTCCCACCGCTGCTGGTCGGTCAGAACCACCAGGATGTTCGGCGGGCTGGGCATCGAGCAATCGAAACGACTTGAAAAACGGTCTGTACTCCGACCAGGCGCGTCCATGCGTTGACGTCATGTGAGCCCGCCGAAGAACGGGTGCATCAGCCGACGGTTACACCCCGCCGCGGCAAGGTACGACAACGAACAACAGGTCGCCACTTAGATACCGGACGGGGTAAGTCGGCCAGCCTTCCGTACAACTGTTCTTGCCCGTAGGAGCCGCTGTTGTAGTAAAGGTACAGACGACCGTCCGGCGTCACGAGCGCATGGTGACGCCAAAGGTTCACGCCCTCGCCTTCGGCGATCGCTTCGGGAGGCAACTGGTCGATCCACTCGATCGGCTCATCGGCAACCCTCCAGCCACGGGTCGGCCAGGCTTCGGGGGTATACGCCCACCCCCCCAAGCTCGGCGCGGGCTCACGCATGACCGGCTCGACATCGACCGGCGCCGGTGGCGTCGGCCCCGCGTTGATCAACCCCCACCAGCCGCCATCCGTCGCAGGCAGCAGTTGCAGCGCAGCAATCAGACCACCCGTCCAGTGCCCCGGCGTCGCTGAGGGGCGCAGTACGGGCCCGAGTTTCTCCGCCTTCGACGCGTCGCCGCGGATCACCGCCACCGCGTTCGACGAGCCGAAGGGTGACGCGGGCTGATCTGCTTGCGCGACCGCCGGATAACCCTTGTAAAACAGCAACACCGCGTCGCGGTCCGGGAAGTGGTACGCCGTGACCGAGTCGACGTGGTACGCGTCGAAGTCCGCATCGTGACCACGCGAGACCACCGGCTCCGCCTGCACCGTCCAGGGGCCGGCCAACGAGCTTGACCACGCGCGGTGGATCACCTTGTGCCGGCCGCGATACGTCACGGTCAAGAGTACAAACCGCCCGCGGATCCTCGCCGCGTGATTGGGGCGGTAAGGGTCCATCACGATGAAGGGCTTGTGTGTATCGCCACCCAGCGCTTCGGGGTTCACGTACTCCAACGGGCCCTGCTTCTGCCAAACACCGGGCCGACCTCGTGAATCGGCAGCCGCGATCGCCATCCCGTTGCCATTCACTTCTGCGCCGTTTAGATGGCGCTGAGCAAAATAGAACATCCGGTACGCGCTGGCCTCGTCGTCCCAGACGACGCAAGGGTCCCCCACGACGCTCGAATCCAGACCACCCGCGGCGTCACGCTCCATGACCCGGCCGATGCGCCGCCAACGCGTTGGGGGGTGAGGGATCTTGATGGTGTCACTTCCCAGAATCATCCGCGAACTCCCGATACCCAGCCCGGCTCAATCAGTCTTGCCTACAACTACCGTTCATCTCACTGCTTCAGAAAACCGTCCTCATCCGATCCGCAAGACCTAGCCAGTCGCCGCGGTCGGCATGTCACACCGCGCCCGACGCGGGTACGGTTCAGCGGAAAACCAAGCCTTTGCTGCTGCGCTCGTCGGCAACGCCAACCACGCGTCCACCAACGCCTCCGCCTGTTCCAACGACTGCGCCTGATGGCACAGCAGCAAGCGCTGCACGACGAAGTCCGGGTCGCGTTGCACGACCGCGTTCACCAGCGTCTCGCACTTGAGCCAACGCGGGATCAACGCACCGGTCACCACCTTGGCGGGCAGGTCGGACACGGCTACAGCACGGACACCCGCGCCGTCCACCACGGCCGGCACCTCCACCACCAGGTCTTCCGGGAAGCCCCGCACCACCGGGCCCCGGTTCGGCACATTCACTTGAAAGATGCCCGGCCGGTCGTTGGCCAACGCGTCGATCACGGGAACGATCTGCTCGTCGCTAAGCTTGGGGGGGAATGTCTCCGTGATCGGTCGGCTGTCGTCGCCCGCGGCTTCCGCGATCGTGGCGACTCGCTGCGCACGAGTCTTGAGGTATTTCGCCCAACCCAGTTCCGAGTCGAAGCCGCCGTCGGCGGTATACCAGTGCTGCCGGGTTTCGAGGTCCGTCCCGTACCACCACCCTGCGAACCGCGGCGTATCGCCGATGCCCAGCAGGCCGAACAACCGGTACTGGTGCACCGCCGCCCGCGACAGGTGAAGGTCCCGGAAGTCGCGGTCGTGGTGCTCCGCCCAGTAGCGATCGGCTCCATTCTTGATCCAGCGGTCAAGGATCGGGTACGCGTCCTGCCCGCGATACCGAAAGCCCGTCAGCCAGACACAGTGGTTGAAACCGTGCGTCTCGGCCGTAACGTGTTCAAGCTCCAAGCCCAACACCCGCGCAACGTGGCGGTAGCCGTAGTGGCCGTGGCAAAGCCCGATGCACTTGACCGACGTGAGCCGGTGCATCAGCGTGCAACCCTCGAAGACCGGGTTGGCGGACTGGATCAACCACGCCTCCGGGCAGAGCCGCTCCATGTCGCGGGCCACCTCGAGAAAGAACAAACACTGCCGATAGGCGTGCAGCGTCGCGCCGCGGTAGAAACCGTGCCGTTCGGCGAGGGCTCGCTCGGCCTCAACGGTGTCGTGCCCTCCGACCAGCGCCGTGTTGATCACGAAATCCGCCCCGGCCAACGCCTCGGCCCGATTGGTCGTCGTAGTCACCGTGAGCCCCGCTGTCAGTTCATCGCTGATGCGCTCGGCCAACCGAGCGATCGTGCCTAGCCGGGACTCGTCGACATCCATCATCACCACGTGCGCACCGTGCAGCCCTGCGGTGATCGCCAAGTCACGCACCACCGCTCCGGAGAACGTTGCACTGCCGGCGCCCAGAATGACGATGCGGATGCTCATGGACGGGACGGCACGGATAACGGGATCAAGCAACATCAGCCTACGGCTCACCGCAACGGGCCACGGGGCGTGCCCGCCGGAGCCTCTACTCACTGGTCGGGGATGTTGGCGGCGTCGACCTCGGCGGCAGTCCGGGCGTAACCTCGCGGGGAGTCGGATCTGTCGTTGCTGCGGAACGGCTCGACCGATGCAAACAAGTTTACGTCCGGCCCGACCACTTCCGCCCGGCCGAAGCGTCGTGCGGAGCCATCCAAAAACCCGTAGTTTGCCCCGCCGCTGTGGCGGACGTGCTCGGCCTCCAGGAGGTCGTCTCGTCGGTTCAGGTCCATGTAGTTCTGGGCCGGGCCGTCGCGCACCTCGGACATCACGATCGTTTCGGTCGGCTGCTTGAGCAGGTCACGGGGCACGGAACGCCCGTTGATCTTGCTGACCGCCGTATCCGTCGTGCTGCTCATGATGCCGGCCGAGAGGTAGAACGCATTGAAGCCGTTGTAGGTGTAGCTGCGCGGCAGCTTGTCGGCCTCACCGGTCGGCAGCGTGCCCGAGACCCCGGGCTCTTCTTGGGACGGGCACTGCAGGATCTCGGTCGAGCCGTAGTACTCCTCGAACGCCGTGGGCCACCGCGCGGTGTTGAAGCGCTGCCCCTCGAACTCCTCGGTCCCGTCGGCTTTGAAACCACTGAACCGCGCGATGTAGTTGCCGCCGTAATCCACCGCGTAGACCTCGTTGGCCTGAGCAAAGCTCCGCAGGTGCGTCGCGCACTTGATCGCACGGGCGGTCTCTCGCGCCGCCCCCAATGCCGGCAGTAGGATCCCTATCAGCAGCGCAATGATGCTAATCACCACAAGCAGTTCGATCAGGGTGAAGCCTCGACTACTCGTGAGGCACGATTCACGTAGGCGGGGGTTCGGTGAGTCGTTCATGCTTGAAACCAAGGAGCGGATGCGGCGGGAGAGCTGAGAGGGAAGAAACGGACATCGGGTACTCGCCGGCGGACACGACGGTGCTAGCAAGTCAACCGATGCGGTCTACTATCCGCGATGACGGCAGCTCGGACAATGCAAAATACTTGCACATATAAAGCCAGAATATTGCAATCGCGTTATGTCGTCTGGTTAACCACACAACCAACCCAATCCAGCACCGTCCGCTGGGTCACGGCGGAGATGGCAAAACGAAACAGCGGCGGATCAAAAACTTGCCCGCGAGGACGAACTCGCGGGCAAGCTGGAAGTAGGCGGTGGTTGGCGAAATCGAACTCACACGTCGCGCCGCCCACGTGACCGCAGCGCGACACCGAGCAGAGCTAGACCAGCTAGTGCGCTCGGCTCGGGAACGTTCACTCCGCTGAAGTCCGGCGCGGCGGTACTGCCCCAGTTCTGGAGCACGCCGTCGAGCTCGTTCTGGTCGACCGTGCCGTCGAACGGCC
Source organism: Phycisphaera sp. (assembly GCA_028285385.1). Lineage (GTDB taxonomy): Bacteria > Planctomycetota > Phycisphaerae > Phycisphaerales > Phycisphaeraceae > CAZIXN01. Next base: position 12,675 of record JANQPR010000133.1, read on the forward strand.
CGCCGCCGACCAGGGCGCCTTCGTCGCCGGTGAAGGTGCCGGTGCCCCAGTTCTGCAGCACGATGTCTAGGTCGCCCTGCTCCACTTGGCCGGAGGTGTCGTAGTCGCCCACTAGCGAGCCGACGCCGGCCAAAGCCGCGATGTCGGCATCGCTGAGGATGGTGCTGGCCCAGAACTTGACCTCGTCAAGCTGACCGAACGCAAAGAACGGCTCGTTGGCGTTGTTCTGCGCACCGATGTTTAGGATTTTGTTGGCGAAGTCGGCATCGTAGCCGTCAACCGAAAACGCGCTGTCAACCACGAACGTGTCAAAGAGTACGCCGTCGGCGTAGAACTTGGTCACGACGTTACCCGTGGCGTCGGGGTCCGTGCCGTCGAGCACGATCGCGACGTGGTGGTACATATCGTCGTCAGGCACGGTGTCCAGCGGCACACCGTTGTCCTGCGGGTCGGTCGTGACGGTCCGGTTGCCGATCATGCTGGTACCGTTGGTGTCGCCGAACTCGGCGCGGAGGTCACGGTTGTCGGGGTCGGCGACGGGGTGGCGAAACTCGTTGAGGAAGAACTTGAACCCATCGATCGGGAACTCGCTCCAGTTGTTCGCCAATGACATCAGGCGCCCGCTGCTGTTGTTGCTTGGGTTGGGGTTTCGCCCGTTGCTGGCCGACTGGTTCGGATTCGTCCCCAGCTTGACCCAGGCGGAGAAGGTGAACTGCTGCCCGAGATCGAACGCGGGGATGACCATGGGCCCGCCAAGCGTGCCGATGTCCTCCGCCCCTGGGGCGGTGTCGGTGAAGTTCGTCGGCTGGAAAGCGCCGACTCCGGCGAAGGCGTCTGTGCTGATGGTCGGGCTGAACGCCGACGGCCCAGCGAAGTTCACGCCGGTGGTGCGGTTGAGCACGCCGCTGCGGTCCAGGGTGGTCAGCACGCCGTCGAAGGCGTTGCCCGCCGAACCGACGTTGGCCACCGTGGTGCCAGACACGTTGCCGGGCTCGAAGTCGTAGTACAGATCCGGCACGGGCTGTGCGGAGACGGCTCCGGCCACGCAGACCACGGGAGCGATCGACAGCATGAGCCGAGGACAGCGTTGAGAAGACATCAGCATGACGGGAATCCTCCTAACGGGCACTAAACAAGTTCAAATGGGAGAGGACACTTCAAAAAATGACGAGCAGGAGTGGGCGTAGTACAGGTCGCCATTGACGGCATTCAGGCACACCAGGGCGGAAGCCGAGGAAACCGACCGGTGTTGGCTCAGGCAAACATAACGCGGGTATCGGGCCACGCCCATTCCAAGATGCGAAGGCGTGAAGAGCGAAAAACGAAGAACAAACCGGCGTCTCCCTCGGGGAGAGGCGCGGTTTCCGAAGGAGGAATTATGGCCTTTAAACGCGATATCAACCATGCAAAACAGTTGCAGATTGACTGCCGATTTATTGCACGGCGTCTCGCTCGATGTTGCCGAGCACCCCCGCGTATCGACCCCGGTGGCGAAGCCGGTAATCGCTGGGCCGCTCACCCTCCAGTTCCTTGAAAGTCGCGCCTAGCTGCCGGCCGTCCCGGAACCCCGAACTCCGGGCGACCTCATCCATCCGCAGGTCGGTTTCTGCTAGTAGTCGCTTGGCCTTCTCGACCTGCGTCCGGCGGATCTGTTGCCACGGCGAATGCCCGACCGCGTCACGAAATCGATACTCCAAGGACCGGCGAGACAAGCCGACAAAGTCCGCCAGTTCATCCACCGTGACGCGTTGATCCACGTGATCGCGGAGGTACCGCAGGCACGCTGCCACCGCGGTATCGGGGATCGCGTACACGTCCGACGATTCACGAGCGACAACTTCCAACGGCGGGACTACCACCGATGAACCCGGCGGTTTGCCACCACGCAGCAGGCCCGCCAGGATCTTTGCGGCCCGATACCCGATCTCTTGGCTAGGCACGGCGAGGCTGCTGATGCCCAAGGGCCCGAGCGTGCAAAGCAGCTCGTCGTTGTCCACGCCCACGATCGCTGCTTGCCCGGGCACCTCGACTTCGGCCAATCGGCACGCGCTGATCAAGTCGAACGCGCGTTCATCGTTCCCGGCCATGATCCCCACCGGCTTCTCGAGCCGGCCGACCCAGGCGGCCATGTGTTCGAGCGCCATGCGAGACGTAACCCGCCCGGGGCGGGTCTGACGCGCACGATAGACCTGCCCGACCAAGCCTTGCTCCGCGGTCGCCAGCACAAAGCCCGACTCCCTACCGGCTTCCAGGCGGTGCGCCGGCCATCCGCAAAACGCCAGGTTCCGGAACCCCCGGGCCACAAAATGGTTCACCACTGCCCGACCGATCTGCTCGTCAGACTGGTACACCATCGGCAGGCGGGCGTCGATCCGGCTAACACTCACCACCGGCGTCCGCGTCCGCGTGAGCGTGCGGGCCGCGTCGGCATGTGTGATCGTGGCGATCACGCCATCGCTCTCCCGACACACCCGCTTGAGTTCCTTCTCCGACACGCTCGTGGGGACGTAGTCCAGCTTCCACGGCCCTCGCTGCATCGCATATGCCGCGACGCCGCGGATCAAACCACGCCCCCAGCCCTGGTGCAGATCGACGAGGACGTGAATGATTGGCAGGTGTTTCATCGTCGACACAACCCCGAGGTGCTTCGCAAACGAGTTGAATGAATCGCGCAATCTATGGCCACACTCTCGTAAACGCGCTCGGCTGCGTCAATGAACCGAGTACGCTTGATTTCACTTCACGGTCCCCATTCAGTCATATGCCGGCCACCCCCACGCCCCCGAACGAATCGACTCGAGGCGCCTCACCGTCAGAGGCCCGTCGCGTTGCCCTTACGCTGAGCCGATGGGCCGACGGGCACCTGCCCCACCAGTGCATGGACCCGGAGGACCCGGACTACGGCGGGTTCGTACACCCATCGAGCCGTTTTGTGGACGGGCGGCAATCCATCCTTAAGGGACAGGAGTTGTGCGCACTCTACCTGACCCCGGGCGTTGATCTGCCGTGGAGTCGATCCCGGTTGGCTCGACACGTCGGGGCACACTTGGCCTTCCTTCGCACTTGTGCCTACGAAGACGGCTCGATTGATCACCTCGGGTCGGGGATCGGCACGGGGCCGGAGGCCGGCTTCGTGCTGCCCTTCCTATGCGAGACCTTCCGGCGATTCTCCGCATCCGACCTTCCCGAGCAACGCGAAGCGTTGGACACACTCGAGCCCTTTATTCTCCGGTCAGCCGACGTCGTGCGACGCGAACCGGCGCTCACCTCGAACCACCGGTGGGCGGCTTGCGCGGGCCCGCTGTCGGTTGTGCAAGGCCTGTTCCCAAACCCGAAAAACGCCTCCGTCATCGACGACTATCTCGCAGACGGAATCGACCTCAACGACGACGGTCTCTATTACGAAGAACGCAGCCCGAACTACGACACGGTGGCCAACTGGGGCTTGATCCTGCTGGCCGACCACTATCGCCGCCCAGACCTGCTCAAGTTGGTTGAGCGAAACCTGCGCTTCGCCCTCAAGATGAGGCAACCCAACGGCGAAGCGGAGACCCTGTTCAGTCTGCGGCAAGACCGGGGCAAAGCCGGCGCGTCCTTCGGGAACTATTACATCATGCGACGGATCGCCAACGAATCCGGCGACGGTGTTCTTGCCCAGGGGGCGGACCAGTTGCTGGAGGAGATGGAAAAGAGCGACGACCGCGACCGGATCATCACGTCTTATCACCTGCTGAGCGTGGCCCGCCGTGCCGACGAGTTGACCATCGCTCGCAAGCCATTACCAAACAACTACGTCGAATGGTTTAACACGAGCGCGATGTGGCGGGCCCGCTCGATGGGCGCGGCGGCCACTGTGGCGGCGGACCCGGGCGGGCATTACTTCGACACGATCCTTGGCGGCTGGGGCGGAGCAAAGCGATCCGACGCGGTGATGAGTTACCACTTCCACGACGCCGTGATCGCTTCGGTCAAGCTGCTGTGGGGAGCCGGCATCGGTGGGCTTCGCCCACAAAGGATCGAGCAGCTCGGGGACAACGAGGTTCGTCTGAGTTTCGACGACCCGGGCTGGGACCACATCGCGCACTTCCGCCGGGAAGAGCGGCGTGAACCCCGGCGCCTCCCGGTCAACCTGCGCGGGTCGATCGACGTCGCGTGGCAGGCGTGTGGCGAGGTTGCGCTGCGGATCCGGGTCGAAGGCTGGGAACGCGTGCCGGTTAATCTGCAGTTGCTGCTGCGTGAGCAAGGCGAACTGGTACCCGCCGATAAGGGCCCGCTGGCGCTGGAGCGTGGAGGCCGGACGTACAGCGATGGCGGCACGTACACCCTGCGCAGCCCTGCGGGCGCACGGGTTGAAGTCCTTGGCCTGCCGCAGAGCAAGCATCAACTGAACTTGGGCAAGAGCCCGCCCATTCCCGGCAAGGCCGAACGCCGTGCTCACCGCTTGATCGCCGGGCTGTTGACGCCGGTAGATTTCCGAGTGGTGCTACGGCCGGTCCGTCCGGTTGACACTTGACCACACGCAGAACCCAACCGGCTACCGCAGTTGCCCCGTCAACGAACTGCGGCACACTCACATTAGAGAGGCCTGCAACATTTAGGCAGTAACGCTACAAGCTCTCTGCATTGCCCGTGTCGTGAAGCAGCGGTAGGCTCGAGGCTTGCCGGTTGAACGACACTACGCCTGAGCATGTTTCAAGTTCCCTTTCTTGGCCGGCCGCAACCATGGAAACCCTTTCTCGCCGCACCTTGCTTAAACAACTAGCCGCGGGGTCAGCGTTGGCGTGTGTGGCTCCAGGGGCGTCTCCGGCGCAGCCGGGCCGAGCTACTCGTAAGAATGTCTTGATGATCGCCGTCGACGATCTGCGCCCCGAGTTGGGTTGCTACGGTCGCGGGCAGATGGTCACGCCTCACATCGACGGCCTCGCGGCCGGTGGCACCGTCTTCCGCCGGGCGTATTGCCAGCAGGCGGTCTGTAATCCGTCGCGCGCGTCGCTGATGACCGGCTGCCGCCCGGACACGACTCGGGTTTACAATCTGAGATCCCATTTCCGCGACGCGCTGCCAGACGTGGTCACGCTCGGGCAACACTTCAAGGCACACGGCTATCACAGCGAGTCCTTCGGGAAGATCTACCACCGCGGGCAAGACGACGCCCCAACTTGGTCCGTACCGTTTGAGCCGATCCGGGCACGCGAGTTCCGCCTGCCGGAGAACCGTGACTGCTTCACGTTCGGCGTCGACGACGACGACATACCGCGAAACCAGCGCCGCTACGGCCCGATCGTTGAGGCGGCGGATCGCCCCGACGACGAATATCGTGACGGCCACGTCGCACAGGCCGGATTGGCCGCACTCGAGCGACACCGGGACCAACCATTCTTCCTCGCCGTCGGGTTCCGTAAACCGCACATCCCCTTCGTGGCGCCCAAGCGGTACTGGGACCTCTACGACCGGGACGACATCGACCTAGCAGACAACCCCTTCGCGCCAGAAGGCACCCCGCCTTATGCGCTCAACAACTGGAACGGCTTGCGTCGGTATACGCCGGTGCCGCGGCACGGCCCGGTCCCGGACGACCTAGCACGGGAGATGATCCATGGCTACTACGCCTGCGTCAGTTTCATCGATGCGCAGGTTGGCCGGCTGCTCGCGAAACTCGAAGAACTCGGCCTCGCGGAAGACACTGTGGTGTGCCTGTGGGGCGACCACGGGTTCCACCTCGGCGACCACGGGCTGTGGACCAAACACTCGAACTTCGAGAACGCCTGCCGATCACCGCTGATCGTGCGCGCGCCGGGGCAGGCCGCAGCCGGTGCCGCGACCGAAGCACTCGTAGAGTTTGTCGACATCTACCCGACACTCTCCGAGCTTGCCGGCCTGCCGCAGCCCGGCCATCTGGAAGGTGACAGCTTCGCCTCGCTGTTGAACGAGCCTGATCGGCCGTGGAAGTCGGCGGCGTTCAGCCAATACCCGCGGAGCAACGAGCAACGCGAGCCGTTGATGGGCTACTCGATCAAGACCGACCGTTACCGATACACCGAGTGGCAGTACCGTGACCGGCCCGGCTGTGACGCGGTCGAACTCTACGACCACGAGCAGGACCCCAACGAGACTGTCAACGCTGCGTCCGAGCCGAGCCAGGTCGACATCTGCGCGCGGCTCTCGAGGGTGCTCAACGCCGGGTGGCGTGCTGCACGACCAAAAGGCGCTTGACTTTCACGGAGTTCCTTGTGCATGTGCGTAGCAATGACTCTTGCAACCTGCCCCTGCTTAGGGGTACGCCTGCTTTCGGTTGACGTGGATACGGTCGCGCTGGAGTGCTTGTCGGCCGCCCACGATCCCGATCAATCCGTCTCAGATCCGGAGAAACCCAACACGCTAAGGCCCGATCCAACAATGGGCACCGCGCCCGCTCTTGATCTTCGCATTTCGTACAGCGACGCAACGGTGAACAGTCTTGCTCGAAAGAAATCACCTGTCACAATTCGCCTACAAGGGCTTCTACATGCGCGTCAGGCATTGCAGTCGATGGGTTCCTCGTATCGCGTCTCACCTTTCCTAACTCGCCTTGATTCACAAGCCGGATGAGTACCTACTCATCCCGGCCCACATGAGGAGACGCCAAGATGACCGTTTTCCGTCCCGTGCCTTATGCCGGTTGCGCGACGCTCGTGATCGGAGCCATTGGCCCGGCGTCGGCGACCGTCGCCGACCTGCGCAGTGCCGCCCAGGCCAACACCAATCTGCTCTACCAGTACACCTTTGAGGGCGACAGCACCCAACGGCTGCTCGACTCCGGCAACGCTGGCGAGGCTCGCCACTTGACCGAAGAAGCCGGACGCAACGGCGGCAACACCGCCAACCTCGCGTTCCCCCAAGGCTTCGACCCCACAACCACCGCATTCCGCCCCGAATGGATCAGCGAGACCCAAGGGGCGGCGCTGCGGGCCAACGACGACTCGAACACCGCCGACGACGACCTGCTGATCCCCGGGGCGCTGACCGTGGAGTTCCTGTTCACCGTCGACTCGGCCTCTCCCAACTACAGCGAACCGTTAGAAGACGACTACAACCACGCGGTCAACACCCGCATCTGGCCTCTGCGGCGAGGCTATTACCTGATGCAAGACCCCGACGGCAACCTGATCACGAACATTGGGCGACGATTCAGTTCGCTCAACCAACGAACCATCGTCGACGCCGCCGCGATCAACCCGGGCAACTGGTACTACTACGCGATCACACTCGAAGCCGCCGACTTCGACAACGTCGACGCCATCCCCGACACCGACCCCGGTGCCGTATCCACCGGCAGCGACACCACAGTGAACGCTTACATCGCCGACCTGACCGCCGGCGATACCGTCCTTACGCAGGTAATCACCGACGAGGTCTTTGCCGGCGGCTTCGCGGGGCCGAAGAACTCCGTCTCGTCGGGCAACATCGGGATCGGCATGTTCGAGGAGAGCGAAGAGAACAGCCCCGGCGGCGGCGACAAGCAGTTCTGGGACGGCTCCCTCGATGAAGTCTCGTTGTACGGCGAGGCTTTATCTGCGGTTCAACTGCAGGCTCAACTCGACGCCCTGCTGAGCGTCGGAAACGGTGTCATCACCGGCGACTACGACACGTCGGGCCAAGTCGAACAGGGCGACCTCGACATCGTCCTCCAGAACTGGGGCACCGACACCTTCACCGGCGACGAAGACGCCCTCGTCGGCGGCGGGCCGTTCGACGGTACGGTCGACCAGAACGAGCTCGACGGCGTACTCCAGAACTGGGGCTCGACCAGTGCCCCGAACTTTGCCGGCAGCAACGTCCCCGAACCCGTTTCCGTCGCCCTGCTGGGCGTCTCGGGGCTGATGCTCTGCCGCCGTCGGGCCACCGCCTGACGCACGTCCGACCGACCATCCAGCGTCGGCCGGGGATGGTTCCCGGTCGATGCTTTCAGATTCTTGATAGTCGTCTGAGGCCTGTGCCGAAGAATCAAGCGCTAAGGCCCGCCACGCGCATCGACCGGCCAAAGACCCATCAGCTTCTCCCCTTGCACCACGTGGAAGACATCGTGCAGGCTGATGGTCGGATCGCAATGCGGAGCCATAAGCTCTACCAACTCACCGCGTTCAAGTGGGTTTTCGGGTGATGTGTCTAGCCACCCGTGTTCGTCGCCCGCAAAACGGTACCGAGCACCGACTCCCGTCGGCCGGACCAAAACGGGAGCCGGGCCACCACGAAACAACACCTTCTGGCCTGCGTTCACCAGCACGGTCCGGACATCGTCGGCTTCGGCGTGCGTCAGCCCCACCACCGTAGCCGCCACAAACACGGCAGGCTCGAAGGCTGGCGATCCAACCGATGCCACCCCAGCACGGACCTCTCGGTACTCGACATCCATGACCGCGTACGAGCCGACCTGATACTCCGTGTACAGCCCGTGTTCCTGATCCAGGTCGAAGCAGCCCGTGCCCGAACCGGTGACCACGGCAGAATCAAAACCGCCTCGTTCCAGCGCGACAATCGCGTCACGCAAGCGGCCAGCACACTCAGTCACGGCTGCACGACGTAACCGGCGGTCAACGATGTGCTGGGCGTGAGCCGCGTAGGCCTGGATCCCCCGAAAGCTCAGCCAGGAACAACGGCCCACGCCGCGCGCCAACTCAAGCAAGCCCTCGACGGACGCCACACCCGTACGCTTCGATCCGACGTCAAGATCAACGACAACCCCGACCTCCACACCGACACGGGCCGCGGCCTGATCGAGCCAGGTAAGGGCGTCGGCGTGATCGACGGCCGCCGTGACTTCGGTCTGCTTAGCACAGGCAACCAGGCGCTCGGCGTGACCGGGGCCGCAAAGCTGCGCCGTGTAGAGCAGCCCGGGCACACCCGCCGCCGCCATCACCTCCAGTTCCCGCACCGTCGCGCAACAAACCCCAACGGCACCGAGGTCGACCTGACGGTGCGCGATCCGGCTGCACTTGTGGGTCTTTGCGTGGGGTCGCAATCGCACTCCGGCTTGACCGGCCCACCGTGACATCGCCGACAAGTTTCTTTCCAACGCGTCGAGGTCCAACACCAACGCCGGCGTCATTAGCGCACGCCGGGACCCGGGCCAGTGAAGCAGCGGGGCGTTGGGGTGGTGGTCGAGCGGTGCCGGCGGCATAAGGAAAACAACGAGACTCGTTCGTCACGCTCGTGCGAGGCGGTTGTAGACCTCTTCGTCGAGATCACCCTGACGCCGGGCAACGAAGACGGCCGCGACGGCGTCTCCCGTGATGTTGGTGGCAGTCCGGGCCATGTCAATCACGCGGTCCACACTCGCCAACAGGACAAAGACTTCAAGGGGCAAACCGACCGACAACAACACGGTAGACACCATGACGAGGCTGCCGCCCGGCACACCCGCGGCGCCAATCGAGGCCAACGTCGCGGTCAAGATGAGGGTCACGTAATCACCAGCCGAGAGGTGGATGCCCGCCACCTGCGCCGCGAACGCGGCGACGATGCCCATGTACACCCCCGTGCCGTCCATATTCATGGTCGCGCCCAACGGCAGCACAAAGCTGGAGGTCGAACGGCCCACGCCCAGGTTCTCTTGCACACAGGTGATCGTGACCGGCAGGGTCGCCGAACTAGACGTCGTCGAGAATGCCACCGCCTGCGCATCGATCATCCCGCGATAGAAACGCCGCAGCTTCAATCGTAGAGCCTTGATGATCACTCCGTACGTCAAAACGACGTGGGCGAGGCAGGCCGCGTAATAAACCAGCACCAGCTTCAGCAGCGTGCCGATTGTCGCCGGGCCGTGCTCCGCTACGGCAACCGCGATCAACGCCGCAACCCCGAATGGCGCCAACTCCATCACGAGCCGGGTTACCTGCAGCATCACTTCTGCAAAAGAAGCAAAACCGCGTGCCAGCGACTCTCCTTTTGCTGCTGCCATCAGGATGCCCGCCCCCAACAACAACGCGAAGACGATCACCTGCAGCATGTCGCCTTCGGTCATCGCGGCAAATGGGTTCGTCGGGATCATCTCGACGAATCGATCAACCAGGCTGATATCACGCGGCGGGGGCGCGGCCTCGGCGTCGGCGGGCAGCGCCAGCCCCGCGCCAGGCGAAAACACCCGCCCAAAAACCACCCCGATCAACAACGCCACCAGCGTCGTACACAGGTAGACCAAAATCGTCCACCCTCCCAACGAACCCATCCGACGGATGTCGCCGAGAGAGATCACTCCGCTGACCAGCGTTGCCAGCACCAACGGCACGATCAGCAGCTTGATGCCCCGGATGAACAGATCACCTAACGGCTCAAGCCACGCCGCGGCGTTGGGCGCGAAGACGCCAACAGCAAGCCCCAACACGAACCCGCCCAAGACCCGCTTCCACAAGGCGACGGCAAACCACCAAGCGACAAGGCGCATCACCGCACTACGACTCGGTGCCCCTTCCGGCGGTGGGTTCTCAGGGGTCGACAACAGGTTCACACGCATGGCTCCATCTGCTCGAATCGCCACATCGGCCTTGCCTATTGACGCGGCAAGCGTGCATCAACATACGGACATCAGTGCGCGAGACCTAGCGCAGAGCAAGTTGGCGGTTCACGACTCGCGCAATCAGAGTTGATCGGCTGCGCAAATGGTGGGTTACACGATTCGGACACGAGCCGCCGATGCAACCGAACCGTCTAGAGCACCCGGCCCTCAAAACGCAACAGCTGGCCGAGAGTTCTAGATGGCCGACGACAACACCAACGGCACCGTTCATTCTCCTGTCGATAGGTACTCAAGCAGCTCGGCGGGCGAGGCGTCCCAACACCCCAGCGCGATACCGATCTCGCCACCGACGCTGTACAGCAAGTAGGTCTGGCCGTCGTCGACAAAGAACGCCGGGTCGCGGAGTTGCCGAACGTTCATCTGCCAGCCTTTCTTGCTTGGGCCGGGCTCCATATGCGCCCCTTCCCAGTCACGTTCGGGGCGGACCACCGACACACTCGGCCCGGAACGCCACGTCATCCAATCACCGTTAAGGTCAACACTGGCGAGCAGGATGTGCTCGGGGTCGTCGTACCAACGGCTGTAGGCGACGAGCAGCCTGTCGCCCGACACCGTGACCGCGTTGTGCCGCCACCGGGGTCGGCCGTCCGGGTCGGCGCCCCACATCTGGCCCCGCTCCCACCAGCCCGACTCGTCGTCGAGCGGCGCGCGGTAGACCTGCCCGCCGCCGGCCACCGCGTAACGCCGACCGTTGAAGTCAAACACTCGGAAATAGCTACGCCCCAGGATCGCGGAGTCAGAGTCCCAGCGGAGGCCGTCCCGACTGGTCGCCAGCACCGTGCCCTGGCGGTTGCCCAAGCGTTCCGGGTCAGGCTCGGGGACCACCTTGCCGTGGTAGTACATCCGCAGCGTTCGGGCATCGTCATCGACGTGCACGTCGGGCGAGGCGATGTGGTGCTCGACCGGCGAGTCGTTCACCGACAAGACACCACCGGGCCACAGCTTCCACGGCCCGGTGAGCTCGTCGGCGTAAGCGAGACGAAGGTACTTCCCTTTGTGGTGCGCGAAGTAGAGCAGGTACCGCCCAGGAGCCCCGCGTTCCAGCAGCCAATCCGGGGCTTCGATCAGCGACGGGCCGTTGATATTCATCGCCTCGTACCCCGCCGGGTCGTCGAAGATATCCGGCCCGATGAGGGGCGCGTCGCCCACACGTTCAAACGGTGGGAGCCCCGGGGCCTCTGTCCCTATGGCTTGGCACGCCACAATCTGACTGACCCAAAGCACGAGTAGAGCGGGCAAAAAGTATTGCATCTAGAAACCTGCGCTAGAGAAGAACCTGTACCAAGCAAACGAGGCGGTTCCAGGGAAAACGAAAGCTCGGGGTAGAACTGTTCGGCACGAATACTCGTCAAACCGAGAGGCGCCGGTCGCGGGCCTCTATCGACCAACGGTCAACCACTCGATGCTCGTCCACCACGAGTGCTTCCTGGTGCAACGCCGAAGTCGGGCAGACGTGAAAAGGCACGCCGTACAGGACCTCGCCCACCCGGTATCGGGCGGCGGATGCGGTTTCGACGGTGAGGTGTTCTTCGCTGTGAATACGGACCGTACCGTCCATGAACCCCTCGTGCGATGGTCCAAGCAAGAATACCCGGCACTCGACCGGGTTCTCGCTGGCAATCGCCTTGTGGCCGAGATCGAGCGTCAGGCGATCTCGGCCCGGTTTACTGATCACCCGGGTGAGCACTACGGCAGCAGGCTCATAGTCGATGTCGGCAAACTCACTTCGGCTACGGACGTCGGACAACGCGCACGTTCCCGGTGAGCACTGTCGATCGGCAAACCGCACATGAATCGGGAATGAGCCTGTGCCTCCCGCCACGATCGTCGGGACCGGCCAGCCCTCGGCCACCAACTCATCCCGCAGTTCAAGCACTGGCCGCATGGCCTCCTCGATGTCGGCCGCACGCTCGACGGGGTCGTGCTGCCGCAAGTGGCCGTCGTACACGTGGAGCCCACCTGGCTCCAAAGCCTGCGCGTTCACGATCGCGCGGTACACATCTTTCGCTCCCTCTCCTGGCATGACCCCAGAACGGCCGAGCCCCGGGTCCAAGTCGAGGTAGCAACCGAACGTCACGCGCTCTTGTCCGGCGGCCGAGTCCAACGCGGAAACAACGGCGACTTCGTCTGCAACTGTCGAGAAGTGGATACTGGGGTAGCGACCGGCCAGCCGCGCCAGGCGGCCCGGGTGTGGACCGGTGAGTTGGTAGGCGAGCAACACATCCGAAGCTCCACACTGACCGAGCAACTCCGCCTCGGCGATTGTCGCACACTTGAAGCGGCTCAACCCCTCGCCCAGCATCAAGCGTACGACACCGGCACACTTGTGCGTCTTGATGTGCGGCCGCAGACGATCGACGCCCCCCGCTTGCGCGATCATGCCGCGAATGTTCGCCACCAGCCGCGCTCGATAGAACACCAAAGCCGGCGTGGCCAACTCAGACGAATCACGAATGGCAAACCAATCGGTGTTACTCATCGCAAGGACTCGGACGATGTTCCCGCTACATGTCGACAAGCACCGTTAGCACGAGGTTTACATCGGACCGATGTTTCGCAAACTACGTTTTGCGAACAAGAGAACCTCTTTTCCGCAGCAACTCGGATGAGGACTACGCAAGCTGCGGTGTAACCCAGCAGTAGTTGGACCCGGTGCGCCCCCCCTTTCGTACCCACGAGAGCACCGTTAACATCATTCTCCGTGAGCAACCTTTTCTGCTCTTCCGAAAGTCGTGAACGGCTGTCCTCCACTACCACAATGACTGTAACAAGGGCGGTTAGCCAAGAGGAGAGCGTGGGAAGCGGACGGAGTTAGATGTGATCCCCTCGTCGCCAAGCCAACGCCTGAAGCGCCGGGAAGTGCTTGGACTCGGCGCAACCGGTGCCGCGGCGATGGCTCTCTACCCCGTGACTGCCACCGGGGCGACACCGATGCCCCATCAACCTAACCGCCCCAATGTGCTGTTGATCATCTGTGACCACCTCAGCCCGCGGGTCATGGGGTGTTACGGCGCCCCGGACTCGGCGACGCCCAACATCGATGCGCTCGCCGAGGCCGGTGTTTGCTTCGACCGGGCCTACACCACAGTTCCCCTTTGCCAGCCGGCACGCGCCTCGTTCTTGACCGGGCTCTACCCGCACCAGTCGGGCGTTCGTTCCAACGGCAACCCGGCCCGCTTTCCCCACCGCCACCTCTACCTCGATGCGCCGGTTGGGCAGGACGTGCCGACACTCGGCTCACTGTTCGCCGACGCCGGGTACACCGCTATGCACTTCGGCAAGACGCACGACCGCGGAGGCTTGCGGGGTTTCACCTGTGCGGCTCAAGACGAGGTGCCCGTGGAGGGCGACCCGCGTTTCCCGCTGAATCACGACACCTTCCGTGACCGCCACACAACTCAGAGTTGCGAGGCTTTCCTCCGCAACCACGCTGGGGGGCCGTTCATCGCCGTGGCCGACCTGAACAACCCACACAACATCTGCGGCTGGGTTGGCGCTCATGCGGGCCACCCCGAAGACCTCGATCCCGACGCAGAAGGCCTGCCCGACCTCCCGCCGAACTTCACGGTCGACGACTTCGACAGCCGCCCCGATCCGGTGCGTTACCTCTGCTGCTCGCACAACCGCCAGGCTCAGGCGGCTCAGTGGGACGAAACGGCGTACCGATACTACCTGCAGGCTTACCGGTATTACTGCGGACTCGCCGATGCCGAGGTGGGCCGCCTGCTAGCGGCGCTGCGGCAAAGACCCGACCACGACAACACCGTAGTCGTGGTCATGGCAGACCACGGCGACGGGCTCGCGTCGCACCGCATGGTGACGAAACAGGTCGCGTTCTACGAACAACTCGTGCGTGTGCCGCTCATCGTCGCCGGCTCGGGCGTAGTGCCACACGTCCCGGTATCGGAAGGCCCCTTGGTCTCTTTACTCGATCTGCTGCCGACATGCTGCGATATCGCGGGCATCGAAACCCCTCTCGACAAGCCCGGCCGTTCGCTGAAACCGTGGCTGCGCGGTCAGCCCGCGCCGACGTGGCGTAAGTACGTCGTCAGCGAGTGGCTGACCGAGTGGGGCCACACGATCAATCCCGGCCGGATGCTGCGCGACGACCGCTTTAAATACGTTGTCTACCGTGGCGGACGAAAAGGAGAACAGCAGGAAGAACTTTACGACCTGCACGCCGACCCCTGGGAAACGCGTACGTTGCATAACGACCCGGAACACACCCAGACACTCGAGCGTCTTCGGCAACAACTTTCGGAACACCTCCGCATTCAGGAAGACCACTTCCAAGCGGAACCGGTGTTCGTCCGGGCCGACGCCCGGCAGCACGCCCCCGGGTACGGCAACCACCGGGGATTGGCGGCGCCCGCGTTGGCCGGGCAAGGCATCAACCACTTGACGCCCTGACACAATCAGGCCGCGATTTCATCCGCTTGCGATTGGAGATCGCACTTACGCTCAACGGAGACATGAAACAGGTTCACACCGAACACGCCCCGCTACCGGCCGGATACTACGCTCAGGGCGTCACCCATCGAGGGCTGCTGTACGTTTCGGGCCAACTCCCGATCGTTCCGGCCCAACCACCCGCGGGGGTGGCGTCAGCAGTCGTTCCAATCGACCAGCAAACCCGCCAAGCCCTGGCCAATGTCAAGGCAATCGTCGAGGCGGCCGGGGCATCGTTGTCCAGCGTGATCAAAACCACGGTCTACGTTAGTGACGTCGCGCTGTGGCCGGATGTCAACTCGGCATACGCGACATTCTTTGAAGAACACGCCGCCAATCATCGACCGGCACGTGCGGTTGTCCCATGCAAGACACTTCACTTTGGTTACCAGATCGAAATTGAGGCGGTCACCGTATTACCCGAACCTTCAGCCTGAATGCTTCTTATCGCCACCACTTCTCCGCAACCGCTGATGAACGCTTACCCCCGGATTAGATTAGGTTTGATGGCTCTGTTAATCGGCCTCGCCTTGGCATTGCCACAAGTCACCGCCCAGAACCAGGAAGCCCCGATGGGCCCAGACTTCGACGATCCCGCAGCCGACCCCGCCGCCTTGTTTGCTGAACTCGACGAGCTGCCGTGGCAGGAATCATTCACCGACGCGGGCGACCGCGATTGGGAACAGCACTGGTTCCTCGACGGGCAGCGTGCCTCGGTGCGGACCACGCCCCAAGGGATGGTGTTCGAGGCCGGGCCTGTCGTGGGCGACCGCGGGTCCAACGCGGTGCTCTGGAGCCACGCCTCGTACGCAGACCCGGTCCGGGTGGCGTTCGACTACACCCGGCTAGACGACATCCAAGCCGGCGTGAACTTGTTGTACCTGTTGGCCACGGGCACGGGAGAGGGGCCGCACGACGAAGACATCGCGGCGTGGAACCACCTCCGCGACGTGCCTTACATGCACCTGTATTTTAACGGCATGAACCTCGTGCACCTCAGCTACGCCACATCGACCGAAGGCCAAGCCGACTATGTCCGCTGCCGACAATACCCCACGGGCAAGGGCACGTTCAACCAGATGCACGTCGCTCCAGATTACCGCAACACGGGGCTCTTCCTCCCGGGCGTGACTTATCGGTTTGTTGCGATCAAGCGTGGGCCCGACCTCGTGTTCCGCGTATCCGAAGGCGACGAACACCACTACTTCGCTTGGAGCCTCGAAGGCCGACCGGAGATCAGGAATGGCAGGATCGGCTTGCGGCACATGTCGGGGCGTTGCTCGCGTTACGCGAACGTGTTGATCTCAAGTCTGAACTAACGCCACGGTGTTAGTCGCCCCAGCATTCACTCGGTATGTGAGATCGCGCGCTTTATGGCGAAACAGAACCCGCCGTAGTATCTCATCCATGTCCAAACCTCCCAACATCTTGCTCCTGATGTCAGACGAGCACCGGTACGACGTTGCCGGATTTGCGGGCGACCCGGTTGTTCGTACACCGTTTCTCGATTCACTCGCGGCGGGCGGGGTAGTCTTTGACAACGCTTACTGCCCCAGCCCGATCTGCATCCCCTGTCGGCAAGCCATGGCTACCGGCCAGCGGCCGCGTACGTGCGGCGTCGAACGCTTTGGCCAAGACCTGCCGGCGAACTCGATGACCTTCGCCCGAAGGCTGGCGCAATACGGCTACCACACGACCTGCGCGGGGAAGCTGCACCACACCGGGCCGGACCAGATGCAAGGCTGGACCCGCCGCACCGGTCTTGACCTGAGCGTCAGCGACCCGAACCGTGGCTTACGGATCGACCCGTCGAGCTTTGGCCCAAGCCTAGGTGATCCAAAGTGGTCCGACGCTAAAGAGGTGCAGCGCGCCGGTGTCGGCCGGGGCACGTTGACCCACGACCACGACCGTGCTGCCCTCGACAGCCTGATGCTGATCGCCGAAGCCACCTTCGCCAACGCATACTACGACCGGCCGTCGGGCCAGCGGCCACAGCTGATGATGCTCAGCTTCAACCGGCCGCACTACCCGTACTTCACAACCGAAGACCGCTTCCTGTACTACCTCAATCGGGTGCCGTTGCCTTACATGCACGATCAGCCCTTTGACCACCCGTTCCTGTCACGACGTAGCGTCGAGGTCGGCGTTGACGTGACCGAACGCGAGTATCGCCGTGCGGTCACCGCATACTACGGCATGATCGACGAAATCGACCACGACTACGCGCGCTTCGCCGACAAACTCACCGAGCTCGGGCAAGACCTCGACGACTGGTGGGTCTTTTACACCACCGACCACGGTGAGATGCTCGGGCAACACGGGATCTGGGAGAAGCAAAAGTTCTTCGAGGCGTCCGCACGTGTGCCTTTGGTGGTGCGCCCGCCTAGTTCGGTCCGCCGCGATTGGGGTTGCGTGGGCCGGCGAGTTACCCAGAACGTCAGCCTCTGCGACCTCTTTGCGACGCTGTGTGACATTGCCGATGCTCCACTGCCCAAGGGCTCGGAAGCCGTTAACGGCGCGGGGTTGGAAAGCAGGTCTTTACTGCCGCTGATGCGCGGCGAAACCGCCCAATGGGACGACGAATCCGTCAGCGAGTTTGAGGGCACTAACCTGATGATCAAACGCGGGCCGCTCAAGTATCAGTGGTACGACCGCCCCGACTGCCGATCCGAGCCCGAAGTGCTTTTTGACCTCGACGCCGACCCGAGCGAACGAACAAATCTGGTCAACGAACGCCGGTACTGGGAAGCCGTCGAGACGTTCCGACGGCGGCGAGACGCATTGGGCTTCGCACCCAGCTCGAGCTGATGGCGAGCGTGACCGTTGTTTGCGCGCGATCCCTTGATCAGGCGTCGACCTCGGAGATGCCGCAACCGAGAAGCGTTGCATTTACAGAAAGGTTCGCGCTGCGCAAAACATGTATCGGGCACGCGGAATCCAGTGTTGTATGTGGCTTCGGCTTGGGTTTTGATCGATTGGCTAGCGCACCGACATCCGTAGTTGACTCCACCCGCTTCATACGGTTGTCCTTCACTACCCAGGCGCTTTCAGCCGTGCTTGCACTTGCGCACTCACACGCCGAAGCTGGGCACCACTCACGGCCCGCAGCCACACCGAGCTCAACTATGCAACTCATCCCGTGCCGTAGTGTCAGTGTCCTAACCGCCTCAATCCTTCTCGCCTTCGCCACGCTGCTGCCGGTATCGACGGCTACCGCGGCCGAAACCACGTTTGAGAAGCGGGTGCTGAAGTTCAACAGCGACGAGCAGTGGAGGGCACGACGCCCCGCCCAGGCGGCCGAAGTACCGTACACCTTTGGGTTCGATGAGCCCAACTGGCTTTTGCAGATAGAAGCGTCGGCCGAGCCGTTGCGGCTCGACGTTCTGAGCAACGTAGTGCGGGAGCGTAAACGTCACCGCCTCCAGAACCCGGTGACGTTTACGCTCTCAATCGCGCAAGCCGCGGGTGACGGCGTATCGGTCTCTGCCGTGTTTGTCGACGAGGGCGGCGAGACCCACCGCACAAAGCCGCAGGCGGTCCCCTCCAAACGATCTGAACTGCAGTGGGCCTTACCAGGTGACGTGGAGGCATCGTCCGACGGTGACCAGAACGGCCGGATCAACGGCGACCTCACGCTTGAACGGCTCGTCTTCACCCGCGCTGGCGGTGTCACGACCCCGGCTACTCTGCGGCTGACAGGAGCGAGCTACGTCGGTCAACTCGATCCGGTCCGCTTTCGTTTCTTGCCCGACGAGCCGGTCTACCACGTGCGGCCGGGGCGAGAGTCGGAAGCCCGGCTTGAACTCACCTCGGACCTGAAAGAACCGGTCGAGGTCACGATCGACGCCACGCTGACGGATTACGCCGGCAACTCCCGCCACGCCGAACAGACCGTCACGCTCCTGCCCGAATCTGTGCAGGAATGGCCACTCCCCTTTGATCTGCACACGACCGGTCCAAAACGGTTGAACTTGACCTTCACGTACGGACACCGGACCGAGCGGGCGCAGCTCGACTTCGCCTACATGGAACCGGCCGGAGTCACGCCGCGCGGGCAGCGTAAGTTCCGGTTCGGCACCAACGCCAATCGCACGGCCAACCCCGATACCGAGGCCCGCGAGTTTCGCGCAATGAGCTTCATCGGCATTGATATCGCTAGGGCGGGTTACGACTGGTGGCAGATCGAACAGACTCAGGGCAACTGGGATTGGTCGCGCGTGGACCGCCTATACGCCAACGCCGAGCTCAACGAGGTCGACATACAGACGGCGCTGCTGTACGGCGTGCCTTGGGCGGTTCGCCCCGCGTTCATCGAAGCCAACCGGGGCAAGAAGCTCAATAGCAAGCAGTACTGGACCGCGCCGCCCCGGGAGGAGCTCTGGCGGGATTACGTACGACGCCACACCGAGCGTTACCGTGGCCGGGTGCTGTTCTACGAGATCTGGAACGAGCCCGACCTCCGGGGTTTTTATCGAGGCAACACCGATGAGTTCCTCGGGCTGCTCAAAACCGCTTACGAAGAAATCAAACAGGTCAACCCGGAACAGATCGTGATGTCGCCGGGAATGGCTCACGCCGGACACTACCACGGGCACTACCTCAACCCCGACATGTACGAGCGGGTGATGAAGGAAGGGCAAGACTACTTCGACGTCTTCGCCGCGCACGAGCACGGCACGTTCGAGCAGTTTCAGGGCGTCGTGGACGGGGCACTGGCTCGGATGCGCAGCTACCTCGACCCGCCCAAACCGCTGTACTTCAACGAGACCGCGATCAGCAGTTCGCCGTTCGGTCAACAGGTGCAAGCCGAAACACTCGTTAAGAAACTTACCTTTGCGTGGGCACGCGGCGCGAGCGGGTACTTCTGGTTCAACCACCGCGAACGGGCCGGCGAAACGCCCGGCGAGCGTGGCTTCGGGTCTGTTACGCCCGATTTCCAACCCAAGGCGGTCTATTGCGCGTACAACGAGTTGATCAAGCTCCTCCGGACCAAGGATTTCCTGCACGATATCGACTTGGGCCCGCATCAATGGGGTTTCGTGTTCGGTGACGATCGCGAACAGGTGCTCGTGTACTGGGCGAGTGACCTACCCGTCCCCGCGACCCGGCCTTACGCGCTCGCCGTTCCCGACGGCATCACCATCGAAACGATGGACATCATGGGCAATCGCCAAACGATGCGACCTCTCGACGGCCGGCTGTTGCTGACGCCTCTGACCACCCCCAACTACCTGATCGTCGACACGACGGAGTCCTTGTCACAGGCGGCTTCGCCTCTGGTCACACAATCGGATACCGGCATGGCTTTGCTTCGCCCGGGAGCCACCGGCCGAATCGTCGCCCGCCTGCACAACCCCATCGATCACGACGCGGTCTACCGATTGCAATGGGTGCTACCCCGCGGCGTCACCACAGAGGCCAACCCGCACCAGACCATCGAAGTCGTTGCCAATGGGTCGGTCGACATCGGTCTGCCCATCTCTGTCACACACGAGGGCGGAGACGCCTTGGCCCAACGCGGCGTGGTCAACCTGATGTACACGATGGAAGACACGGACTGGAACGGGCAGCTTACAGTGCCGGTCGCGGTGCCGACGGTGTTCTCGGGCGACCCCTCTTTCGACCGACCACCGGATGTCGTCTTAGATCGTTATGCACAGGTCCGAAACTTCGCCGAGAACGACCCGAGCACCGAGCACCTGACCTGGCAAGGGGTCGACGACCTGAGCGCGTCGGCTTGGGTCGGCCTGACCGATGACGGGCTGCTGCTACGTGTCGACGTGCGCGACGATCGCCACGTGCCGCCCACCAGCCGCCGACGGTTATGGGAAGGCGACAGCGTGCAACTCGGGCTCACGCTGCCTGGCGTACCGGGCGCCTGGGAGGTCAGCTTCTCGCACGCTAAACAAGAGACACATAGATTGCAGACCTATCGCATGCCGTCGGGCATCGACACCGACGCACGCTTCGAGATTGAGACGACGCCAAGCAACGGTGGCATGCGTTACATGGCTCGGTTACCGCTGGATCAACTCGGCTGGATCGAGAGCATGCGAACCGAGGGTATTGGGTTCAACTTGCTGGTCAACGACAACGACGGCGAACGACGCGAAGGTGTGATCCGCTACGCTCCCGGCATCGGACCTGGGTCGGACCCCAGCCTGTATCCCGTCGTGGTCTTCCCATGAAAGCCGCGCCTGCAAGCGGGCGTATCGACCACCCATTGGCCGAACATAACTCGCCGACTCAGTACCAAGCGACCCAACCCGTGATGGGCTTCGCACTCGCCGAACGCAGTACCCTCTCGCGCTCAAGTCGCGTGTAAGGCGCCAGCACCGACCGCGGCGTCTTCTCCGAAGCCGGCTGAGTGGCGGAAGATGCTCACTGTAAACACAGCCCGAACCGACGCTGGCAGAGTGCGAAGCAATCCAAACGTCACCGGTTTACGGTAGGTCCGCGGTTTTGCGCCGGGCCATGCTCAGTGTTGTAACTCGCGGTGCCAAGCGTCGATCGATAACGCCAGAGTCCGGCCGAACCGGTGGTAGTCGGCAATGGTGAAGTCTGTCGAGTCGCCCATGCGTGATTGGCTGATCTCCACGTTGCCAGCCATCATCTGGTACGTGTTGTAGCCGTAGTCACGGGCCGATCGAGTCTTGTTGCGGTCGCGCGGGATAATGGGCCAGTGCTGGTTGATGTGGTCGGCCAGAGGTTTGAGGATGTTGTCAGGGCTCTGCAGGGCGTTGCGTTCGGCTCGCTGTGTGTTGCTATGCAGGTCCAGCCATAGCGCGATCTTCCCGCCGTCTTGGTAGACCGCGTCGATCCAACGCTTCACGGCCAGCACCTCCACTGCGGGCTCGGGCTCGCCAGGCGCCGGGGTGTACCACTGGGTGTTCAGATCGACCATCGCCCACGTATACCGAGACACACCGTGGAACTGCCCGTCGGGGTTCATCATTGGCACGACGTGGAAGGCGTAGGCCTGCCGCAGCGCTTCGGCCTCCGCCTCGTCGGAAAACAGAAAGCGGCATAGCCCTTCCATGACGAGGGCACCACCGTTCTCGCCGGAATGTTGCAGCGCGTTGATGAGCACAATCGGGCGGTCCGCCGCACCGTCCGTGCCAAACGAGATCATCTGGATCGCTCGCCCCTCTACCGACCGCCCCAGTTCGCTCACCGAGGCGTGAGGGGTAGCCTCAGCGTCACGGATCAGCGAGGCGTTTTGGTCCAGTGTGAACGGGTGGGCATAGGCGACCCAGGCCGTACCCTGTCTGAAGGCGTGCCGGAACGTGAACCGGCGTGCATCCGCGTCGTACGTCACGTCAGTGATGCGTTGCCAACTCTGCTTGTCGTAGCTGACCACCGGGTGCGTGCGCGGCGTGTAGACAAAGTGGGCGTTGCCTCGGTACACGCCCTCGATGTGGTTGAGCTCGAAAGTCAGGGCCCGGTTAGCCGCACCATCGATACGGAAGTAAAACCAGTAGTACTGGTCGCCGACGCGGTCTTGTTTGATCCAGTGCGCGGTCGATCCGACGAAGCGGTCCGGCGCGGTCTGCTTGAACGAGCCGAGGCTGCCGCAGGGGAAATCGGTACGGACCGTCACCTCTGCCTCAACTCCCACGCTCAACCCGCCGCCGGTCACCGCCAGCCCGAAACCAACCCAGAGCAAAGCACCGAAACGCCAATCGGCGACTCCCGACATACGATTCGTGATCAAAACAGATCGCCCCTTGCTGAGTTTGGCGTTCCCCGATCAACACAGTTTGCCCTGAGTGAGCGGCCACCGGTCGGCCTTAAGGCCATGGACAGGCAACCTAGAAAACAGCCCCGCCGAGCAAACGGCGGGGCTGATGAGTTAGACCAAGATCTCACGCTCGACGTCGCAGCAGGCAGAGGCCGCCAAGACCCAGCAGTGCGGCGGTAGTCGGCTCGGGGATGCCGCCAGGGCTGCCGTAGCCGCCGGCAAACAACCGGGCGTTGGCGTCGGTGCTCGACAACTCGTAACCCAACACGCCGGTACCGGTATCGTTGCCACCGACCACGATCGCCGGGGTCGTGCCGCCGGGGTTCTGGAAGTCGGACTCGGCACCGTACATGTTGACCGAGAAGCCCGCGCTATCGGCGAGGTAGTAGCTGTCGCCGTCACTTCCGGTGCTGTACGCGGCACGCCAAAGGATGTTGTCATTCGGGTCCATCACGATGACTTCGTCGCTGTTGCTCGACAGCCCGAAGCGACCGTCGGTCGCCAGACCGCCGGTGACAAGGTCGGCGACGTCGTTTGAGGACCAGCCGTAGGCCTGCACATTGCCCTCAACGCCGGGGAAAGCGTCAAGGAACGGCTGCAAGTTGCGGGCGATCACGATGTACTCGTCCGGAGCGATCGAGATGCCCGCCGGGAAGACCGCGATGCGGTCCGGACGCGGGTTTCCGCTGTCCAAGCTGTTGTCGATGACCTGGTAACCCGTGAGGTCCACGGTCGCCTGACCGTAGTTGTACAGCTCGATGTACTCCGCGTCGTTGCCGCCGACGGGCGAACCGCCGGTCATGATCTCGGTCACGGCAATCGTCGTGCCCGAAGCCGACGACGACGCGAGCGCCGCTGCGGCTACGCTCGTTCCAAACCAGATTCCTCTCATCGAAAACCTCCTTACTTGGGTCATATCCACGAAGTGATTCAAAACACGAAACGTGATCCTCGATCTCGCCCGTCGACGCGATTGAGGTGCTCTCGTCCCCCCGCCCCGGATGGCAGGGGACGAGAGCACTTCAAAGGCCTTGCCCTCTCGGACCCACGTAAAACTAAACCATGCCCGGCCCCCGACAACCCCGTTACACGAACAATAGACTTACGATTCGCGCAGCAATCGTGTAGCAACGCCATCTATTTCGGATTATCGTTAAGCATGCCCTCGGCGCGGTCTGCCCTGCTTGTCATCCCGCTGGACTGGTCTTATGGCCGCCAGATCATCAGGGGCATCCACCATTATGCGAAGCCTGCTCGGCCGTGGTCTCTCTCCAACCCGAAGAAGACCTCCGACCGCACGTGCGACTACGACTTCTACCGGTATGAGCACAGGATCGATGGCATCATCGCGATCACCGACCAGGAAGTGCTCGGCCCCATCTCTCGAGTGGACAGCCTGCCGGTTGTCTGGATCGAAGCCTCGCCCCTTGAACAACTCGGCCCCCGCGAAGCGTTAGTTGGGATCGACGTCCCCGCGATCGCGAGCCTCAGCGTGGAACACTTCGCCGAGCGCGGCTACCGCCAGTTCGCGGTCTACGGCGGCCAGACACCGGGGTACGCCCAGTCCCGCAGCGGGGCGTTGGCCGACGCCGTCGCTGAGGCGGGGCTGCAAGTCGATGTCTTCGATTTTGGTCAGGAGTACGATGCCGGTGCCCCTGAGTTTCCACACGTGAAGTTCCACTGGGAGCAGATCCATCAATGGATTGTGACGCTGCCCAAACCCGTAGCAATCCTCACCGCCGACGACCGCGCCGCTTGGGTCTGCAGCGAGGTCTGCCGACGCACCGACATCCCAGTCCCAGAAGAGGTGGCTATCCTCGGCGTCGGGGACGACGACATGTACTGCCAGATGGCCTACCCACCGCTATCCAGCGTGCAGGTCCCTGGGGAACGGCTCGGGTTTCTTGCCGCCAACATCCTTGAACGGCTGATGGACGGCAACACCCTGAACTCTCAGGAAGTACGGCTGCCGCCCAGCGGTGTTGTGTCGCGCATGTCCAGCGACACCCTCGCCATCGATGACGCGCACGTGGCCGCCGCGTTGCGTTTCATACGGAACCACGCGCACGAACAGATCGGCGTCGCTGATGTGTTGAAGGTCGTGCCGCTCAGCCGACGCGTGTTAGAACAGCGGTTCCAAAAACTGGTCGGACGAGGGCCGTACGCTGAGATACAGCGACACCGCATCGACCACGTCCGCCAGATGCTCGCCGAGACGGACCTTACGCTCGACCGTATCGCGGAACGCTGCGGCTACAACAGTGTGAACCGAATGAGCCTGGCCTTCCGTCAGGCCGAGGGCGTCTCGCCGGGGGCTTACCGCAAGCGGTTCTTCCCCAGCCGGGTCGACCCCAACGCCGAAACACCGTCCCGAAAGAATCGGAGTTCCCCCGGCTGATCCGGTAGGGAGTGAAAGCCCCAGGCTTCACCAGGGCCGTGTTGGGCACACGAACGGTGTCGGTGCTTGGCCACTCGGCCAGACGCACCCCGTGTTTCACGCGCCACGGTCTTCTTCCGGTTCAGTCGTTCGGGTCGATCGTCCACCGGCCGCCGGAGTCGGAGTATGGGCCGTCCGGGTCCGCTAAATCCTCGGGTGACTCGAAGGCCGGGGTGCGCGGAATGCCGTTCTGAGACACCGTGTCGACGGGGCTGAGAAACTCCACGTGCCCGTCGACGTGGAGGAAGTTGTTCCGACCGCCGTGCAGGATGGTCGAGTCGTTGACGAAGGCCGTGTTCGCTTGAGACCCCAGCCGACGCGCGGCCGAGACCGAGGAAGAGTCGGGCATCCCCAAACCGCGCCGCTTATTGTTGTCGTTCTCGACCGTCGGACGCTCGACCATCAGCAGCGTGCCGGACGCATTGGGGATGAAGTCAGCGGCCACACCCACGGGCTCGTTGGGCGTGTTGCGAGAGTACGTCCCCATCGCACCGAGAACCCTCCCGCCCTGAATGAAGGGCTTGCCGCCGTCAACGCCGTCCCGCGGGTTGAGCGTGCGTGGCATCTTGTAGGTGCGTCCGTTGCCGGCCTCGTCTTCGTCGCTGGGGCACAGGACGATGTTGGTCCCTCCCCAAGCATCAAGCACTTCCTGCTTCTCGGCGTCGGTCGCCGCGTTGCCCGCGCCATACGCGATCTGGTCCCTCGTGAGCCGAACGCCGAAGTAGTCCGCCAACAGGTCGTCGAACACAATACCGCCCGCCTCCCAAGCGCAATAGGCGTACTCGCCCCCGTTATCGACCGAGTAGGCCGTGAACGAGACACCGAACTGCCGTTGGTTGCTGCCGCACTTGATCTGTCGAGCAGTGGCCCGTGCGGCACCCAACGCTGGCAGCAAGATGCCGATCAGCAGCGCGATGATGGAGATCACCACGAGCAGCTCAATCAAGGTAAAGGCCACCCGAACGTTGCGGGGGCCAGCGGGAGATTCGAGGTGGTTCATCACGTGACCTCTTTTGAGTGATCTTCTTTGAAGGAACAACGATGAGACGAGAACTCAGATACGACGACCCGCGGGCCGTCACTTCACGGTGATTTCAGGGGTGCCGACGCACGCGAGTATGCCTCCCGAAACACAACACCACGCACTGACAAGCGAGGGCCGACAGAAGTACCGAAACGAACGGCACATTCGGCGATCGGGCACAGCCAAGGCCCTGCAGCCCGTCCGGCACGGGCGCCTCACCGACATGCAACGCACCAGGGTGTTCTTGGATCAGAACCATGCGAATCAAACTCGGTTCCCCGAAACCAGCGATCACACGCCAAGTCTAAAAACGAATATGGGAGGCAAACTCGCCAAAGGCCGGTACACCTAACTGAAGAATAGAGGCCGCGGCCCGTACCGCCAGTCTGTTTTGCGTCAAGGCAAGCTGCGGAATGCGCACAGAGAAAATGCAGCCCGCACGCCCCCCTTTCGAGCGAAGGAACGCCTCACGAAGAAGCAAAACCTGCCTCAAATCCTCGCTGAAACGCGACTGGCGTATTCGCCCTGATCGGAGCGGTTTTGGCCCTCCCCCTCGCAGACCAACATGACGACACCCCGCCAAGTTGCGTTTTCCGATGCCTGCGCGAAGCCGCCTCTCAGGCTGCGCCATTTGCGGGATCGCGGACAGCGTCGAGCGAGTATAGACGTAGGGAGTCAACACACGACGTCTCGAAACCACACCCGGCCAAGAGACACTCGTCCCGTTACTGCCCCGTTTTCATCGCGAACCGTAAGTCAACCCTACTTGCCCCGATCACTCCGACCTACTCTCTTTGATTGAGACTCTGATCATGTTGAAACGCTGCCTTGCCATGTGCCACCCACTGATGTGGTCCGCCCTAGTGGGTGTCTGGCTCTTACTGAGCAGCAGTACAGCCGCTACGCCCGCGACGCCCTTCCCCGAGCCCGGGGCGTTGCCGCCTCAGGCCGGGTTGCCGGACCCCTTCCTTCGCCCCGACGGCACCCGAGTCGCCTTGCCCGACGAATGGCCCAGCCAGCGTGAACACCTCAAGGCCATGCTGCTGCACTACATGTACGGGCAGGTTCCGCCGCGACCCACCGCCGCGCAACGCGCCGTGGAGTTGGTGGGCAGTCAGCCGGTACCCGGCCTCGACGCGGTCGAAGAGCACTACCGACTCACCCTGTCCCGCAATGGCCTGCATCGCAAGTTCGACTTCTGGGTGATCCGCCCCGATACCGACGAGAAGCTACCCGCGATCGTAAAGAACGATTCCCGCAGCTTCCACGAGCCCGAGCCAGACCTGACACTCACCGGCCGCGCCCTACGGCGTGCGAAGAAGGCGTACCAGACCGCGAAGTGGGACTTGGCCGCGGCCCAGGAGGCGGTCCGGCGGGGCTATCTGATGTGCAAGTTCGACCGCGAACACTGGGCGGGCGATCGGGCGGAAGGTGCCCGGCGCGACATCGGCGCTTATGCCCTCTACCCCAAGTACGACTGGGGGGCAATCGCGATCTGGGGCTGGGCACACGGGGTCATGCTCGACGTCCTGAACGAAGACCTTGGCCTGATCGATCCGCACCGCGTCGTAGCCACCGGGCACTCGCGGGGCGGGCAGGCGGCCACGGCCGCGGGAGCACTTGACGAACGGCTCGCCATCATTGCGCCTAGCGCCGGGGGCTACGGGTCGACGTCTTCGTACCGGATCCGTGACGAGAACGACAACGCCGGCAAGGACGACATCTTCGCGAGCAACGCCCGCAACCATCCGCACTGGTACCACGCGCGGCGCGGCGCGTTCGCCGGGCAGGGAGAGCGATTCCCGTTTGATACCCACACCCAGATCCTCCTGTCCGCGCCCCGGCCGTACCTCAACGTGAACGCCATCGACGACGAACACAACAACACCCTCGGCGTCGAAGCGGGGATCCGGGCTGCGCGCGAGGCGTACAGACTCTGGGGCGCCGAAGACCAAGTCCGCGTGCATTGGCGTCCGGGCACACACGCCCAGAAGACCGAGGACTGGAACGCGATCCTCGACTTTGCCGACGAGATGTTCCACGGCAAACCCGGCAAGAGCAAGTTCAACCAGTGGCAGTACCCCGGATATGACCTCGGGTTGACCTGGTCGGCACCATAATCTCAGCCTGGTCGCATCCACAGAAAGCACTGGGGAACGCCCATGCACAGATCAGCCTCTCACACGTGGTGGGTCTTCGGCGGGCTGTGCTTGTTGCTTTCGAGTCTCGCGGCGGCTCCTGAAACCGAACCCTTCGTCCGGGGCGGCGGCGAGTACGACGGCATCCGCCTGACCGCCGGCGAATCCACCGCCGGCGCGGTGATCCTGCATCTCGATCTCGAAGCGCCGAGGCGACAGGTCTCCCCGCAGATGCTGGGCTTCAACTGGGGCTGGGTCTGGCCGAACGAACGCATTATCGAACCAAAAACAAGCCGGATCGCTGCGGGCTTCAAGCGTGTTGTCGCGGACTACCCGATCCCGCTGATCCGCCTCGCGGGCACCGAGTCGCAGTACTTCCGTTGGCGCGAGGCAGTCGGCCCGATCGAGCAGCGGCAAGCCCACCGCATCAACCGCTACGACAATGCGTTCGGCGACCGGGTGATGTTGTTCGGGGTCATCGAACTGCTCGAGGTCCTCCACGACTCAAAAAGTCACCCGCAACTGGCGTACGTTCTGAACTTCGAACTAGATGACAAGGCCGACCACGCCGACCTCGCAGAGCTGCTCGTTGGTGACGATAAAACCAACCCCAACGGCGGAACGAACTGGGCGGCCGTCCGGGTCGCCGCCGGCTTCCCCGAGCCGACCGACGTCGCGGTCTGGGAGTTAGGCAACGAGTTGGACGGGGCATTTCACCGTGAGAGCTTCCCCACGGTCGAGCACTACATCGCCCAGTGCCGAAAGACGATCGAAGCGGTGCGCCGGGTCGACCCCGACGCTCGGTTCGCCGCGGCGGCATCGACCGCCCCGTGGCACCCCCGGAACCAGAAGCAAAACCAGTACTGGCCGCATTGGCACCGCCGAGTGCTCGAAGCACTCGGCGACGACATCGACTACCTCACGTTCCACCCGTACTACCACGGTCTGAAGACCGCAGAGATCGTCGCATACCTCGATCAACTGCGTGTTGACATCCGAGACATCACCGGGTCGGACCGGATCAGACTCTTCCTCTCCGAACACGCACGCTGGCCGCGACAACGACCCGACGGCGGACTGCGCGCCCGGGACACCCACAACCTGGCCGCGTGTCTAGCCGTTGCCGAGTTCCTCAACGTCTCGTTCGCCGATCCACAGATCGCGATGATGGCGTACCACAACCTCAACGGTCAGCCCTGGAAAGTCTTGACAAGGGAAAAAGAATCGGGGGCCTGGTATGCCAACGCCATGGGTGAGACGTTCCGCTTTTATCACGATCATCTGCGCGAACAACTCGTTCTGCACTACATCGAAGGGCCGGGCACCGACACCCGCCACAACGACCTGAACGTGACAGCCTTGGCCACGGCCGACAACGGTGGGCTCTCGGTCATCCTGGTCAACCGTGACGCCAAGCTCGGACGCCCGCTGCGAATCACCGGCGTCGAAGGGTATGCGTTCGGAGAAGCAGCCGCCCTAACCGGGCCCGAGCTGGACGCGATCAACACCGCCGACTACCGCCCCGTCGTGCCGCGCTCCTTGACGCTCCCCAATCATCCGCAAACGCTCAGCCTACATCTGCCGGCAAAAACAATACTCGGCATTCAACTGACGCCGAATGCAAACTGATTGCCTTGTGTCGTGAAGGCGGGCACGAGACGCCGGCATGCCGAACACGTGGAGCGGCCTCGACTGGACTTGGCGACTAGCGCGCCCCAGCCGAAACCCCACGGCGCCGGCGCTTCTTCTCGTAGGGCTTGACGGGACGAACTGTCGGGGTCGCTTGAGCCAAGGAAGCGACGTC
Source organism: Phycisphaera sp. (assembly GCA_028285385.1). Taxonomy (GTDB): domain Bacteria; phylum Planctomycetota; class Phycisphaerae; order Phycisphaerales; family Phycisphaeraceae; genus CAZIXN01. The sequence continues at coordinate 42,820 of JANQPR010000133.1, forward strand.
CGTGTTCAGTCGGCGTTCAACATCGGTACCCCGCAGGCCGTCCGCAATCTGCTGCGAGCGGACGCCCATTGCGCCCGCACCGCCCTGGTTGGTCTGTAGGTGCTCGAGATCGAGCTGGTCTGCCCGCCAAGCGAGCAGGCTGTGCCGGATGGTATCCACCACGGCCCGGTGTTCCGGTGAGTCGTTGAGATCGTGTTGCTCGAGCGGATCGTTGACTCGGTCCCACAACCGGCCACGGCGTTCGTCGGGGTACCACTCATACTTCCACCGCTCCGTGACCACCGCTGACGACTGCAACAGGCACGCCGCCACGGCGCGGCGCGGCGACGAGGCACCCGCACATGCCGGAGCGATCAAGTCGAAGCCCTGCACCGGGAGGAAGCAGTCTTCGTCGATCCCTGCAGCCGTAAGCATCGTGGCCGTCAGATCAGTCCAGTTGGCGAAGCTCCCCACCCGGCCGGCCCCTAGACGATCCGGCCAACGAATGATTAATGGGACACGCCACGACGTGTCATACCACGAGTGTTTGCAGATCATCCCGTGGTCGCCGTTGAGGTGGCCGTGGTCGGACGTGAAAATCACCAGCGTGTTCTCCGCCAACCCACGCTCTTCGAGGAACCGCATCAGCCGTCCGACCTGAGCGTCTACGTATGCCGCCAAGCCGTAGTAGAGCCGCCGGACCCGGTCGGCGTTCTCGACGTCCAAGTCCCCATCGGGCGTGAAGTAACAGCCTGGCTCCGAGCCTTCGTCTCGGTCGCGTTCCCCCAGCACGTTCTGAATCGCCCGCAGTTGACGCGGGAAATGGTCTTCTTCACCTGGCACGTAGTTGATGGGCGGCAAGGCCACACCATCAAACATCGTCGCGTACTGGCCCGGGGGGTCCATCGGGGGGTGCGGGCTCAACAACGAGCAGTGGCACATCCAAGGCTGACCTGCCGACCGCGCCTCGTCGATCCCTCGCATTGCGCTGTCGGTGATGAAGGCGTCGGCAAAGTGCTCCGGCGGGATGTCGTGCTGGACAATTCGGCCTCGTGGCACCTCGTGCCCTAGCGCCCGCAAGTGCTCGGGGTAGATCCCCGTCGACACACTCTTCTCTCCGTCCAAGTCATAGCGGACCGTAAAGCCACGCGGCATCTCACCGAAGTGCGTCTTGCCCGCGATGATGCAGGTGTAACCGGCGTCGGCAAGCAAGTCGGGGTATACCGAGTGATCTCGGGTCTGTAAGAAACCGTTCTCGATACACCCGTGCACCGGCGTGTTCAGCCCCGTCAACAGGCTGACCCGCGCGGGCATACACACCGGGCAAGGGGAGTGGCAGTCCGTAAACCGGATGCCCTCGCCCGCCAAGCGGTCCAGGTTCGGCGAGACCGCAAAGTCCGATCCGTAGCAGCCCAACGTGTCGGTTCGCTGCTGGTCGGAAGTGATCAACAAGATGTTTGGTCGATCGGCCATTGTTCACTGCTTCCCCGGCTGAGCCGGTCGTGTTCCTCGTTGATCAGCTCACCCGCAACCTTAAGCCCGCGCAACGCGGCAGATCGACGGAAGGGCAACTACTTCGAGTCAATCTCCACCTTCTACACTCCAACGCCCACGGACATCGATTAAGTCCAGGTCGAAGTCAACCAACTGGGCAGGCGTCAGCCCTTGAGGATGATCTTGACTAACCGTGTCGATCGGTTCCAGCAACTCCACGTGACCGTCCCCATGGGTGTACTGGTACTTCCCACCGTGAAGAAAACCGGAGTACTGCCCGTACCCATCTTCGGCCTTAGCGTTCTGCCGCGCCGGCCGGGTGACGGTCGCACTGCGTGGGATACCGAGGCCACGCCGATTGCTGTCGTTCTCGTTCGTGATCATCTCGGTCAGAACCAAAGTGCCGGACGCGTCGGTCATCCAGTCCAATCTCGCATGGTCCGGCGGCGGCGTGGTCGGGCCGCTCGCCGCCCACCCCGTGTCCTGTCGCCGGGTACCGACCCCACCGATGAGCCTGCCGCTACTGTCCTTGAAGACCCCGCCCGCTTGCGGGTCCGAGGTGCGGAACTGGTTGGGGCCGCGAGGCATTCGGTACGTCCGGTCGGTACGGTCGTCCGGTTCATCGCTGGGACAGAAAATGATGTTGACCCCGCCCCAAGCATCAATGATCTCGTCACGGCGTGAATCCCCCGCGTCCATCAAATCCCGGCTGAGTTGCACCCCAAAGTATTCGGCGACCAGGTCGTCCCAAGAACGGCCTTCCGACTGCCCCCACTCCCCGTAGGGGAGAAGGTCTTGGTGGTCCGTCGCGTAGGACACAAACGCGATGCCGTTCTGTCGATGGTTCGAGCCGCAAGCAATCTGCCGAGCGGTCGCCCGCGCCGCGCCCAGAGCAGGTAGGAGGACTCCAATCAGCAGCGCAATAATCGAAATCACCACAAGCAGTTCGATAAGCGTGAATGCCGTCCGGACTTCATCGTTCACGGAGGATGTGTGCTTGAGAGACATGATGGAGACGCTTTCGTCGGAAGGACGACCAGTCAATCGGGTGCCGCGGCACAGTCAATCGGGGTCCTCTGTTCGCGCAAGGCGCCGGTCGGCATAGTCGAGGATGTAGGACCAGATCTCCCGATCGCAGCGGTGCGGCCCCTCGATCAGGACATAGCCAAGCGGCGAATCAAGTCGGGCTTCACCGACCCGCGGCGGCACCGACGACCACGGCTCGCCTGAGCCCAAAAGCCGGTAGACGGGCTCGGCGGCTTGCAGCGCGAGGAACGCCCCGCCGGGATCGGCCCACTCGTCCTCAGCCCCTTGAGTGAGCAGGATCGACCGCGGTGCAACCGTGGCGACCAGCTGGTGTTGATCGAGAGGCAACCGACCGATGTCGTCACCGATCGAATCCATGTAGTCGTTAAGCCAATGGGGGAAGTCGGTGTTGAGACGATGGACCGACTCACCAACCGGGTGCCGAGACAATGCCGGGCCCATACACCCCGCCATGTTTGGCACAACGAGTCCGATCCGGTCATCGTTGGCCGCCGCCCACAACGCCGCCTTGCCTCGCCGCGAGTGACCGAAAGCCGCCACGCGCCGGGGGTCGATCCCCGGGTCTTGAACCAGGTAATCCACCGCGCGGTGCAGCCCCCACGCCCAAGCAGAAAGCGCCTTGCTGCCCCCCGGCCCTTCCGCGTCAGCCCGGTCGGGCATCACATCTCGGGCGCACAACGTCGCCAGCGCGTAGCCACGCGACACCAACAGGTCAGCCGACCAGTGCTCAGACCGCTCGCCACGCCCTGAGGTGCTCGGCTCCTCTTCCCCGTCACGCGGCCGCCAAGCACCCGCCTTGGAGACCGAAGGATCGTCGACCACGGTGTGGTTCCCTGCCCGATTCAACCCAACAAACACCGGCTGCGGCCCGGGCGTGTTCGGACGGATCAGCAGCAATCGCAACTCCGGGTCGCTGTGAACCACGACCTCATCCAATGTCGCTTGACCGGCGAGGGCATCGCTGCGCAGGCGTCGAGAAGTGAACGCGAGCGACTCGGGTACATCCGGCAAGGGGCCGTAAACCAAGTCAGTGAACTGGCGGACCAACTCAGCACGCCGAAGCTGCCAGGCGTCGGAAGAGTTAACTGGATTGCCATCGGACGCGACGAGTAGCTCCGGGAGCGGCTCAATCAGAGGCTCAAGTCGCACGGCCTGCGCTCGTTCAATCGGCAGGGTGTCGGTGCTGCCAACGCGGTTTTCCTGGGCGACTTCCATGATCAACACACTCATCAAACTCACCCATGACGTCGGCCTGGAAACAAATCACGTTGCTGCATTCTTGATCGCTACGTTCTTGGCCCCAGCCAGACCGCACTGTGTACCCGACTTTGGTAATAGGACCATCGCCTTCTTGCGCCACGACTACGCTGTCGCCGCATGGACTGACGCAACTGCGAAGCCTGGCCATGCGTGAGTTCGAGGATCGGCATCGCGCAAAGAGCACTGCGCTGGTATTGTGGGCGATCCACTTCGCATACGACCTCACGCCCAACGTCCGGAACACGACCAGTCGGACGAACAGACCACCATCAGAGATGTTCAAAAGTTACCCCTGCTGAGTGAACCGACAAGTGTGTTTTACGTCGAGCGGGAGTGCACTTTGCGGCGTAGCGAGACCGCTCACCGACACTCTGTATCGCGCACGCCCTTGAATAGGTTGGTTTGGCTGGCACTTGACGGGCGCCATGCCCGTTGATCTCGCCCCTCATGGCCTCAGAAACCTCGACAGGATTGCTGCACCCGGTCGAGGTTGCGATAACCAGCCCACCTGAAAATTGCCACATCTCTACCCGGAAGAACCAGATATCAAAAAGGGAAGCGACCCACCAGGGAACGGAAGGCCCGTGTTCTTCGCCTGGTTCAACACGGAACAGGTGATCAACGCCAACCCGATGGCTGAAGTTGCCCGCCTAACCAAACTTCGGCGATGACGCCCGCAACAAGCCCGCCGCCCTCTAGTTTGATGCCTTCCTGACATTGACGATCAATGCGGCCGAACGGGCCCGGTACCTGCCGGGCACATCGGCCTGCCGCGTTCGTTGGTTTGAGGCACACCGTCTAAGGCACCCACAAGCGCACCGGCACCCGCGGGACCGGCATCTCGCTGCTTGTTGACAAAGATCGGGGATTGGCCCGATACTCGTTCCCCGGAGGGGTCCCTTAGCCAGGGGACGATATTGATTCCCAGGAAACGGCGCGAGCCGATCAACCAGTTCCGGATTGGACAGCGGACCTACCGCCTCGTCCAAGCCACCGAGACGCTCATTGACGGCGAGGGGAAGGAAGTGACGCACCTGCTCCGGCCCGAAGAAGGGCTGATGCTGGTGTCGCCGGACATCGAAGACGGGTTGTACCTCGCGGCGATCGCGGCGATGTACATCAACGCCTCCCGGCACGAGCGCGGCCAGCCGTACCTCACCGAGGCGGATGAACTCGACATCGCCGCCGACTGGGAACAGGCGCTCCGCAGCGTGCACGTCGCTGACGACGTGATCGCGCGACTCCCCAAGACCCAAGCCCGCGGCCCGCTCAGCAGCGTGTCGGCACCCACTTGGAGCTGGCGCAACGCGATCGGAGCGTTCGTGCTCGCGGGGCTCTGCGCCGCGATCGGGTGGACGCTTTGGCCCGCCTCGGACGCGGCGCCCACCGTTTCCCCGACGCCCGTGAGAGCGGCTCCTCATGGGTGGCCGTTTGCGATTGGCAATCTGGTCGCAGACAAGCACGTGACTTCGTTCTTTTCGTTTGATTCCCCCCCCAGTGCCATCGCGGCGCACCCCACGCGCCCGGCGTTTGTGGTGGCCCACGACGACCACACCGTTCATCTGCTTGAACCCGGCAACAGCACGACGGTGCTCGCCACAACCAATGCACCCGCACACTGGATTCACTTCTCTGCCGACGGCGGCGAGGTGGCGGTCAGCGATTGGTACGGGACCGTGACCCTGATCCCTCTAAACCTCACGTCGAAGGTGGTAGCGCATCGGCCGCCCGGTCGTCAGGTGCGGGCGTACGCGCTCGGCAACGCCTGCGCGATCGGCGTGCGCGTCCACACGCTCGAGTCGGTGCCTTTGGGCGAATCGGTAGCGGTCCCGGAGGGGGCGCTCAATGCGATGCCGTCGACCAGTGACTCCGATCTTGTTGCGTATGTCCTGGAAGTCGGTGATGCCCGGCTGCTGAAGGTCGATGACGCCGACGGCTCCACCCTGGTGAGTCGCCGGCTCGGAACGCAGCAACACCTCCGTTCGTTCGACTTTTCCAGCGACAAGACCGTGGGGGTTTTGTTCTTCTCTGACGGGCTTCTGGCTTCGTACACCGGAGATGGCGGTCGCGCATCGGTGCAACATCAGGTCGGGGTTGATCGCAAGGACGAGACGTTCGCGTCCGTCCAGGTGGCCCCGGACGGTGAGAAGGCTTGGCTGTACCGCAGCGGGATCGTGGAGTGGAGTCTGCCCAGGCTCGAGCGCGTAGCCGTCGCAAGAGTGGAACGCACCGTGGCCCACCCGTCCCCGTTCGGGTACCGGGTCCAGCCAAAGGCCAACGGGCGCATTTTGATGGCGACGGAGATCGGAGGGGTCATCCTCGAATGAAGCCGCGTGGGTTCACCATCATCGAGTTGCTGGTCGTGGTCGCGGCGATCGTGCTGCTCGTTTCCCTCCTGCTGCCCGTGCTCGGCCGGGCGCGGCAGGCGGCCAAGGACGTGACGTGCCTAGGCCAGCTCGCGCAGATGCACATCGGCTGGACGGCCGTCACGATCGAGCGCGACGGGCGGTTCCCCAACACGTACACCGCCGGCTCGCAGAACAAGTGGGACACGCAGATCCTGTTCGCCATGGGGCTCGACCCCAGCTCACGGGACCACGGCGTCGGCTGCCCCACGGTGAAGGCCACGTTTGGCCCGGAGTACCTGCTTGCCGGCCGTACCACGTACGGCGTCAACGTGCGGTGGAACCCGAACGGCCCGCCGGGCGAGAACGAGGGCAAGCGCGAAGCCGGGCTCACTCGACCATCCACCTACCCGCTAATGGCCGACACGTTCGTGAAGACGACGCTCTCAAAGCCGCTGATCTACGACAAGATCGGCACCAACCCGCAAGACGACTGGCGCGTCGGGTTCCACCACCTCAACGAAACCGTCAACGTCTCGTACGCCGACGGCCACGCCCAGGCCGAGGACCGGACGATCATTGACGGCCCCTACGACGAGAACTACGTCCCGCTCTGGTTCTTCAACACCGGCCGCGCCTACGAGACAGCCCTAGCAGCGCCAGCCCCGCCACCGCTGCTGGCTCTGGCACGATGGGTGTTAAGGTGATCCGTGTGTCCCGCGACAGCGTGATGTCCAGGTCGATGAATAGCGTCGTCGTGTGCGGGAACGGCGTGATCAACTCCGCCAACTCGTCCCCCGCGCCCGACACCGCCGACATGAACGCGCCCCCGAGCGTGAGGCTCGGGGGTGCGTTGAAGGCTGCCCCGTCGCCGAGCTCGAAGTCGAGCCCGAGCCAGTCGACGCCCGACTCGTTGAGGTGGAACAAGTTGATCTTCGCCGCCTGGGTACCAGGCTGGGCCGGGACGAGGTCGATGAACGAGTCGCCCGTCGATGTGGTCATGATGCCGACGATGGCCGGATCCGCATCAAGGTTGAGGATCGTGGGCTCGCTGCCGCCGGACACGAACACGTCGGCGAACTGCATCGCCTCGACGCAGAGTCCCAGGGTCAACGCAGCGGTTGCGGCGATCAAGTACTTCATGGGCTTTGTCCCTCTCCGTACGGCATGGTACTCGTAAACGGCCACGCCACACCACCCCTCATTGAAAGGATTCCGACATGGGCCGGCAGATTCAGGTGACGTATTCGGGCAACAACTTCCCCGCTATCATGACGCTCGACGAGATTGGTACTTCAGGCACCTGGGCCGGGACCACCGGTGACTTCGCCGCCGCGTCGATCGGTAAGAATGCAAGCGGGGACTATGAGCTCACGACGTTTCCTGGCGGCACGTTCGGCACCTGGTCCTCCGCCCCTTGGATCATGACGCCCCAAGGCGATCCGCAAGTGCCGGATGGGGAATACGTCGGCGCGGGCGGTGAAGCCGTGGCCAGCTTCCTGTGACCCCACGATCGACCCCACGCCGTTGGCTCCGCGGTCGATGGCGTGATCCTGCGCTTCGGCATCACCCCCTCGCCCATGCGATTCGTTCGGCTTTGTGGAGTCAGAGGTCTGCAGCCGTACCCCGATACGACGGGTTTCAAACTCATGTTGGATGCGCTTGTCGAGACGTTCCCGCTGCGTTGAATGAACGGCCAACCGGCGTGGGCTTGGCGGATGCCGTGACCCTCACCTCCGCCCAACGCGACGCCCTCCGCGCCCGGGCGATGGAGATCGGCAAGCAGGGCAAGCTTCGGCCGTTCCACGGCGGCCGGCTCGACGGGCTGGCGCTGCCGGTTCCTGATGCGTGCTGGGTGTAGGTGATGTCCCTCGGCGTGTCGGACGCCGACCTGCGCGGTGCCGCCGATCGGCTCGATTCCCTCTGCCCCAGCTGTGCTCACCCCCAGGAAGGGGTCGCTTATGACACGTCGTCGCCGCGGGGTGCCGGAAAAACGTGCTGCCTCCGGAGCCGTAGGTTGCAGGTTCGAATCCAGCTGCGGTCGTTGGGGGGCGTCGGCGCGACTCGGGAACAAACAAGCTGGGATGCCCGTTAAACCGTCCACGCTGTCGCTGTCGATCCGGCAGCCTCAAGCCCGCGTATCCTGAACCGATGCTCGATGTGCGCCCATCCCGCCTGCTCGTTCTCGCCGACCGACGCGCCTGGCAGATCGGGTTCGCCGTTCTCGCCGCTTGGTTGGTGGCCGGGCCGAGCGTCGCGGTTGAGTCGGGTACGGTCACCGACGCCCACGTCGAAGCTCAACTCGTCAGCGAGGTCACGGCCGCCGTGCCCGGCGAGCCGTTCCGCGTCGGGCTGCGGATGACGATGGACCCGAAATGGCACACGTACTGGATCAACCCCGGGGACGCGGGGCTCACCACCAAGATCAAGTGGACGCTGCCAGAGGGCGTCGAGGCCGGTGAGATCCAGTGGCCAACGCCGATCAAGTTCGGCGAGGAGCAGGAGATCATCGGCTACGGCTACGAGGACACGGTGCTGTTGCCGGTCGAGGTGACGGTACCGGCCGACTTCTCGGGTGCAGAACTGACGCTTCAAGCCCGGGTCGATTGGCTTGCGTGCAAGGAGGCCTGCATCCCGGGCCGAGCAGAGTTGTCGATATCCCTGCCGGTGGTTGCAGCCGGTGAGCCGGATCGCTCTACGCACGCCGAGGCCTTCGCGCGGGCCGACGCGGACATGCCGCAGCCGACCGACGACGATTTCGCGGTGGTCTGGCGGGACGGCGAGAAACTCGTGCTCGGCCTACGTCTGCCACACGATGCGCTGGGTGAAGAAGGCGAGAGTCCCCTGTCGTTCTACCCGGGTGCTTTGGGCGTGGTTGACGACTTGGCCGAGCAACCGACTGGGCAACACGGCGACCTGGTCACGCTAACCCTAACCAAGAGCGAGCTGTTCGACGAAGACACCGAGACGCTCGGCGGTTTGGTCGTGATCGGCGAGGAAGGGTCGGGCGAGCAGGTGAGTTATGCGGTCGACGCGGAGATCCGCGACATACCGCCCGCGATCCCGGCCGCGACGCCGAAGAACACGACCAGCCTCCTGACGGTGCTCGGCTCGGCGATCGTCGGCGGGCTGATCTTGAACCTGATGCCGTGCGTGTTCCCGGTGCTGGCGTTGAAGATCACGGGCTTCGTGCAACAGGCGGGCGAGAACCGCGGCCAGATCGCGGCGCACGGGTTTGCGTTTGCGGCCGGGGTGCTGGTGTCGTTCTGGGCGATCGCGGCGGTGGTGGTGGCGGTTCAGGCCACGGGGCGTGAACTCGGCTGGGGTTTCCAACTGCAGAGCCCGGTGTTCGTCGGGGCGATGGCGATCCTACTGTTCGCCGTCGGGCTGAACTTTGCCGGGCTCTTCGACATCGGCATGTCCGTCATGACCACGGCGGGGCAGGCCAGCGGCAAGCTCGCCGGTGGCACGCTCTCGGGCACGTTCGGCTCGGGCGTGTTGGCGACGGCGTTGGCGACGCCCTGCTCGGCGCCGTTCATGTCGACCGCCGTGGGTTACGCGTTGACGGCAACCACCGCGACCACGGTGATGGTTCTTACCGCGCTTGGCGTCGGGATGGCGTTGCCATACGTGTTGCTGTCGCTGTTCCCCGCGTGGTTGAAGGCGCTGCCTAAGCCGGGGCCTTGGATGGAGACGTTCAAGCAGCTCATGGCGTTCCCGATGTTTGCCGTCGTGGCGTACCTGGTGTGGGTCTTCAATAACCAAACCGGCGGCGGCTTAGGGCTGCCGCTGCTGCTGGGCGCGTTGATCCTCGCGGCGTTGGGGCTGTGGGCACTGGGACGCTGGGGCCGGCCTTCACTGAGCGGCACGGCGCGGTGGGTTTCACGGTTGGCGTGCTTGTTGCTGCTAACACTCTCAGTGAGCGCGGTGGTGACGGCGTCGAGCTTCGGCGCGGCTAGTACCACGGAGGCGTCGATGGCAAGTGAAGACGGTTTGAAATGGGAACCGTTTTCCGAAGCGCGCATCGCGGAACTCCGAGCCGCGGGTCATCCGGTGTTTGTCGACTTCACCGCCGATTGGTGTGCGACCTGCAAGTTCAACGAACGGGTCTTCATCGATACCGCCGATGTGCGAGACACCATCGCCGAACACGGCGTGGCGCTAGTCAAGGCGGACTGGACGACTCGGGACGACACAATCACGGCGGCGTTGGACGCGTTCGGCGTCCGCAGCGTTCCTTATTACGTCTTTTACCCCGCGGACCGGGCCGGCGAGGTCGTGCACTTCGACTCTATCTATTCGCAGCAGAAGGTGATCGACGCCATCAAAAAAGTAGCCGGCGCAGGTTGACTTTGGTGCGCCGCGCCTAACATCAAAAATCCTTGCGTCATCTCCCGCGGTGCCGTGTGGCCCTCGGAGTGACGCTCCACCGCTAGAACGAGGAAGAACGCCATGACGTTTCGCAAACCGAGTTTCACGCCTTGGCTCGCCGTCTTGGCCGTAATGGGCCTGAGCATCGGGATCGGGATCGGCACCGCCGACCGCGTCGCGTTGGCCGATGACTACGGCGACGCCCCGAGCGGCACCGACAATGAAGCGGTCGGCCTGCCCGAGGCCTCGGCGTTCACGCTGACCGACACGAACGGCATCGAGCACAGCCTCGCCGATTTCCGCGGCAAGCACGTCGTGTTGGAGTGGATCAACGACGGGTGCCCGTTCGTCAAGAAGTTCTACGTGCCGGGCAAGATGCAGGAACTACAGGAGACGTACACCGAGCAGGACGTCATCTGGCTCGCCATCGCGTCGTCCGCGCCTGGCAAGCAGGGCCACCACGACGCGGCCGGATGGAACCAGATCATCGCCGACTGGGACATCAAGGCGACCGCGATCCTCCTCGACGAGGACGGCGCCGTGGGTCGGGCGTACGACGCGAAGACCACGCCGCATATGATCGTTATCAACCCGGACGGCAAACTCATCTACGACGGCGCGATCGACAGCGTCCGATCGGCGAGCAGCGACGACATCGACGACGCCGAGAACTACGTCGCCACGGTGCTCGACGGCGTCCTGCTACAGAAGACGCAGCCCTACGGCTGCAGCGTGAAGTACGCGAACTGAACACATCTCAAGGCAACAGACAAAAGCCCGGCTGTTTTGGCCGGGCTTTTCTGTTGGATCGCACTCGCGTAATCGCTCTACGCTGACTGGCGGCGTTGTCGGTTCGCCTCGGCCTCCTGCCGGAAGCGGATCGCGGCCAGGGGGCGGTCAGAGTTCATTCGTGTGTTGAGCTTCTTGAGCGCCTCGATCTCGATCTGACGGACGCGCTCACGGGTGAGGCCTACCTTCGCGCCGATCTCCTTGAGCGTCAGCGGCTCCTCGCCATCGAGCCCGTAGCGGAGGCGGAGGATGGTCGCCTCGCGGTCGTCGATGGCCTCGAGCATCAGCCCGATCGTGTTCAGGTCGTCTTCCTTGAGGACCTGCTCCTCGGGCGTCAGCGTGCGTTCGTCGGCGAGCATCTCCGACAGCGTCGGCGGGGCGTGGTCGCCGCCCTCCGACTCCTGCATCGGGCGCTGCGAAGCCTTCACGGCCTTGCGGATGATCCGCACCTTCTTGGGCGGCAGCTCCATCCGCTCGGCCAGCTCGTTGATGTTCGGGGTTCGGCCGAGCTCTTCCTCCAGGTCGCGCGACGCCTTCTTCCACTTGGCGATCAGCTCGACCATGTAGGCGGGGATGTGGATCGGCTGCACGGCGTTGATCAGGGCACGTTTGATCGCCTGCTTGATCCACCACGAGCCATAAGTCGAGAACCGTGCACCGACCTCCGGGTCAAAGCCTTCGACGGCGCGGAGCAGCCCGAGGTTGCCTTCTTCGATCAGGTCCTGCAGCGGCAGCCCACGATTGGAATACCGCTTCGCGATGGCCACGACAAGCCGCAGGTTCGCGCGGATCATGCGTTCGCGTGAGGCCATGCAGTTCTCGTGGATGATCTTCCGGCAGAGATCCTTCTCCTCGTCAGCGGTGAGGAGGGCGACCTCGTCGATCTGCCGAAGGTAGAGCTCGAGCTCGGTTTTGACGCGACCCTTGGCCATGCAAACTCCTCCGGCCGGTGTGGCCGATCCTGAGGCGCCGAGCGTGGCCCGGGCCCTTGGCAACATCGACGGGATCGGGGCACCGCTTAACGGAGGGGGACCGACGGCCGCGGCGAGTCAGGAACGCCGTTTGGGCCGTAACGCCTGTGCTGCCCGGCAGTTGCTAGGCTGGGGCCGTTGAGTGATGGAGCCCCCGACAAGCCGCCTTCGGCCGCCCAGGCGGCCCTCGCCGGCATCGAGCCGTTAACCCGGGCGGCGACTGCGCCGCTGCGGCTGGCTCGGGGTTATCGGGCCGGGTGGTGGCGGGCGGACATCCTCGCGGCGGTCACGGTGGCGTTGGTCGCGGTGCCACAGTCGATGGCGTTCGCGGAGGTCGCGGGCCTGCCCCCGCAGGTCGGGCTGTACACGATGATCGTGGCGGCGGTGGTCGGCGGGCTGCTGACGTCCAGCCGGTTCCTCTCGATCGGGCCGACCAACACGATGTCGATCATGGCCGGCAGCGCAGTGCTGCTGGTCGCCGGCGACGCGTCAGTTGAAAACAAGATCGCTTTCATCGGCGGCATCGCAGTGCTGGCCGGGGTCATCCAACTGCTGTTCGCACTGCTGCGGCTCGGTGAGTTGGTGCGTTACGTGAGCCACAGTGTGATCGTGGGGTTCGCGGCGGGGGCCGGTGTGTTGATCGCGGCGAAACAGGTGCCGGCGTTCCTGGGGGTCGAGGTCGGCGAAGTCCGCGAGCATCTGCACGGCCTGCCTAAGACGGTGGTGCAGTTGATCGAGACGACCGGGGGCCCGGACTGGCGGCCGATCGCGGCCGGGGCCGTCTCGCTTGCCGTCGCGCTGATATGCAGGCGAGTGTCGAAATGGCTGCCGGCGTATCTGCTGGCGGTCGTGGCGGGCGGGGTAGTCGTTTGGCTGGCAGGGTGGACGCCGGACCAGCTCCGGCAGGTCGGCGAGTTGCCGTCGGGGTTGCCTGCGTTCCAGGCGCCGCCATCCGACTTGGGGTTCTACCGCGAGATGCTGGTGCCGGCGTTGGCGATCGCGCTGGTCGGGATGATCGAGGCATACGGGATCGGGAAGACCCTCGCGGGCCGGGCCGGGGACCGGCTTGACGCGAATCAGGAGTTCGTCGCGCAGGGCGTGACGAACATCGCGGTCGGCGTGTTCCGCGGGATGCCGGCCACGGGCAGCTTCTCTCGCTCCGCGCTGAATGCCGACGCCGGGGCGAACTCGTCACTGGCGTGCTTGCTCAGCGGCGTATTCACCGCAGCGGTGTTCCTGTTGCTCGCGCCAGCGGCGCGTTTCATCCCGATGGCCAGCATCGCGGCGATCCTGTTCATCATCGCCTACGGGCTGATCGACTGGCGATACGTGCGTCGGCTGATCAGGTCCAACAACGCCGACCTCGCGGTGTGCGTCGGAACGTTCGCCGCCACGCTCACGATCCCGTTGGAGATCGCGGTATTCGTCGGCGTTTTCCTGAACATTGCGCTGTACCTGCGACGGGCAAAGCAGGTGTACCTGATGGAGATGGTGCGAGACCCGGACTCGTCGACCGGGCTGATCGAGCGGCCGCTGCGCGCCGAGGACAGCGACGGCTCGATCGTGTTCGTCCAGCTCGAAGGGAACCTGTTCTTCGCTTCGGCCGACGAGCTGCAGGAGCGATTGACCCAGCTGTACCACCGCGGGGCGAAGGCGGTGATCCTTCGGCTCAAGCGGACCCACATGGTCGACGCCACGGTGATGCACGTGCTCGAGCAGTTTGCCGAGCGGATGCGCGACGACGGCCGGCACGTGTTGCTATGCGGTGTTCGGCCGCGTATGAAACAACGCATGGACGAGTTCGGGCTGACCGAGTTTATCGGCGAGGACCACATCTTCCTGACACGCGATGACCTGTTCGCCTCGGCGAAAGCGGCGATCAGCCGGGCGCGGGAACTCACCGGGGCCGACATCACCGGCGGACGGAACGTGCAAGAGCGCGAACGCCGGCGGTGGGCATACGAGATCTGAGGACGCCCCCAGGTGTGATTGCGGCACGGGCAAGCACTGACCTCGTGGGATGGAGACTCCGTCATGAACGTCGTGTTCCATCAAGCCGCGCTCGGCGACTTTGCGCTCGTGTTGTCAACAATCCGGCGGTTACCGGGGCCGACAACGCTGGTGGTGCCGTGGTCGCACGGGCGGGTGGCCGTGTGGCTGGCGCCGGAACTGCGGGTGATGGACGCGGAACTTTTCGAGTTCTCGAGACTGTGGGCCGAGGGAGGGCCGTCCACGTTGAGCCCGGCGGTGCAGGCGTTGTTCGACGAGGCGAGGCTGATCGTATCGCTGGTTGCGGATGCGAAATCCGCCTGGGCGGCGAACGTCAAACGTCTCGCCTCGTCCGCCGACCTCGTCTGTGTCCCGCCGCGCCCGCCGGCGTCATGGGAGCGGCACGGGACTGAATGGCACGCCGCGGCTCTGGACCAAGCCGGTTTACAGCCCGCCCTCAGCGGGACCACATCGACTGAACCCGCGGGCAGCGGCTGGTTGATCCACCCCGGATCGGGAGGGGTCGACAAGTGTTGGCCGCTCGACCGCTTGCTCGCGATCGCCGAGCGGCTGCAGTCCCGCGGGGTTATTGTGTCCTGGCTTGTCGGCGACGCCGAGGCTGAACGGGGCCTGTTGGGTCGGCTGCTCGACCAGGTGGACGGGGCCGGCGTCACGCACGCCCGGGACGCCGACACGATGTTGCGGGCGATGCAGGGCGTGTCGCACTACCTCGGCAACGACGCCGGCCCGACGCACGTCGCTGCGCAGCTTGGCCTGCACACGACCGCCCTGTTCGGGCCGACCGACCCGCGGGTGTGGGCACCAGTCGGCCCACGGGTCACGGTCGTCGCTCCGCAGGAGCCCGGCCCCATGGCGTGGCTGTCGGTGGACCACTTGACCGAGCGGCTGAACGCGTCGGCGTAGACTGACCACAATGAAGATCCTGCTCGCCAATCCCCGCGGCTTCTGTGCCGGCGTCGACATGGCGATCGACACCGTGCAGGAGCTCGTCGACCTCATCGGCACGCCGCTCTATGTCTACCACGAGATCGTGCACAACCGCCACGTGGTCGAGCGGTTCGTCCGGCAGGGCGTCACGTTCGTCGAAGATGTCAACGAGGTCCCACCTGGGAACACGGTCGTGTTCAGCGCCCACGGAGTCAGCCCGCAGGTCCGCGCCGACGCCGAGGCGAGAGACCTACGCATGATCGACGCCACCTGCCCGTTGGTCACGAAGGTGCACGTTGAGGCACGCCGGTACGCCCGGATGGGCAAACAGATCCTGCTCGTCGGTCACGCCGACCACCAAGAGATCAAGGGCACCTTCGGCGAGGCGCCCGAGCGTATGACCATTGTCGAAAGCCCCGAGGACGTCGAGGAACTCGACTTCTCGCCCAACACGCCGATGGTGTACCTGACGCAGACGACGCTGAGCATCGACGACGCGAACGTGATCATCGACGCGATCAAGCGGAAGTACCCGCACTGTATGGCCCCGCCGAAGGAAGACATCTGCTACGCGACGACGAACCGACAGCACGCCGTCCGCGACCTCGCTCCGCGGGCGGATCTGACCATCGTCATCGGCTCGCGGAACAGCTCGAACAGTGTCCGCCTCACCGAGATCAGCGAGCACTCGGGCACGCCCGCCCGACTGGTCGACGACGCCACCGAGCTGGACTACGGCTGGTTCGAGGGCGTGGAGACCGTGCTGGTCACGGCCGGCGCATCGGCGCCGGAAGACTTGGTCAACGGCGTGATCCGGGCGCTGCGTATCCGCTACGACGCCGATCTGGAGGAGCCCGTCACCGTGGACGAGGGCATGAACTTCGCCCTGCCGGTGCAACTGCGGATTTTGAAGAACGAAGCGTCGTCGGCGTGACCAAGCAGCGCTGCTGCCAGATGAAGCGTCGTCACTCGTCCGGCTGGTCGAGGTCGATCACACGGTCGGGCTTGAGTGTGTCGCGGAGCAGATCGAGGTCGAACAACGCGTCGCGTACCCGCCGGTCCTGCGCGTCGGCCGACTTAATCTCGACCACCATCTTCGACTCCTCGCCGACTGGATACAGCGTGGCGACCTCGGGCAGCGTCAGCTCGGGCTTGACCGAGGCTTCGGGCACGATCACCCAGCCCTCGTTGGCCGACACGCCCTCGGCATCCAGGGCCTCTTCGATCAACGCCTTCAGCGAATCGCTGCGGTCGGGCAGCTCTACCACGCGCGTCTGCCCGTCCATGTTTCGCAGCGTGACCCGGCGCGGTCCCGGCGACGACCGCAGCACGCCCCCGTTGACCAGCCCGCCGCCCTGCACGAAGTACTCCGGCCGGACCAGGTCCTTGACGGTCACGTCACCGTCGAGCAGGCAGATGACGCTCGACACGCCGTCTCGATCGATGAGGTCGACGCGGCGGGGCGTGCCCGTGGCCGGCTCCAGCAGCATCCGCATCCCCATGCCCGGCGGCTCGATCAACGCGTAGCCCCGCAGCGCCTCGACCTCGGGCGTCCCGTCCGGCGGGTTCGGCGTCAACGGCATCAACCCCAGCAGGAACGGCACCGCGTCCGGCGGGACGACCAACGTCCGACGCGTCGGCCCCTGCCCTATGAACCGGCCGAAGTACAACTCCCCGCCCTCGTGGAGGTTCACGAAAAGCCAGTACATCGCCTGGTTCGAGCCTGCCCACATCACGGTCTTCCCGAACGCCTCGACCGTCAGCGCCGTGTCGAGCGGGCGACGAAAAATCAGCCGGCCCTTGCCGGACTCGCGTCGGCGCTTGCCCTTATCGTCGATCCACACCGCCTCGACGTGCGTGCGGCACGAGAGCGTATCCAAGCCCTCCAGCCGGGCGTTGTACCGACGGATCAGCGTCGCGTAGTCCGGCATGTTGGCCGACTGCTCCAACCCCGGCGGCAGCAACTCGTCCGGCACCACCGACTTCGACGGCGGACAACCGAGCAGGAAGGTAAGCAGCACCGCCAGCGATGCCGACAACAGCCCTCGATGCGCCCACAACCGACACCGTTGTCGAAGAGACGACGACTGCCTGGGAATCAAAGCTCGGCCTCCAGGATCTCGCCGAGTTGTTTTGTCACCTGCTCGACCCCCGCCTCGTCGAGCTTGGGATCCAACACGCGGAGCGTCTCGTCCTCGTTCCACTTACCGAAGTGGCCCTTGGAGACGTCCGCCTTGGGCGTCATCAACCACCACTCGCGGGCCGGCGGCTCGGCTTCGGGGTTGCTGGCCTCTTCGCGCTCGACGCCGTCGTATCGCAGCAGCTTCTTCCGCATCAGGATCAACGCAACGACGTACCGAAACGCCAGCCGTTGCGGCTCCTCTGCGTCTTCAAGCCGACGCAACAAGTTCATCAAGACGGCGTCGTCGACGAACGTTTTCTTTTTTTCCTGCGGGTCCGGGACGGTCGTCTTCCAGAACGAGAACAGGCCCGCCGGCCGGTAGCCCTGCTGCCACGCGTCGACCGAGACGTCGACGCGTTTCATGCCGAGTTCGTCGTTGGGCTCGCGTTGCTCCGCCGGGATGTCGACCAACGCGGAATAGCACGCCTCCCCGGGCTCCAGCGAGCGCCCGGTGGCCAAGCAGAACCCAGAAGGTTTCTGCACGTCGTAGCCGGGGGTGAGTTGAGACATTGCCGACAGTCTACGCGGCGGCGTCGACGCCTAGCTGTCGGGCAGCCCCGGTCACGGTCTGGTCGATCAGCGTCGCGATCGTCATCGGACCCACTCCGCCAGGAACGGGAGTGATCAGCGACGCAACTTCGGCCGCCGCGTCAAAGTCGACATCGCCGACATTGCCCTCGTTATAGCCGGCGTCCATGACCACCGCTCCCGGCTTGATCCAGTCGCCCTGAACGAAACGGGGCTTGCCGACGGCGGCGACAACGATGTCGGCCTGTTGGACCACCCCCCCAAGGTGCTGCGTCCGGCTGTGACATATGGTCACGGTTGCGTTGCGGTCCAGCAGCAGACCGGCCATCGGCTTGCCAAGTATCGCGGACCGGCCGATGACCACGGCGTGCCTGCCCTCGATCTCGACGCTGTAAGCGTCGAGCAGCCGCACGATCCCGCCCGGGGTGCACGACGCGAAACCCGCTTCGCCGAACCACATGTGGGCGAAGCTGCCGAAGGTAACGCCGTCGACGTCCTTGGCGACCGGGATGGCCTCAAACGCGGCGCGTTCATCGACGTGCGGCGGGCTGGGGTGCTGAAGCAGGATGCCGTGGACCAAATCATCTTTGCCAAGGCGAACGATCTCGGCGACAAGCTGTTCGGTGGTCGTCGCCTCGGGCAGCTCGACTTTCATCGACTTCATGCCGACGCCTTCGCAGCGCTTGCGCTTCATCTGCGTGTAGGTCACCGAAGCCGGGTCGGCCCCGACAAGCACCGTCGCCAGGCAGGGGGTGACACCGGTCCTGTCGACGATGCGTCCGACACGGCGGCGGGCGTGTTCGAGTGTCTCGGCGGCCACGCGTTTGCCGTCCATGAGTTCAGCGGCCATGCCGGGAAGATACCAGACGGCCGACGCCGATCGCGATCGGCCACCGTGGCGAACGGAGACCCGCCGTGGAGGACCTCACCGGCGGTGGCTACGATCCGGCCATGCAAGCCGTGCTCCTCTCCATCGGGGACGAACTCGTCCTCGGGCAGACCGTCGACACCAACACTGCCTGGATCGCCGAGCAACTCGCCCGGCGGGGCCTGACCTGCGCCCGGCACGAGACGATCGCCGACGACCTTTCTCTGATCGCCGACGCGTTCCGCCGCGCCGCGCGGGACGCCGACCTTGTGATCGTGACCGGTGGCCTCGGCCCCACCGCCGACGACCTGACCCGTGACGCGCTCGCCGACGCCATGGGGGTCGAGTTGAACCTGCACGCACCGTCGCTGGACCGGATCGAAGCGTTCTTCGCCAGACGAGGCAAGACGATGGCCGAACGCAACCGTGTGCAGGCGATGTGCCCGGACGGAGCGACCATGCTGGACAACGACGCCGGCACCGCGCCGGGCATCCGGTCGACGCTAAAGGGGGCGACCGTGTTCGTGGCGCCCGGGGTGCCGCGTGAAATGAGGTCGATGTTCGAGGCCTACATCGCGCCGTTTCTCGCGGAGCACGCCGGACAGGCCGACACGCTGCTGACGACGAAAGTCAACACCTTCGGCCTCGGCGAGTCCGACGTCGCCGAGCAGTTGGGCGACCTGATGCAACGTGACCGCAACCCAACGGTCGGCACGACCGTGAGCCAGGGCCTGTGCTCCATCCGCGTGCGTAGCCGGTTCGGGGACGCTGGCCGCGCGCTCCGCGAACTGGAAGACACGGTCGAACAGGTCATGGCCCGCGTCGGCCCCGTGGCGTTCAGCCGGGACGAGACGACGTTGCAGGAGTCAACGGTCTCGGCGCTGCGTGAGGCGGGTCTCACGGTCGCGACGGCGGAGTCCTGCACGGGTGGACTCGTCGGACAGATGCTGACCGACGTGCCCGGTTCCAGCGTGGTGTTTACCGGCGGCTGGGTCACCTACAGCAACGACATGAAGTCAGGCCAACTCGGCGTCGACCCGACGCTCATCGAGCAGTACGGAGCCGTGAGCCCGGAGGTTGCCGCGGCGATGGCGAGCGGCTGCAGATCACGAAGCGGCGCCGACCTCGCCGTATCGCTCACCGGGATCGCCGGCCCCGAAGGCGGCACCGACGACAAACCCGTCGGTACCGTCTGGATCGGCCTGGCCTCGGTGAACGGCACACAGACCTTCCTCGCCCGGCTCGCCGGCCCGCGTTCGGTCGTCCGAGACCGCGCCGCCAAGTGCGCCCTGCAACTCCTGCGACTCACCGCGATGGGCGAAGACCCCGCCGCCATCAGCTGGCTGACGGCCGAGACCGCCGCTCGGTAACGCGCGTTACGTCAGACCGATCAACGCTGCGGTACATTCTCGCGATGCCACCCCTCGCTCACGCGGAATCGTCGCAGGTCCTCTTGCCATGCATTCTGTTCGGCCTGCTAGCTGCAGCAACGCCGACAGGTTTCGGCCAGCAACCCGTCACCGATACGACGGACAATGCCGGCGCCGACAACACCGTCCCTCTGGCGCCGACGCTCGACATGGGCGGTGCCGTATCCACCAACGCGGAGTTGCCCAGAGTCCGGCTAACCCCGCCGGTCGTGGCGGTAGACGGCCTCGACCCGTTCCGGCTTGACCTGTCCGGGGCGTGGAACTTCGCGCACCGCAAGCCGGTGAAGTTCACCGGCAAGGTCAAGGAGGTTCCGGAATGGGGTGTCATCAAACTCCCCGGGCACTTCGCGCTGCAAGGCTACAACCGACTCGAGAACGAACTCGGCCGAGCGGTGATCTACAGCAAGACCGTTGACATCCCCGCGGGGTGGGCGAACCACAGCGTCGCGCTGCGTTTCGAGTCGGTCGACGGGCTGGTGCGCCTTTGGGTTAACGAGACGCCCGTAGGCAGCAGCGACTCGGCGTTTCTCCCGGTGGAGTACGACGTCACACCGTTCGTTAAGCCCGGCGAACCCAATACGGTCACGCTCAGCGTTGAGGTCTCCGAGTTGACGAGTTGGTACCTGCGCCCGCTGGGCGGCATGGGCCGGCCGGCGTCGCTCACCGCCCTGCCTCTCGTGCATATCGCGCGGCTCCACGTCGACACCGACCTTAACGACGACGGCAGCGCGAGCCTCAACGCGCACGTTTCGGTGCGAAACGATGCCGTACAAGCGATGCACGACGTCGCCGTGGCCTTCGAACTCCGCGACCGGACCGGGAAACGCGTCGCCTTGCCCCGCAACGGCCGGGCGGACGTGCCTACGGTGTCTCCCGGCGCAACTTGGTCGGCAACGATTCCGTTCGACGTGGCCGAAGTCGAGACGTGGGACCCCGAACACCCCCGGCTCTACACCCTCACGGCAACGCTCGAAACGGAAGCGGGGTCGATGACCGCCGAGCGTGCAATCGGGTTCCGCGAAGTCGAGATCGACGGGCACAGCGTCTTGGTCAACGGCCGGCCGCTCACGCTCTTCGGCGCAAACTACCACGTCACTCACCCGGGCTTCGGCCATCACCCGCCGGTCGGGCTGATACGAAAGGACCTGAAACTGCTACGCGACGCGAACTTCAACGCGCTGCGTGCCTGGCCCACGCCCTACCGCGACTACATCGACGCCACCAATGAGCTCGGGCTTTTCACTACGATCGAAGTCCCCGTCAACCTCCAGCTCTACGCGCCCGGCATCCGCAAAGACCACGGGAACAACCCCGCGCTGGATGGCCCCTATCTGAGCCTCGCCGCGCGCGTCCTGGAGACGTACCGTTCCGACCCTTCGGTGCTCTTCTGGGGTCTCGCCAACGAGAGCATCTACTACCCGTACTTCCAACGCGCCGCTCGGGCGATCCACGCGTCGGACCCAACTCGCCCCGTGTTCTTCGGCGGCGACGGGCGCATGGGCGTCGACATCCCCGGCGTCCAGCTCAACGACGAGCACTACCCCCGGGACGGCGTCGCAACCCTGGACGACCTCGGAAACATCACGGCCGACCCGCTCAAGCCCAACAACTTTGGTTGGCACTTCCCAAAAGACAAGCCGGCCATCTCAAGCGAGTGGCTTCACACCCACGTCAATAACCGCGCCCAGATCACGCTGGACCCCGGCGTCGACGACTACTGGGGCTACGTCGCGGAGGCGCACGCTGAATGGACACGGCGAACACCGAACTTCGTCGGCGGGTTTCAGTTCCTCTCCGCTCCGTACCACGAAATCGGCGGCGAAAACAAGTGGCGGGGTCTGTTCGACGATCACCGCCGACCAACGCCGAACTACTGGCACATGAAGAAGAGCTCGTCGCCGGTCACGCTCGACCTCGAAGCGAGCACGTTCGACGACGAAGCAGGACGGATCGAACTCATGATCGAGAACCGGCAGGTCTTCAGCGACTTGAACGAGTTGTCGTGGACGTGGACGCAAGGCGAGCTGTCCGGCGAGCTGTCCCCGTTGGGCGGGCCGGGCGACCTTAGCCGGGTCACACTGCCGTGGAACCCGGAACTGCCGCCCATCGAGTTACGGGCCCAGTCGCCGCGCGGTTTCGAGGTGGATCGTTTCGTGCTGAGCAAACCAACGGGTGCATACACCGAGCAGAACGGTCAACGTGCTACGCCCCCCGACGCCGTCGTCGACTACGAGACCACCACAGACGGCCATCACCTGGTCCGCGCGGGCGGCGTCGCCTGGCTCGTCTCCAACGACTCGGGGCTCCTGCTCGACGGCCGTCTTGGCGAGCGGTCGATGCTCGACGCGGGCCCGAAGCTCGTCGTGCGCGGCAACGGTTTCCCCGGCGAGGGGCGCGACGTCCCGCCGATGGGCGACATCCTGCGCGGCTGGACCGCCGACAGAGTCCGCGTCGATGCCTCGGCCGACGCGGGCGTCACCGTGACCGCCACGGGGCGATACAACCACGCCGAGGGGACGTGGCGGTACCGGTTCCGTGCCGACGGTAGCTGCGACGTTACCTACGACTTCACGTGGACCTGGGAGACGCCCCGGCCGATCGACGCGTTTGAGGTCGGCGTCGGCTTCAATGTCCCAGCGCCATTCGACACGCTGCACTGGCGACGCGACGCGCAGTGGTCGGCTTATCCCGATGACCACATCGGCCGACCCGTCGGCGAAGCACCGGCGCTCGGCGACCCTCAGCACCGTGCAGCCCGAGAAAACGGGAAGCCAAACGAAATGCCCGCCTGGCCCTGGTCGCAGGACCTGCAGGGCGGCGTGACCCGCGACTTCCGTTCATCCAAGCTCAACTTTGTCACCGGCGGCCTCTTCGACCGGCACGGCATCGGGCTGCTCGCCACGGCAAACGGCCGGCAGCACCTGCGCGCCCTGCCCCGGAACGAGCGCGACCCCGCGGCCGGTTTCCTGCTGCAGGTCAACGACTTCTTCAACGGCGGCACCGAGTACCACCTGATTAAGTCGCTCCGCATCGAACGCCTGCAGCTCGAAGCCGGAACCAAACTGACCGGCACGGCGACGATCCGCCCAACCCGGCGGTCCGAGTGACGGGTCAATCGATCGTGTATGTGTCCCCCGCGTTGAACAACGCGTCGAGATTACCGGCGCCACGCTGCTCAACGGCCGCGTCGACCTGCTGCTGGACCAAATCCTCATAGCACTCCCGCGGCTCGGCGTACAGCACACCCAACGGCTCAGGGAACCCGAGGTTGTTGCCGCCGTCGTCGAACTCCGGATGCAGCGTCGCCAGCATCATCGCCAGCGAGCGGTTCGTCTGGTCGTGCACGATCAGGTCGTCCTCGGCGACGCCGTCCTTGCCCAGCGTGACCACCTCGGGCCGCAGGCCCAACATGCGGACGCCCCTGTCGCGGTCTTTCCCGAAGACCAGCGGCTTGCCGTGCTCGAGGTAGACCACAGTGTCCTCGCGGGTGTCCTTGCCGGTAAGTTCCTCGAATGCGCCGTCGTTGAAGATGTTGCAGTTCTGGTAGATCTCGACAAACGCCGCACCACGGTGCTCGGCGCCGGCCTGCATCGTCGGCACTAGCCCACGGTCCTTGTCGGTGCTGCGCGCCACGAAGGACGCCCCGGCGGCGAGCGCGACCTGGCACGGGTCGACGGGGAAGTCGAGCGAGCCGTAGGGCGTGCTCTTGGTCTTCATGCCCTGCTGGGAGGTTGGCGAGTACTGACCCTTGGTCAGGCCGTAGACCCGGTTGTTGAACAGCAGGATGTTGACATCGACGTTGCGACGCAGCAGGTGCATCATGTGGTTGCCGCCGATCGACAACCCGTCGCCGTCGCCGGTGACCATCCACACATCGAGGCCGGGGTTGGCGACCTTGATCCCGGTGACGAAGCCAGGCGCCCGGCCGTGGATCGAGTGGAACCCGTAGGTGTTCATGTAGTACGGAAAACGCGACGAGCACCCGATACCCGAGACGAACACCGTGTTCTCGCGCTTCAGCTGCAGCGCTTGCGCGACACGCTGTGCCGCGTTGAGTATCGCGTAGTCGCCACAGCCCGGGCACCAGCGCACGTCCTGGTCAGTGGCGTAGTCCTTGGCTTTGAGTACGGGGAGTTTGGTTTCAGGCATCACGTTCAGTTCCATTAGGGACGATCGGGTTTTCGTGAGACGCGCCTTCCGGGACCCGGCTGCAACTCCGGCTCGGCGTAAACGTCAATCCCTAAATCAGTCAGTTTGTCGGACAGGTACGCCTGCGCATCGGCGACACCGTGGTTGTAGGCATGCACCCCGAGGGTGTTTCTTAAGTCACGAAGCGCAATCTCGGCATCGAGGCGGCCAATCTCTAAGTCAAACCGGTCTTGAATGATCTCGATTAGTGCGTCGACTTGGTCGCTTACTTCTTGTTTGGAGTAGGAAACTGCCATTTTGCGCTAAACTTTGGCATCAACCGAGGGACTTTGTAATTGCATCGCTGAGCTCTTCAACTAGGAACGGCTTACCCTGCACCTTGTTCAAGCCTTCCGCGTCCACCAAGAACTTCCCGCGGATGAGCAGGCGCAACTGCCCGGTGTTGAGTTCGGGGATGAGGACCTTCTTGAACTTCGCAAGCACATCGCCGGTATTGGCGGGCATGGGGTTGAGGTGTCGGAGGTGGGCCTGGCTGACGGACAGGCCCTTCTCGCGGGCGCGGCTGACGGCGGTAGCGATGCTGCCGTAGGTGCCGCCCCAGCCGAGGACGAGCAGGTCCCCCGACTCGTCGCCCTGCAAGACTTCGAGATCAGGGATCAGGGTCTTGTGTTCCGCCAGCTTGATGACCTTCGCGTGGCGGAGATCAGTCATCGTTTGGTGGTTCTCGGGGTCGTAGCTGACGTTCCCGGTGACGTCCTGCTTCTCGAGGCCGCCGAGCCGGTGCATCAGGCCCTCGTCACCCGGTACGGCCCAGGGGCGCACCAGGTTCTCGTCGCGCTGGTAGGGCAGGAACGTATCGCCTTTGTCGGGCTTGGCGGCGTGACGGACCTCGATCTTGCCGAAATCGTCGGCTTTGGGGACAAGCCACGGCTCGGACCCGTTCGCGATGTAGCCGTCGGTGAGCAGGATGACGGGGACCATGTGCTGCATGGCGACGCGGCAGGCGTCGATCGCGGCGTGGAAGCAGTCGGCGGGGCTACGCGGGGCGATCACGACGCACGGCGCGTCGCCGTTGCGGCCGAACATCGCCTGGAGCAGGTCGCTCTGCTCGGTCTTGGTCGGCAAGCCGGTGGAGGGCCCGCCGCGCTGCACGTTCACCACGACCAACGGCAACTCAGTGACGACCGCCAGACCCATCGCCTCGGCCTTGAGCGCGAGCCCCGGTCCCGACGTGCCGGTGACGCCGAGCTGCCCGGCGAAGGAGGCGCCGATGGCCATGCACACGGCTGCGATCTCGTCCTCGGCCTGCACGGTTTTTACGCCGTAGTGCTTCATCGGCGCCAAGCTGTGCAGGATGTCCGACGCCGGCGTGATCGGGTACGTGCAGTAGATGACCCGCTTTTCCGCCAACTGCCCGGCGGTGATCAGGCCCATCGCCAGCGCCTCGTTGCCCGTGACCTTGCGGTAGAGCCCGGGTTTGATCTCGGCGGGGTGCACCGTATACCGCTCGGCGATGATCTCGGCGGTCTCGCCGAAGTTCCAGCCGGCGTGCAGCGCCTTGATGTTGGCCTCGGCGACCTCGGGCTTTTTCTTGCGGACCGCGAACGTCTCGTGCAGGTGCTGCTCGGTCGTGTCCAGCGGGCGGTCGAACAGCCAGTACACCAGCCCCAGCGCCCACATGTTCCGGCAGCGGTTGACGCTGCGCGGGTCCAGGCCCGATTCCTTGAGGACCTGCTGCGTCTGCTTGGTGATCGGGACGCGGTACAACCGGTAGTTGACCGAGAGGCTCTGGTCGTCGAGCGGGTTGACCGGGTCCTTCTGCCCCTCGGGGACTTCGTAGCCGGCCTTCTTGAGGTTGGTCTTGGTGAACTCGTCCTCGTTGACGATGACGATTCCGCCGTGGTCGACGTCGCTGATGTGGGCCTTGAACGCCGCGGGGTTCATGGCGATAAGGGCGTCGACCTTGTCGCCGGGGTGGAAGATGTCGTCGGCCGCGAAGTGGACCTGGAACCCGGAGACACCGGCGACGGTACCCGCGGGGGCGCGGATCTCAGCGGGGAAGTCGGGGAACGTCGCGACGTCGTTGCCGAAGACCGCCGAGGTGTCGGTGAACTGCGTGCCGGCGAGCTGCATGCCGTCGCCGGAGTCGCCGGCGAATCGGATGACGATGGAACGCCGCGGCTCGGGGGCCAAGGCCGAGTTCGGGGCTGACGAGCCGGCGGGGGGTTGGGGCGGAGACGGCTCTGGCATGGGCGACATGTCGGTGGGGACAGCTCTCCTCCGGACAGAATCCCCCATCGTAGCAAGCCCCGCCAGGGTCACACGCCGTGAACACAGACGCGGCGTCGGCCAGCCGAGGCTAGGGCACGATGTCGATCGTGCTGCCGTGAGGGCTGAGCATGTGGTAGACCAGCGCGATGTCGGCGTCGGCGAGGCGGACGCACCCCATGGAGAGGTTCCGGCCGATGGATTCGGGATCCGTGGTGCCATGGATGCCGAAGCCGGTGCGGCCGACGGCGTCGCCGTCGACGCCGGTGATGGGGATCCAATACTCGCCGATGGGGTTGTCGGGGTCGTTGGCGGGGAAGTATTCGTTGGTCTGCGGGTTGCGCCAGTCGGGGTTGGTGACTTTGCCGTTGGCGACGGTCCACTGCCCGAGCGGCGTGTTGCCGTCGACGCCCAGGCCAACGGGGAACGCGGCGAGGAACACGGGCTGGCCATCGGTGCCGATCAGGTACACGTCCATCACAAACGACGACTTGTCGACCCTCGCGTGGATCGGGCCGTTGAGCAGCTTGAGGTTCTGGTCGGCCCGCATGCGACGGGCGTCGATGCCATTGATCATCTCGAGCAGCGGGTACGGCACGTTCGCGCGGCGGGCGATGCTGCCGAGCAGGTCGCCGGGCTGAACACGGTAGCTCGACGTCGCCGGGTCGTCGGGCACGACGGTCGGCGAAAAAACCAGTTCGGCGTTGAGGTCGGCGAGGCGCTCGCGGATGCGGTCGGCGTCGGCAGCGGCGAGCTGGTCGACGCTTCCGAGCAAGAGTGACGACAACGTCGTCCGGCCGGCGATCGTGTCGCCCCGGTCGAGTTGGCTCATGCCTTCGGTGAGCCGAGCCGCGACGTCGGCCGACGTTTGCGTGGTCGTCAATACGTTTGGCCGAGTCGAGCCCTGCGCCGTGGTCGACGGGCGAGCGGGTTCGGTGTCCACGCTGACCTTGGCGACGCTGTCGATGTCGGGATCGGTCGGGCTCCCGGCGGTGGCCGATATCCCCGGCGGGAGGCGTTCGATCTGTGGTGGCGTCCGGGCTTGCGATTGCTCCTGCGGCTCGCCCGCCTCAAAGCGCGGCCGGACGTCGGCCGTGGAACGGGTGCCGACACCAGAGTCGGCATCGTCACCCGGTGTATCGTCTTCACCGACGGTGCCCGTCTGTTCCTCGGTGTCGCCGTTGGCGGCCGCGACGCCGGCATCGTCACCGCCGCCTCGGAAGAACACGACATAGGCCGCCCCCGCGGCGACCAGCAGGATCAACGCGGCCTTCCACCGGCCCGAGGACCGTCGGCCCGAGCGTGCGTACGCCCCGCCAGTTCCGGCTCGCGGGGTTTGGGATGAGAGCACCATGGCACACCTCCTTGCGTGGCAGCAACGTACGGAGTGACGCCCGGAAGGGTTCGGCCCAGGGGAGGCCGGGTCATGCCCGCCGGCCTCGCCGGGGCCTATTTCCGGGGGACATGTTCGGGCATCCGGCGTTGCCCGTCCACCCAGGCCAGGTACTCGGCGATCCGCCGCTCGTAGCCGCGGTCCGTGGGCTGGTAATACGTCGCTTCGACGCCGAGGTAGTCCTGATCCACGAATCCGCCCTGCCCGTCGTGGGCGTACTGGTACTGCTGGCCTTCTTTGCGGGGCTTCGACGACCGGAGGTACTTCGGCACCGGCTGGGTACGGTTTTGTTTGACGTCCGTCATGGCCGCGCTGACCGCGGCGTAACTGGCGTTGCTCTTGGGCGCGGTTGCGAGGTAGATCGCCGCTTGGGCCAGTGTGATACGGCACTCGGGCAGCCCGATCCGGTGGACGATGTCGTAGCACGCGTTGGCGACCATGACCCCGCGTGGGTCGGCGTTGCCGATGTCTTCGCTCGCCAGGATGGCGATCCGCCGGGCGATGAACATCGGGCCTTCACCGGCCACCAGCATCTTCGCCAGCCAGTACACCGCCGCGTCCGGGTCACTGCCGCGCACGCTCTTGATGAACGCCGAGATCGTGTCGTAGTGCTCGTCGCCGGCCCGGTCGTAGACCACCGCCTTCTGCTGGATGCTCTGCTCGGCGATGTCGAGGGTAACTTGGATCG
>JANQPR010000154.1 GCA_028285385.1 Phycisphaera sp.
TGTTGCCCAGGTTGATGCCGACGCCCATGGCGGCGGAGGCGTCGACGGCAGAGATGGGCGTGTCGGCGGGCGCGCTCTGGGCCGGACGCGTCGCGAGCACAAGCGTGAACAACACCAACGGGAGCAGCAGCAAGAAGTGAATAATGCGCATCTTGAGCTCCGGGGCTCTACAGAACGAAAGGATACGGCGCGCGTCGAATCGAGGTTGCTGGTGCGGGAAGCGAGAGCGTTGCTGCTGCAGTTTTCACAGTGAGCCGGATCCGACGGATGACGGTGCGGCAGCCAACCCGCCTTTCCCGAATGCGTCCAAGCCCCGGAGATCTTCCCATAAGCCTTGGACCGGTTTTCAGGGGGCGGGTCAATTCTCCACGATCCTCAATATCGGTGCTTGATTGGTCTGCATGTCAGCACTAGCCTTGATGCGACTAACAAGGAAATCACTACATGCACATCCGCGAAACCTACATTTCGACGAAGATGCCGATGACTCTCGGCCTCTTCACCGGCGTCAACGAGCAGGCCGCGGGTGATGTACTCCTCAACTACGGGTAACTCCGAGTCTCCATCGAGGATCACGACAGCACCCGCTTCCCTCCGAGCGGGCTGTTGTGTTGTTCTCTCCCCACGCGTATCCGTGGCCCGACAGCAAGCCGTTCGGAAAACCTCTTCCTGAACCGTGCTTTCTTTTGAGCTATCTCTATGCGTTGGACTCACAAATACCTGATGCTTTGGCGGCAGATGGCCGGGCAGCGGATGCGGTACGCCGCGGCTCTGGTCGCCCTGGCGTTCGCGATCGGGCTCACGTTTCTAGCGCCTCTGGTCATCGGCATCGCGATCGACCACGGCCTCGGCGGGAAACCGATCGACCGCGCCTGGTTGTCCGCGCTGGTCTCTGCGGAAACCCTCCGCGACGGGCTGTGGTGGATCGGCCTCCTCGTCGTAGGGCTGACCGTGTTCGCCTCGTTTTTTATGTTCGTAGAAGGCGTTCTGGCGAACCAGGCGTCGGAATCGATCGTGCGCCGGCTGCGTGACCGGCTGTTCGACCGGTTGCAACACTTGACCTGTGCCTACCACGACCAGGCCGAGGCCGGGGACCTCGTGCAACGGTGTACCTCGGACGTGGATACGACGCGTGCGTTCCTCGCGACCCAGGTGATCGAGATCGTCCGGGCGCTGGCGAACCTGTTCATCGCGTTGCCGGTGCTGTTCTGGCTCGACTGGCGGCTCGCCCTGGTTTCGACGTGTGTGCTGCCGTTCCTCGTGGGCTTTGCGCTGGTGTTCTTCCGCGTGGTGCAGTTCACGTTCAAAAACATGGACGAGGCCGAGGGCGCGCTGACCGCCCGGCTGCAGGAAAATCTGACGAACATCCGCGTGGTCCGAGCGTTTGCGCGGCAGGCGTTCGAACAAGAGAAGTTCGACGCGCGGAACTCCGACCACCGGGCCAAGCACTGGACGCTCTACCGGGTGTTCGCGGTGTACTGGTCGGTATCGGACTTCCTGGTGTTTATACAGATGGGACTGGCGCTGTTCGTGGGAGCGTCTTTCGTGGCTTCCGGGAAAATGCCCGTGGGTGAGCTGGTCACGTTCTGGTTGTACGTGGGCCTGATGGTCTGGCCGGTGCGGCAGATGGGTCGAACATTGTCGGAGCTTGGCAAGGCGCTGGTGGCGTTGCAGCGGATCGACGAGGTACTTTCGGCTCCGGTGGAACAGGATGCGGCGGACGCCCCCGTATCGCTGCCCGAGCGATTCGCCGGTCGCATCGCCCTGCGTGACGTGGGGTTTGGACACCAGGACGACCAATCGATCTTGGATGGTCTGTCGTTCGACGTGGAACCGGGGCAGACGCTGGCTCTTCTCGGTCCGTCGGGCAGCGGCAAGTCCACGATCGTCAACCTGCTGCTTCGGTTCTACGACGCCGATTCCGGCGTGATCGAGATCGACGGCCACGACCTCGGCCGGCTTCCGCGGAAGGTCGTCCGCTCGCAGATCGGCGCGGTGATGCAGGAGCCGTTCCTGTATTCCAAGTCGCTGCGGGACAATCTGAAGCTCGGCCGACACGAAGCGCCGGACGAAGACATGATCGACGTAGCCAACTCGGCCGCGGTGCACGACGCCATCGAACGGTTCGACGAGGGCTACGACACGATGGTCGGCGAGCGCGGCGTCACGCTGTCCGGCGGCCAGCGGCAACGCGTCGCCATCGCCCGCGCGCTGCTGCAGGACAAGCCGGTGATGATCCTCGACGACGCGTTCTCCGCGGTGGACACCAAGACCGAGGCGATGATCGTCAACTTCCTGCGCCGACGCCGGGGACGAGCCACGACGATCCTGATCGCCCACCGGCTGTCCACGCTGATGCACGCCGACCGCATCCTAGTGTTAGAGCACGGCCGAGTGACCCAGCAGGGCACGCACGACCAGCTCCTCGAAACCGAAGGCTTGTACCGCCGACTCTGGCACATCCAGACGGCACTCGAAGACGATTTGAAACAAGAAATGACCGCCGTCTGATCGCCATCGACGGCTGAAACGATAGGACCAATTCGATGTCTCAATCTACGTTCGCTGAAGACGAACACGCCGCCCACACCCACTTCGACTGGGCGCTGTGGCGGAAAATCCTAATGTTCGGCCGACCCTACGTAAAACTGTTCGCGGCGCTGGCGGTCGTGGCGGTGATGGTCGCGGCGTGCGAGGTCACGATGCCGCTGTTGGTTGGCGCGGTGATCGATCACGTGACTCAGAACGGTATCGATGCCACGCTATGGCCCTACGCGTCCGGGTTCGCGGTGCTGTCGGTGGTGTTCGCGGCGCTGATCTACAGCTTTATCGCCTTGGCGGGGAAGCTGTCGATCGCGATCTGCTACGACATCCGCGAGGCCTCGTTCCGCCACCTCCAGGAACTGCACTTCGGCTACTTCGATGAGCGCCCGGTGGGCTGGCTGATGGCCCGGCTGACGAGCGACTGCAACCTGCTATCGCGGATCATGGGCTGGTCGCTGCTGGACGTGGTCTGGGGGGTGTGCATGTTGGCCGGCATCAGCGTGGCGATGTTGGTCCTCAACTGGAAACTGGCGCTGCTGGTCCTGGCGGTCGTGCCGCCGCTGGTGCTGGTCGCCCGGTGGTTCCAGTGGCGGTTACTCGGGGCGTCGCGCAAGGTTCGCAAGGCCAACTCGCACCTCACGGCCGGCTTCAACGAATCGATCCAGGGCGTGCGGACGACCAAGTCCCTGGTCCGTGAGGAGCGCAACCTCGAGGAGTTTCAGGAAATGACCGACACGATGTACCTGGACTCGATGCGTAACGCGGTGTACACCGCGGCGTTCTGGCCGGTGCTGCTGACCCTCTGCTCGGCGGCGACCGGAGTGGTGCTTTGGTACGGCGGACTGAACGTGCTTGAGGGCACGCTCACCGTTGGTCAACTGGTGATGTTCATTGGTCTGGCGACCCAGTTCTCTAACCCGATCCAAGAGATGTCGCGAACCGTAACGATGATCCTGAGCGCGCAGGCTTCGGCCGAGCGGATCCAACAGGTGCTCGAAGTTCAGCCGGCCATCCGGGACTCTGAGGAAGTATCGCAGCGTATCGAAGCGAACGTCGAGTTGAGTCCCGATCTGGCGGACGACGGCATGGGTTCTGCGATCAGCGAGGTGTGCTTCCGAGACGTCGAGTTTGCCTACAACCCCGAGCAGCCGATCCTGCGCGGCTGCTCGCTGACGGCCGAGGCAGGGGAAACGATCGCTTTGGTCGGCCCCACCGGGGGTGGCAAATCGACGATCGTTTCGCTGCTGTGTCGTTTCTACGAGCCGCAGCGGGGCCGAATTCTTTTAGACGGCACCGAGTACCGAGATCGCTCGTTGGCTTGGTATCAGTCTCAACTCGGCATCGTACTGCAGGTGCCGCAGCTCTTTAACGACACGATCCGTGAGAATATCCGCTACGGCAATCTCGACGCTAGCGATGAACAAGTGGTTGAAGCGGCCGAGTGGGTCAACGCCCACGGCTTTATCGAAGGGTTGGCCGAGGGCTACGACACCAAGGTCGGGGAGGGCGGGAATCAACTCTCGACCGGCCAGAAGCAGCTTATCGCCTTGGCCCGGGCGGTCTTATCCGACCCGCAAATATTCGTCATGGACGAAGCCACGTCGAGCGTGGACACCGAAACCGAGGGCCTGATCCAGGCCGCGGTCGATCGTGTGATGGAAGGGCGTATCGCTTTCGTGATCGCCCACCGGCTCTCGACCATCAAGAACGCGGACCAAATCCTGTTCATCGATCAGGGTCGGATTGTCGAGCGTGGCACGCACCAAGAATTGATCGCCCGTCGGGAACGTTACTTTGAGCTCTATACAAACCAGTTCACCGAGGAGCACGAAATGCAGATGCTCCGATCTTGAAATGTACTTTCGCTCGATAGAGAGATAGGAGTCATTTCTAAAGGCAGGTCAGTTCGGCGAGGCCGAGCAGGCGCTCCTGCGGAAGCTCGAGAGCGTCACCGTCGCCCGGATGCACCGCGAGGTGCGTAGGCGGTTGAAGTCGGGGCGATGAACGCACGCCCGGAGGCCTGCGCTTCGTCGGGCGTAATGTGTGCGGATGGTGTGCACCCGCCACCGGCCTTCGGTGGCCCGGACACGGCGGCAAGTTGCTTTCGGGTACAGCGTGTTGAGGGCGCGTCCCAAGGCAGTGGTGTGTGGAGATGGCGGCTCGGTGAGGGCCGGCTTCGGGCCCGCGATACTGGCGTGTCGTGTTGCGGTCGGGAGGAACGGGCGTCGCGCGTTTCAGTCCGGCTTGTTCGGCGTGTTCTGGCCGGGGTGAGTGTTCTCTTGAGTGAAGCGCAGGGTGTTGCGGAATGGATCGGTGACGAGCATCTCGGTGTTGCCCTACGGCCAGTTTGATAGGACTGCAAGGCGGCCGTGAACAGCGCGTGGCTCTGTGCGGCTTCGGCCGGGGTTACGCAGCGGGAGGGCTGACGCATCTGTCCGTGGTTTTCATCGTCGTCGCTTGCGGAAAGGAAAGAGAGGGATCGGGAACACACGTCAAGGGCCGTTGCCCGCCCGCACGACTTCACGAGGCAGGCCGGCGGTCGCCACGTCCGCGCCATCAACCACCCACACATCGATCTGATCCCACGCCGCGAACCGCACAGGCGCGGGCGCGTTCCACTTTTGGGAGTCGGCTACCAACACCGTGCTTTCTGCCGAGGCCATGGCGGATTGCTTGGCCGTCGCGTCGTGCAGGTCGGCGGTGCGCGGCCCCGCGTCGTCCAGCCCGGAAGCGCCCAGCACCGCGACATCAAACCGCAGGTCCGCCAGCCACCGGCTCGTGACGCCGCCGAAGAGTGACTGGCTCCGGGGCCGAACTTGGCCGCCGACGCAGTTCACCACCGCCCGTGCGTTCTCCGCCTCGGCGAGCAGCCGGATCGAGTTGGTCCAGATCACGGTCTCCGGTCGGACAAGCAGCAACCGGGCCACCCGAAGACACGTCGACCCGCCGTCTATGTAGATGTGGCCTTCGGAAGGCAGCCGCTCCACCGCGGCCTCGGCGATCGCCTGCTTGGCCCGCACCGACCGCTGTTGCTTTCGATCGAACGTGGGTTCGTGGTAGCCGGCCCCGGAACGGACCACCCCGCCGTGAACCCGCAACACCTCGCCGGCCGCTTCGAGATCAATCAGGTCACGCCGCAATGTCGACCGTGACACGCCGAGGCGCTCCTGCAGGTCGGTCACGCTCTGCCGGGGGCGTTGGTCGAGCGCTTCGAGGATGCGGGCAACCCGCTCTTGAACAAACATGAACAATATTGCATCATATGTTCAGATGGCTGTCAACGCGTGCTTGGACGACGTCACCGCCGTGGTTGCCATCAAGCTCGGCGACCGCGGCGTGTACCTGTGCACCGGCCACGCGGCGGCGCGACTAGCCGGGCTGATCGGCAGCGCCGACCCTGACCACTGGAACGACCGGGAGCGGTACGCGCTGTGCTGCCGCTGCGGCTTCGTCGGCGGCGCCGTCGCGGGAGGCACGGGGTCGAGGTGGCCGACGCCACGAGCGGTATCCGGCCGCGGGCCGAACTCCAGTAACGGATCGCCGCGGGCTGGGAGCAGCACGACCCGATCACCTGTTTCGCGGGCTGGCCCCACGGTTCGCACGGTGTCCGCAGCGTCCTCCAAGACTCGAAACCGAAGGGATAGGAGCGATACCGACCGGTCGATCCCGAGCCGCCGTGCACCATTTCCCACAGCCGTTCCATCATGGCCGCACGGCGTGCCGCCAGTTCCACCCAGGGAGGTCTCCGGAGAACTGCGTGGACCGCGCCGCATCTCACCGTTTTGCCAAGCCCAGACCTCGACGGTGAAGCTACGTCGAGTATGCCAAACTCACGGGTGGATCAATGACTTCCTCAAGAAGTGGTATGGCCGTACTGATGCCTGCCTGATTCAAGCGACCACCGGCCTGACTAATTCACTGAATCAAACCATCGTGCCCATGGAGCAGCCATTTGAACCTTAGCCTCATCGACTGGCTGATCATCGGCGGGGTGTTTGCGCTCGTGATCGGGTCGGCGATCTACACACGACGGTACACCCGGAGTGTCGCAGACTTTCTGTCGGCAAACCGGTGCGCGGGCCGGTACCTGCTCACCGTTGCTCAGGGGATGGCGGGGTTCGGCGCGGTGACCATCGTGGCGTGGTGGGAGCAGTTCTATCAAGGCGGGTTCGGCGCCATCCACTGGGGCATGATGCTCCTGCCGATCGGGCTGGTGCTGGCGTTGTCGGGTTGGGTGATCTATCGGTACCGCCAGACGCGTGCGCTGACACTGCCGCAGTTCCTGGAGCTGAGGTACAGCCGGCGCTTCCGGGTCTTCGCCGGGGTGATGTGCTTCACGTCGGGCGTCTTGAACTATGGGATCTTCCCCGCGGTCACCGGGCGTTTCCTGATCTACTTTATGGACCTGCCCGTCGTGGCCACCTCCGTGCCGGGGCTGGGCATCGAGTTGAACTGGACGCTGGGGCTGGTGATGGCGCTGCTGTTGTCCGCGGCGTTGGCGGTCACGCTCAACGGCGGGCAGATCGCGGTGATGGTCAGCGACTTCGTTCAGGGGCAGGTGAGCAACATCGGCTTCCTGGTCCTGCTGGGCGCGCTGCTGTGGCTGGTCCCGTGGCCCGACCTGATCGCGACGCTCAAGACCGCGCCGACCGGCGCAAGCAAACTCAACCCGTTCGACCAGGGCGAGCTGCCTGATTTCAGCCCGATGTTCTTCGTGATGATGTTGGTTCTGCAGGTCTACACCTACCGGGTCTGGCAGGGGAGCCAGGGCTACAACGCGTCGGCCCGCAGCCCACACGAAGCCAAGATGGCGACGGTGCTGGCCGAGTTCCGCGGGATGATCACCTTCCTGTTGGTACCGCTCGCGGCGATCGTCGCGTGGGCGGTGCTGAACGGCGAGGTCCGCCCCGACGAGGCCGCGATGGCGCAAGCGACGCTCGACCGGTTCCAAGCCGCCGGCGACGAGCAGCTGGCGAACCAGATCACCACGTCGGTCACGATGAGAGAGCTGCTGCCCGGCGGCGTACTGGGCCTGCTGACCGCCGTCATGATCATGGCGGCGGTTTCGACCGATTCCACCTACTTGCATTCCTGGGGTTCGATTTTCGTTCAGGACGTCCTGAGCCCGATCCGGCAACTCCGCGGCAAGCCGCGCTTGTCGCCCGAGGCTCACCTGCGCTGGCTGAAGCGGGCGATTTTCGGCGTCGCGGTGTTCGGGTGGGTGTTCTCGATGTTGTTCCCGGTTCAGGAGTACATCCTGATGTACATGATGGCGACCGGCGCGATCTTTACCGGGGGCGCGGGGGCGGTGCTGATCGGCGGGTTGTACTGGCGGCGCGGGACGACAGGCGCGGCGTGGGCCGCGATGGTCGTCGGGTCGGCGCTTTCGGTCACGGGGGTTTTAACGATCAATCTTCTGTGGCCCTGGCTGGTCGGCGTGCTGCAGGGGAACTACGCCGACAAGGCCTGGGTCCGGAACCTGCCCGAGAAGTTCTGGCTCAACGGCGTGCAGATGGGGTTCACCGTCTCGCTCATCGCGATCGCCACCTACGTGATCGTCTCGTTGCTTTCGAAACGGTCCGAGGTGGATTTTGACCAGATGTTTCACCGTGGCCGTTACGCCGTGGAGCCCAAAGAGGGCGAGCCGGACTACGTGCCCAAGACCGGCCGGGACGCGGTGCCCCGTTGGCTCCGCAAACTCGGGGTCACTGAAGAGTTCACCACGGGCGACAAGGTGATCTTCGGGCTCAAGTACCTGTTCTTTTTCTGGCAGTTCGGGATCGGGTTTCTTGGCCTCTCCATCGCCTACGCGGTCTTCGGCCTGATGCGTAGCGACGACTCGTGGGCCAACTGGTGGACGATCTACCTCTGGGTGACCGTCGCCGCGGGCACCACGACCACCGTCTGGTTCCTGGTGGGTGGCATCCGCGACTTGTTCAAGCTGTTCGGTCAGCTTAAACAGATCCGGCGCGACGCCGAGGACGACGGCACGGTCACGCAACACTTCGGACGGCCGCAAGACGACGCCCCGACCGCTTCCGAGCCATCCGCTGACAACTAACCCAGCATGACGCACGTTCACATTTTGCATCCATCCGTTTGAATGTATTGAAACGCGGTCATCTCCGCCCTGCATCGCGCGGAACCCGGACACAGAGACACGCCATGGGGATCATCAAGCACTGCTCGATCCGAGGGGTTGACATCCTGATCGACGTCGATTCCGAGGACGAGGATCGGTCGGTCAGAAACTATGAGATGTGGCGTATCGGCCACTACGCCGACAACGAACCGGACACGCTCGACTGGATCGACACGAACATCCGGCCCGGAGACACGGTCTACGACATCGGCGCCAACATCGGGCAGTACGCGCTGTACGCGGCGAAGCGTCTGGGGGGCGAGGTGCGGGTCCTGGCGTTTGAGCCGGAAGCCCTGAACTTCGCGAAACTGAACCGGAACATCGTGCTCAACGGCCTAACGGAAACCGTTGTCGCCTACCCGATCGCCATCTCGGACCGCACGGCCGTCGACACCTTCTACACCAAGACGTTCGCCGCTGGCGCCTCGCTCCATGCACTGGGCCGGCCGGTGACGCAGGGCGAGGTGGCCTTCGAGCCCCGGAACCACCAGGGCACCGTGTCGATAACCCTCGACGACATGCTCGACCGGTTCGGGCTGCCGGTGCCTGGGCACCTCAAGGTGGACGTCGACGGCCATGAGGCCGAGATCGTCAACGGGGCCAGGAACCTACTGGGTCGCCCCGAACTCAAGAGCGTGCTGATCGAGGTCTTCATGCACGGTGATGCCGCGACACGCATCCGGGCGGCGTTCGAGGACGCGGGCTTTCGGCTCTGTGGGGGGGCGAATGCGGATATCGCGCCCGGGACCGTGCGGAACCTGGTTTTCACACGGCCGCAGCCTCGGCCCCGACCTCCAGGCAGATGATTCGCCGACTCCGGCGTTCTGGATACCCCGCCCCCCCCACTCAGTGCGCAGCTGGAGTGAAATGGGGCATATCCAACGCAACGGCTGATGATGGCTCGGCCGTTCTCACGCACCGTCCGAAACCTCGAACCGGGACGCATCGCGAACGGCGGCGGCTCAAGCCTGGACGACGCCGAGCCTCGTTCTGAGGACGGTTGTCGATTTATCGATCAAACTTCGATATTCTCGCTAGCATTATCGATAAAGCATTGATGCGGGGACGGCCCCGGACTATGATGCAAGTTATGGCGGTCACGCTCAAAGACATCGCAAAAAAGGCCCAGGTCACCGAGCAAGCGGTGAGCATGGCCCTCCGCGGGCATTCCCGTATTAGCAAAAAAACCAAGCAGAAGATCCGCAAGATTGCCCGGGAAATGAACTACCGGCCCAATCTGCACGCCCGCAGCCTCCGGCGGCAGAGCAGCAAGGCCGTGGGGTTCATCTTCCCCGACATCACGTATTCGTACGCCCAAGAGATCGCCGAAGGGGCCCGGTCCCAGCTGAATGAACACGGGTACGTCGGCCTGATCGGACTGTCGTCGTGGAACGCCGACCAAGAGATGCAGGAACTCGAGCTGATGCTCGGGTTCCAGGTCGAGGCCCTGATCTGCACCCCGATCGTGGGCAGCGAAGCCACCTACGCCAAGGCCGTTGACGCCGGCGTGCCCCTGGTGTTTGCCGGCAACGGGCTGTCCATCCCCGGGGTCGCATGCGTCGGACTCGATGGCTACGACGCCGGACAGAAGGTGATGCGTCACCTGCTGGCGTTGGGACACCGCCGCATCGCGTTCATGGGCACCGAGTCGATGGCCGGCTCACAGTTCTTGTCCCCCATCCGCGAGGCGTACTTCCACACGATGGAACAGGCGGGCGTGCCGGTGCAAGACCACATGGTCTGTTACTCGCAGGTCGGCAACCAGGACAGCATCGAGTCCATCGTCGATCAGCTGATCGACTTGGAGCAGCGGCCGACGGCCATCTGCTGCGTGACCGACGCGATCGCTTACCTCGTGATGAACCGGCTGATCCAACGCGAGGTGCGGGTCCCTCAGGACATCTCCGTGACGGGCATCGGCGGGCTGCATTCTTCGAGCCTGGAGATGATCTCGCTGACCACCGTGACCGAAGACGCGTTCCGCGTTGGGTCGCTGGCGGCTCAGAGCCTACTGGAACTGATGGAAGAGCCAGACACCGAGCCCGACCGCCGCTTGGTCAGAGGAGACCTGATCGCACGGAAGAGCACGGCCCCGCCTCCGCAGCGGCGCTAACCGATCTCGAATGATGTTGCCGGGCGACTCGGCTCATCCCGTGTGCAAGACCTTTCCATGTGCTTTCGCCTCACCGGGTTGGCTGACCTTGTTCTCTCGTTTCCGGCCCCACGTTCCTAGTCGGCTTCGCGGGTGACGGCCACCCCCCGGGTTCGCGCCACGGCTTGTTAAGGATGTCTGTTTCCATGAGTCAAGCGGTCACCATCGGCATGATCGGGCTCGACACCTCGCACGTGCCGGTGTTCGGCAAGCTGCTTCACGACGCGGACGACCCGCACCACGTCCCGGGCGGGCGGATCGTCGCGGCCTACCCCGGGGGGGCGGCGGACTGGCCGGCCAGCATCGACCGGGTGCCCGGCTACGCCGCCGAGTTGGAGAGCCAGTACGGGACCAAGATCGTCGACCGCCCGGAGCAGGTCGCCGACGCCGCCGACCTCGTGTTCATCATGACGATCGACGGCCGCTGCCACCGGGAGCTGCTCGAACGCGTCCTGCCGGCGCGGAAACCCGTGTTCGTGGATAAGCCGTTCGCGGCGTCGACCACCGACGCCGGAGCGATGATCGAGATGGCGCACGAGGCCGGGGTGCCTCTGATGAGTTGCTCTTCGCTGCGTTACAGCGAAGCGCTGCTCATCGCACAACAGGCGTTGGAAGGCCAGGCAATCACCGGCGCCGAGGTGTTCACCCCGCTCACGTTTCAGGACGCGTTGCCCGGTTTGTTCTGGTACGGGTGTCACGGCATCGAGATGATCGTGTCGGCGCTGGGCGTGGGTTGTGAACGGGTCACCGCGATCAACGGCGCCGACCACGAGTTGTTCCTGCTCGACTACCCCGACGGTCGGCGGGCCGTGTACCGCGGCTTCACGAACGACGCGTTCTGGCACTACGGGGCGGTGCTGAACACCGCCACGGACTACGCCATCGCCGACGTCAGCGGCCACACCCGGCCGTACTACGCCAACATGCTCGAAGCGATCCTCGGTCACCTGCCCCAGGGCCGCAGCCCGGTCGCGGTCGGTGAGATGTATGAGGCCGTGCGGGTCATCGAGGCCTGCAACGCCGCCCGGCAGCGCGGCGAAGTCGTGCTGGACGATCTCTCGGAACCCTTAAAAGGCTCGTTGGTATGAAGCCCACCGTCGCCCCCGCGTCACCGGCCGTCGATGCCGACCCCCGCGACGAAGCCCTGTTTCATTGGCCGATCGTGACCGAGGAGGACGAGGCCGCGGTGCTCGGCGTCCTGCGATCGGGCACGATGAGCGGCAACGACATCTCGAAGAAGTTCGAGGCCGAGTTCGGCCGGTGGCAGAACCGCGTGTTCGCCCTGACGCACCCCAACGGGACGGCGGCGCTGCTCGCGGCGTTCTGGGCCTGTGGCGTCGGTGCCGGAGACGAGATCATCTGCCCGTCGATGACCTACTGGGCGTCGGCCCAGGGGGCGCTCCAACTCGGGGCCACGGTCAACTTCGCCGATGTCGAGCCCGACTCGCTCTGCCTCGACCCCGACGACATCGAGCACCGTATCGGCCCGCGCACCAAGGCCATTGTCGTCGTGCACTACTGCGGCCACCCCTGTGACATGGACCGCATCTTGCCGATCGCCCGCAAGCACAACCTGAAGGTCATCGAAGACAACAGCCACGCCGTCGGCTCGCAGTACAAGGGCCGCAAGTGTGGCGCGCTCGGCGACGTCGCCGCGATGAGCATGATGGCGGGCAAAGGCTTCGCCATCGGGGAAGGCGGCATGCTGGTCACCGACGACCGATCGATCTACGAACGCGCCGTGGCTTTTGGCGTCTACGAGCGCACCGGCGGCGCCAGCCGCTACGCCCACGGTGCCGACATCACGGACCCGGAGCTGCTCCGCTTCCGCGGCCAGCCGATCGGCGCGTTCAAGCACCGGATCAACCAGACCGCGTCCGCCATGGGCCGCGCCCAACTCAAGCACTTCGATGCGCGCGTCGAACAGATGCAACTGGCGAACCGCCGCTTCTGGTCCTTGCTCGACGACGTGGCCGGGTTGAGCCCCCACCACGCCTCCTGGCTCACCGCCGACTGCAGCCTGGGCACGCACTACTTCGCCCGAGGGTTCTTTGACGCCGACGCCTTCGGCGGAACGGTCCGCGACTTCTGCGCAATCGTGGCCGAAGAAGGCTGGGCCGCCTGTACGCCGGGGTCGAACGCGCCGTTGCACCTGCACCCGGTCTTCCACGAGGCCGACATCTTCCGCCAGGGCCGGCCCACCGCGGTCGCCTTTGGTCAGCGCGACGTGCGCCAGGGGGCCGGCGCGCTGCCGGTCAGCGAGGCCGTGGCCGACCGCACCTTTGCCGTGCCGTGGTTCAAGCACGACTGGCCCGACCGCATCGAGAAGTACGCGGAGGCTTTTCGCCGCGCGGCCGAACGGCTCCGCGCC
Source organism: Phycisphaera sp. (assembly GCA_028285385.1). Lineage (GTDB taxonomy): Bacteria > Planctomycetota > Phycisphaerae > Phycisphaerales > Phycisphaeraceae > CAZIXN01. The sequence continues at coordinate 13,210 of JANQPR010000154.1, forward strand.
TGATCGCCGGTCGGAAGCCCCACCCCGCCAAGACGCCTCACGAAACTTCGGTAGGCCCGAAGCGCAACGCCGTGCTACCCGTCGCTCGGGTGGCGGGCACTCGCCTGTTCGTTACCGCTTGGCCCGGGGCCGAACCACAGGAAGCGGCAGCCCCGCTTGATGTCCTCTGTGACCATCACCAGGCAGGGCAAGATCAACAGGATCAGCACGCTGGCCGAGACCAAGCCCATGGCGATGGAGATCGCCATGGGGACGAGCAACTGCGCCTGCAACGATCCCCCGAGAATCAGGGGTGTCAGCCCGATCGCCGTGGTCAGTGTGGTCAGCAGGATCGCCCGCAGGCGCGCCCGCCCCGCGGTGATCAGGGCCAAAGCCACGGGCCGACCGGCGCGTCGCTGCGCGTTGTAAAACCCGACCAGGATCAGCGAGTCGTTGACCACGATCCCGGAGACCGCGAGGAAACCGATCAGACTAAGAAACGTCAGGTCGTAGCCAAGCGCGACGTGGCCCCAGACCAACCCGATGAGCGAGAACGGGATCGTGCAGAGGACCAAGACGGGTTGCAGGTAGCTCGAAAACAGGCAGGCCAATACGCCGTAGATCATGAGCGCGGCCGCGCAAAAACCGTAGGGCAGCGAGCGGAACGCGTCGGACATCTGCCGGTGCCGCCCCGAGAACCAGACCTCCAGCCCCGGGTACTCGGCCCGGATTTCGTCGAGAACGCTCGGAGCGCCGGCAAGCCCCGACCGATTCAACTGGCCCGTGATCGACTCCGGGCTCACCCCCGGGGCCACGCCGGCCGTGATGGAAACGGCCCGTCGGCGGTTGACCCGGCGGATCGTCGCATCGGCCTCGCCCTCCTGTACTTCGGCGATCTCGAGCAGCGGCACCGCCTGCCCCGTCGGGCTAACCACCCACGCGCTCTGCGTCGCGGTCAGGCTGTGTCGGGTGGCCTCATCCAGCCGGACCCGGACGTTGACGTCTTCCTCGTCGCCCGCAAAGACATGGGCGTCGATCCCGTAGAGGGCCCCGCGTACCTGTTCCGCCAAGTCTTCGGCGGTGAAGCCCAACGCCGCGGCCCCGGCCCTGAGCCTGAGCCGCAGTTCGAGTTGGCCACCGTCACGGCTGTCTGACACGTCACGCACGCCCCGGAGACCCGCGAGTCGACACGTGATCCGGTCCACCGCGCGGCCAAGCTGTTCCCGGTCCGCGCCGGAGACATTGATCGTGATGTCGGCGCCGGTGGGGCCGCCGTTGATCTCCGTAAACCCGATCCGCTCTGCCGAGCCGAGCCTGCCGCGCACCGAATCGCGGATCGAATCGATGACCTCCGAGGAAGAGCGGCTGCGCTCCTCCGCGGTCGACAACTCCAGGAAGAGCTGTGCGATGTGCGAGCCAGTCGCATCGACCCGGCCAGTATCAAGGTTGGAGGTGCGGCCGACCACCGTCGAGACGCCGCGGACCTCGGGCTGATCGGCGGCGGCCTCTTCAAGCACACGCACCGCCGCGTCCGTCTGCTCCACCGAAGCGCCGACGGGCAAACGAACGGCGACGACGACCGTCTCCGCGTCGTTGCTCGGGAGGAACGTGAAGCGGAGTTGCCCGCCGGCCACCAGCCCCAGCGACGCGATGAGCACCGCACAAGTCACCGCGATGGCGAGGAAGCGGAGGCGGAGAAGCCGTTCAAGGAGCCAACCGTAGCCGTGCGTCAACCGGGGCAACACCGCGCGGTCACGCCACCGCTCCGCACAACGAACCCAAGCGGACAGGCGCCCGCCCGAGGACCGGTCGCGCCGGCTCAGCGTGTGGCCGATGTGCGCCGGCAGGATCACCAACGACTCGAGCAGGCTGAGCAGCAACGCGAACCCGACGACGATCGGCAGCGCCGCCAGCAAGTCGCCGATCCGCCCGCGGATGAACGTCAGGGGCAGGAACGCAACGACGCTGGTCATCACGGTGGCGACGACCGGCCAGAAGACCTCACGCGTGCCCCGGACCGCGGCGTCCAACGGTTCTTCGCCACGATCATGACGGGCCTGGATGTTCTCCGCAACGACGATCGCGTCATCGACGAGCAGCCCGAGCACGACGATCAGACCGAACAGGGTGACCTGATTGAGCGTGATCCCCGCCGCCGCCATGAGCACGAAGACACCCGTCAGTGACACCACCAATCCAACGCCGACCCACCAGGCGACCCGCCCGTTCAGGAACAGCAGCAACACGAGGAAAACTAGGCCGGCGCCGTAGAGGCCGCTGCGCGCCAGCGTGTCGATTCGGGCCTCGACGAACCGCGCCATGTCGGTGTCGCTGGTGAGCGATGCCTCGGCGGGCAGCGCGTGCGGTGAGTTGATGCCGACCCGCCAGGCGCGCATGCGCTCCGACATCAGACCTTCTTGTTGCCCCACGGGGGGCCCGGCGCGCAAACGGTCCACCCCGTGCGGGATGAACGCTTCACCCCGCCGACCTTGAAGGTAGGCCCGCACCGCCTCCGCCGTCCTCACTACGTCCTGCTCGCCGACCGCGAACACGATCAGGCCTGCGGCCGGCTCACCGTTGTACCGGTGGATCACGCGTTCATCCGTAAACGACTCGGTCACCGTCGCGATATCGCCGACGCGGATCACCCCGCCCCTCGCGTCGCTCTTGAGCACGATCTCTCGTATGGCGTCGGGTCGCTCGGCAGAGCCAACCACCCGCACGCGCACGTGGCCCGTCTCGCTCTTGACCGTCCCTCCCGGGATGTCGCGCATCCACGAACGGATCACCCCCGCCACCTTCGGCAGACTCAACCCTGTCGCCAGCAAAGCCTCCTGACGCACGTCGACCCGGACCTCGTCCTCGCGCACACCCTCCAAGAGCAGTTCGCCCATCCCGGGCATCCTGCTTAAGTCGTCCCGGACCTTGCGGATCGTGTCCTTGAGCGCACGCGCATCCATCGCCCCGTGCACCACCACCCGGATTACCGGCTGGCGCGGCCGCAACAAGGAAACTCGGATCTCTTCGGCCCCCTCGGGGAGGTCGCGCAGCGAATCGACCGCACGCTCCACCTCGTCCCGCGCTTCGTGTGGATCGACGGCCTCATCAAACCGGACGCGGATACCGCCACCGCCATCGCCGATGGTAGTGGTGAGTTCTTCGATCTCGTCGAGTTCTACGAGTTTGTTCTCGACCTTGATCGCCAGCGTCTGCTCGATCTCCGTCGCCGTCGCCCCGGGATACGGCAGGGATACCAGCGCGGTGTCTGGTTCTGTCGACGGGAAAAACTCTCGCCGGAGCGTGAGGGCCGCCGCGACGCCCGCGATGACCAGCCCCACCGCCAGCAGGTTGATCGGAACCGGGCGGCGTACCCCGAAGCCCACTAGGCTCACGGCTGCGTCTCCGGAGACGGAAGTGAATCCGCACCCGTCGCGCGGCGCCCGCCCCGGGCCGCTAAGTCGCCGGTCGCCTCGCTCCCATTCGGCAAGACCGGCGTCACCGCACCGCCATCACGCAACGCCTGCGACGCGCTGACGAGCACCAGCTCCCCCGCGGCGAAAGAAGGCTCACCCGCCAACACCGCCCAATGATCGTCCGCCAGCCCAAACCCCGGGAAACCGCGCTCGACCACAAAATCGATCGTCACGGGCTCGGACACAACGACGCCGCCCCGAACCATACGGACATGGCCCTTTCGGATCGACCGCCGCGGCACAACCCATCGGTCTTCCGTTTCGTCGCTGACGACCGTGCCGGCGACAAACACACCCGGGGGCAGGGCCTGAGCGCCGGCAGCGTCTCCCCACTGCGCGTTGGCGTTGGGCTGGCGGACCACCAGGTAGACCACGACGGTGCGGGTCGCGGGATCGTCGACCGGCGCAATGCGCTCGACCGTCGCGGCGACCCGGCGCCCGCCGCCGCTCACCGATTCGAGCGTCGCGGAATCGCCGACCGAGCAGTCCCGTCGCGCCCGCGCCGGCAGCCGCAGGGGAACCTCGATCCGATCCAGGCTGACGACCCGGGCGACCCGCTTCCCCGCGAGCAGCTCCTCGCCGAGGTCGACGTCCACGCTGTTCAACACCCCATCGATCGGGGAGGCGATCGTTGTGCGCTCAAGGTCTTGTTGAGCCAACGCGAGTGAGGCTTCCTTCGACTTCAACTGAGCCTGGAGCCGCTGCCGGCTAGGCTCGACCCGGTTCGCCGCCTCGACGGTCGCCACCACACGCCGCTCCGCGGCGATCAACTCCCGGCGGACGCGATCCACCTCTTGCGGGTTCGACGCGCCGCCCGCCTGGATCTTCTGGACGCGTCTCCACTCGGTGCGAAGCAACGCCGCGTCTTCTTCCTCCAGAGCGAGCCGCTCGACCAGCCCTGCGTGTTCAATGTCCAGCAGCACCAGCGCCGACCGCAGTTCCGCGACGGATTGCTCCGCGATTTCTACCTGCCGCTCGAAGTCCTCGCCGTCGAGTCTCACCAACGTCTGCCCCGCCACGACCCGACGGCCCGGGACGACGTCGTCCGGGATGTGGATCACGGTACCGCCGACCCTGGCGGAAACATCCGCGGCATCCATCGCCGTAGCCGTGCCGTAGCCGCTCCACACCCGACGGACGGACACCCGCGTAGCCGAGAACACCGGCGCCTCGGGGGGGCGCGTCGAGACCTCCGGCAAGACCGGCGGCACGGTCGCTACCAGGACGTAAGCCAACCCAACGGCCGCTACCAACACCGTAATCCCGACCAACAACCGGACGACACGGGTCAAACAAGAATGCAACCGATCTGTCACGTCACAAGCCTCTGCCCCGCGTCCATCCCGATCAAAACGCCCGACCCCTTGAGTCCGAGAGGCGTTCCACGGGCGGCTCTACCCCGACGCACTCAAGCCCGAGTAACTCCGCGGTCTTCTCGACGCTGCGGCGGTGGTGGCCCACCCCCAACGCCACGTGATGCGTCGGGCCCTGCCGGCACCAAAGGTCCATCCATGCGCTCACGTCGAACGGGTCATCCGGGCCTTCGGTAAAGCGGATGCGCGAGTTGGTGTTGCCGATGCGGAGTGTCGCACCGGGCAACGACCAACCCTGGGCACAGAGCCACTTCAGGTTGCCACGCCGCGTCTGGGTCAACCCGGCGATGGTCACCGGGCCCTGCCGAACCTGCGCCTCCACCGACACGCCCGAGCCCCGCTTGCCGTGGTAGAGGCCCAGCCCTCGCAGCACCGGCTTGCCCTCGGCGATACGAAGGTGAAACGGCCCGTCGTGCCCCATCAGGATCAACCGATCGGCGAAGTCCATGGCGTACAGCTCGGTGAAACTGCCCCCGGCACCGAGTGTGTCCATCACCTTCATCGCGATGCAGTTCTTGAGGTCGCCTTCGCCGCTGCACGGCACACCCCGCGCCGTTAGCAAAGAACAACCCAAGATCAGGCCGGCACCGAGTCGCTCGTACGTGTTGCCGTCGACCCCGCGGTGGTAATACGCCAACCCGTGCAAGTCGAAGTCCTCGACCAGCCGGTCCAACCCCGCCGCGACCCGGCAGGACCACTCGACGGCTTCGGGAGTCGGTGCCTTGGCCAGCGGGTCGCTCGGGCTGTCCTCGCTGACGGTGAACAGGCCCAGCGTTTCGCCCCGCTTCCGCTCGACCTCCTCCGCTGTCACGGCGTCGACCCTTGCTTCGAGGTCGTCCATCTCGAGCACCTCGAGGTGCACGCCGAGTTGCCCGGTGTGCTGCGTGAAGTCGCTGTACATGTCGAGCATGCCCGGGTAGGGATGCCCGAGGAATCCGATCCGGCTGCGCGACAGCGTGCGTGCCACCCGCGCCGCGGCGACCCAGTCTTCGACCGCCGCCCAAGCCCGCTGTGCTTCGGCGTGCCCGGAGGTGACTTCATCCGCAACGGCGTCGGGCGTCGGCTCATCCAGCCCGAGCAGCCCGGTGACCGTATCGAACCGGATCCCGCAACGCTCGAAGGCACATGCGATCTCGGGCACGCAGCAAGCCTGGCAGTTCGCCAGCCACTCGCCCGTGTCGGTTAGGGCGTACGCCAACTGCGCGGTGGGTTGCAGGTTCAGGATCAATACAGGTCGACCGACGCGCTGCACCGCGGGCACGACCTGGCTGCTGGTCGAGTATGTGGTCACGTAGCAGACGACCGCGTCCACGCCCTCGCGGATGAAGCGGTCGGCGGCGGCCTGGGCCGAAGGCTGGTCATCGACCATGCCAACGTCGACGACCCCGGTCCCCATGCCGCAAAGACGCTGGCCGACGAAGCGCCCGTACCCCACAAGGCGCTCCCTCAGACCGGGGAACTGCGGCCAGTACGCGGCCAAGCCGATCGAGAACAAACCGACCTTCAAGGGGTAACACGTGGTCATGACTCGCCGTGGGTTTCTCGGACGACGCCCAGGGTTTCACGCAGCAGGTGCTCGGGGACGTAGTGACCGTACGTGTCGTTGGCGAAGAAGCTGATGCCGTGGCAGTCGCCGCCGTAGCGGCGGTAGAGCTCCCGCTGGTAGAGGTAGATCCGTTTGTCTTCCTGGAACGAGCGGTACCAGTACCAGGGGTCGAAGAAGTCGAACGAGAAGAGGTTGGCCGGCCGGCCGCCGAGTTGTTCCGTCGTCCGCAGGCGGCTCTCGATGTTCGCCGCCATCATGTTCTGCTGCACGATGACCGCGAAGTTGGAGATCATGACCGCGTCCAGGTCGGCGTAGTTCTCCAGGGTCATCGCCCACTTCTCGACCTCGACGTCCACCGGCCAGTAGGTGTCCATCCAATACACCAGCCGGGTGCCCATGGCCTGACGCAGGCTCCGGAAAAACCGCGTCACCCCGGCGCGCCGCTCCGCTGTCGGCACCGGGGCCTTGTCCGGCTCCCAGAAACCCGGCAGCGCGAACTGGTTGCCCAGATACACGCCATCGAGCCCGAAATCCCGGGTGTAGTGATCGACCTGACTGATAATGAACTCACCCACGTTCATCCCTTCCGGGATGCCGCCCGGGCAGCTTGCGTACCGGCGATCATCGGCGTGCAACGCGTTGAGCACGTCGATCGGTCCCTGATGCACGATCGCACCGGGGAAGTCGATCGGAGCGGCCGAGGCCTCGGCGTGGCGGACCTTCCAGTCGGCGTAACAGAACTCGGGGCCGGGGTCGAGGTACTCCAAGAGCTTGAAGTTCAGACCCCGACGCCCCGCTTCTTCTCGAAGCGCGCGGTAGATTCCCGCCAGCTTGCGGTAGCTCATCGGCTCGTCACTCAGGATCAACGACGGGCCGGTCTGGAAGGGGTTGAAGCTGCAGTCCGAGCCGTCGCGCACCTGCCGAATCCATTCGAGGTTGTAGCTCCGACGCTTCGCGTTGTCGCCGACATAAGCGGTGTACCGGGCCCAATCGAACGTGTCGTCCATTGCCCCGTCGCCCGAATAGTTAAGGATCTGATCGCCGCTGCAGGCGCAGAAGTTGACGACCACGGCCTCGAAGACCTCGAACCACTCCGCGTAATGGTCGAAAAACTGCCGCGCCCCGTCGGCCGGTTCGCTCAGGTGATCGAAGATCTTGGGCGTGAGCCAGAGGCAGATGACACGCTGATCAATTTTCATGTCTGTGGCATTCCGCGAACAGCATCGGAACGGCGAGGCGGGCGATCTCCCCTCAATCCGCCGAGGGGCCTTCTCTTGATCCGCCGGGGCCAACCTGGGCTCGCCCGCACCGCCTTCACCGCGGCTCAGGGGGCGATTTGGCGACACTATGACAGCGGGGTTCGGGCAGGTCAAGCTTTATTTAATCGATAAAGCAGTCCGGGCTAAATCTCGCCCGTCGGGAGCAGGCGTTGTGCGTTCCCGCACATGACCGCATCCCAGGTCGCAGTGGAAAGCCCCAGCCCACGCAGACAATCCATCAGCTTGCCGCCGTAGTAATCCCGCGCGAACAGGAACCGGTCCGGGTGGCGCTCGAGCAGCGCACGGGACTGCTCCGGATCCCGCTGCAACGCGCAGCGCGCGGAGGCGGCGGACAGGTCGGCGTAGAGGTTGGGGTGCTCGTGCAGCATCGCGTCGATGCGCCCGCCGGGAACGATCGGGCCCTGGGGGTACTGCGACGGGTCTTGGTCCGCGTCGCCACCGATCTCCCGCCAGAAGCCCGGCGCGTGACCGATGAACACCGTGTCGGGGCACGCCCGAAGCGCGCGCCCGAGGTTGGCCACGGTGCCCCCGTACCACTCGTCCTGATAGATCGGCGGGCCACCCTCGGGGTCAACCAGGTATGGCACGTCGAGATGAAGCACCACGGGCATGCCCAACTCCCCCGCCTTACGGAACAGGTTCAGGCAGCGCGGGTCGTCGAACAACATCCGGAACTTCCACTCCCCACAAACGCGTACACCGTGCATGCGGTGAGACGCCTCGAGGATCGCCGGCGCGTCGTCGTGAACCGGGTGCGGGCAATACCCCAACACGAAGCGGCCGGGGTAACGGTCTCGGGTACGGATAAGGTCCGACAAGGGAACGCCAGAGTGCGTGCCGTCGAAGTGTCGGTGCTCGGGGTTCAGCACTCCGTGGTACGGACGCATGTGCACGTCTTCGAGAGGTGAAAGCTCCCAGGTCAACAGCCAAGCAAGATCGACCCCGTTCTCGTCCATGTCAGCGATCAAGCCGGCGTCGTCACGGTAATGCCAGAAAACGTGTTGGTGCGAATCAATCAGCATGAGAAGAGTTCCCGGTGTGAGAAAGACGTGGTATGCACAGGGGTGCCGGAGAGGTTCTCGATGACGATCCCGTACGAGGCAACCGCGTCGACAAGGTTGGAAGCGAGTTGTGTGCAAGTCGAGGCGAAGAGCCGAGCACGACCGGTCGCGCGCGGTGCCGGACCGGCGCGGGGAGCATACCGGCTAAGTACGGGACGTGGGGACGACTCCACTCAGGGCCCGGTCAACGCGGAGCCGTCGCGTCGGCCCGGGGCGGCCGACACCGTTCCCGGAACTGGCCCGGACTGACCCCCATGATCTCGCGAAAGACGCGGCTCAAGACCTCGCGGCTATTGAACCCGCTGGCCGGGGCGATCCGCTCCAGCGACTGGTCGCCGACCTGGAGCAATACGGCCGCCCGGTCAACGTGGGCGCGTTGGATTTGGCGGTAGAGGGTGTCGCCCATCGATCGGCGGAACCGGGTCTCCAGATTGCGACGCGATACCCCCGTCGCCGCCACGACATCGCTCACCTGGATCGGCTCGTCGGCGTGCTGGCGGATGAAAACCAGGGCTCGGTTCACCCACGGATCGTCGCTGGCACGGAACTCCGTGGACTGCCGGGTCATCACCCCCAGCGGCGAAAGCAGGTGGATTCCGTCGGGTCTGTCGTCGCCGCGCAGCCTCGTGTCGAGCAGTCTCGCAGCCTCGAAGCCGATCCGAACCGAAGGGACCCGGATGCTCGACAGCGCCGGATACATCATCTCGCAGAGCATGGTGTCGTCGTCGACGCCCAACAGCGCCACGTCGTCGGGCACACGGATACCCGTCTCCCGACAGACCTCGCAGAGCAACATCGCCAACGGGTCGTGCGCCGCGAGCAAGCCGACCGGCTTCGGCAGCCCAACGATCCACCGGCGAATCGCACCCGAACCCGTCGACCAACGCCAGCCCGCCGCGTCCAACAGACGGGGCGAGCGTGTATCGGAGTACTCAGCCGGCGCAACGCCGGCCTCTCGAGCAAACCGCGAAAATCCCAACGCGCGCATCTGGCTCGACAGCCGCGCAGATTCACCGCAATACGCAAGACCGGTGTAGCCCCGCTCCAAAAAGTACCGAGCGGCCGTCGCTCCCACGGCCTCGTTGTCCAGGCAGACTCGATCGACCCCGGGTGAATCCAGATCGCTGCTGCAGTTGACGAAAGGCACCCCGAGATCACGTAGTCGCCTTTCCAGCGCCCCGTCGAACACGGAAGCGATGATGCCTGCCGGCCCCCAGGCACGAAGCCGCGCTACCGCTTTCGTGTGCGGCAAGGACAAGTGAAACAGCCAAGGCCGAAGCGGCCGGGCGTAACGGCTGATCCCCTGGAACAGACCGCGCCCGTGCGCTTCGGCGGGCGACATGACCAGACCGATCCGGCGCGCCGGAAGGGCCGCGTCGGCGTGGTCTCGGGTGGACGGCATGCTGCGTAAATTATCACACAATTCTCCTCAAATCATCCTTGCCCGGAAGGAGCGTGGCATCAATTATTTGTTCAGAACGGAAAAACCGCAGGCTTTGCCGGTAGCCCCCAAGGACCCGAAATGCGCAAAATACGGATCGGTTTTGTTGGTGCCGGGTGGATGGGCAGCGAGCAGATGCGTCGGATCGCCGCGCGGAACGACGCAACCGTCGCGACGCTGTGCGAGGTCAATACCGAGCGCGGCCGGGCCGTGCTCGGGGAGATCGGCCTGACCGAAACACGACTAGTGGATCGATACGACGCCATCATTGGAGACCCGGAGATCGACGCTGTCTGGCTGGTGAGCCCCAACGCGCACCACGGGCCTCAGTCCATCGCCGCCCTTGAGGCGGGCAAGCACGTGTTCTGTGAGAAGCCGGCCTCGACCACGTTCGACGATCACCTGCGTCAGGTTGAACTGGCCCAGGCCAACCCGCACCTGAGGACATTCGTCGACTACATCCTCTACTTCGACACTTTTGAGCAACGCCTGCGCGAGATGATCGCCGACGGTGCGTTTGGAAAAGTCACCCAGATTCAGGTCAACTACCGGCACGCCGTGAATATCGCGGGTGACAAGGCTTGGAAGCTTAAGCGTGAAGTCATGGGAGACGCGATCGGGATGGGGATTAACCATGCGGTCTCGGTGTTGCTGTTCGCGATGGCATCCCAGGCCAAACCGGACAAGGTGTACGCGACCTCGATGCCCGCACAGGTCCGGCCGTTCGAGGCCGACCCGATCTGGAGCCTGCAGATTACCTTCGACAACGGCGCGTGCGGCTTCGTGTTTGGGGATATCGACGGGGGCAACGGCTATGACGCGTACCACAACGTCAAGGGCACCGAGGGCGGGCTGATCTTTGATTCGCAGCTCGACCAGGCCCAGAAGCTACGCATCTGGAGACATGGCGTCGCCGATGACCGCTGGGTCTACCCGCTCGACGGGGCGCGGTGCCAGACCGACGGCGTCGAGCCTTGGCCGGCGGACACGACCACGCCCGACTCGGGCGATGTGATCGAGCACCAGACCGGTGCCGCGGTGGATCACTTTCTCGACTGCATCCGGAACGAGAAGCCGTCGCCGCTGGGTTTCGATCACAGCGCGGCCGTGGCCGAGGTTGGCTGGGCGGCGCAGGTCTCGGCGCTGACCGGCCAACCGGTCGCGCTACCCCTGGACACAAAACAGACTCGAACCGCACTGACCTGATCTCGACAGGAAGTCACTGTTCACGGAGCGCCGCACGATGCAACTCAATGTGGCTACGGACAAGGCACGGATGGGCCGGCTTGCCGCGGTGGATGGGGCTGGGTTAGTGCGAGCCGCGGTCAAACGCCGCGGAGAGGCGAACATCATTGTCGCCACGGGGGCGTCTCAGTTTGAGATGCTCGGGGCACTGATCGCCGAGCCAGATATGCCCTGGGACCGCGTGACGGTGTTTCACCTGGATGAGTACGTGGGCCTGCCGATCACCCACCCGGCGAGCTTCCGCCGGTATCTCTGGGAACGCTTCCACCGCAAACTGCCCCTACCCGTCCGGGCGTTCCACTACCTCGACGCGGAGCTCGACCCGCATGCCGAAGCCAACCGTGTCGGCGAGGTCTTGCGCCGGCACCCGATCGACGTGTGCTTCTGCGGCATCGGAGAGAACGGGCACTTGGCGTTCAACGACCCGCCGGCCGACTTCGACACCGACGAGCCGTACCTCGTCGTTGATCTCGACGAAGCCTGCCGGCGGCAACAGCTGGGCGAAGGCTGGTTCCCCACCCTCGACGAGGTTCCCGAACACGCGATCTCCATGAGCGTGAAACAAATCATGAAGAGCAAGGCGATCGTCTGTACGGTGCCGGACGAACGCAAGGCCGAAGCCGTCCGCAAGACGGTCGAGGGCGCGATCACGAACGCCGTGCCCGCCAGCATTCTGCAGGATCACGCCGATTGCACGATCTACACGGACCCGCCGGGCGCTTCCCTGCTTGCGGGCCCACCACAAGGAGCCGGTGAGGCATGAGTGGGCCTGGGAACTTCGTTGACCTCCAGGTCAACGGTTACGCCGGCGTCGACTTCAACGCCGACGGTCTCGAGGCAGACGACCTGCACCGTGCCTGCTCCGCGATGCAACGCGACGGCGTACGCGGTTGTCTCGCCACGTTCATCACCGACCACCCCGAGGCCATGACCAGCCGGGTCCGCCGGCTCGTTCGGTTGCGGGCCGCAGACGATCTCGTTCGAAAGCAGGTCGTCGGGGTGCACATTGAGGGGCCGTTCATCCAGCCGAAACAAGGCTATGTCGGGGCACACCCGGCCGACGCCGTCATGCCCGCCGACCCCGACGTGATGAGCCGGCTGCTGGACGCCGGCGAAGGGCTGACCCGCCTCGTGACCCTCGCGCCCGAATGTGACCGGGGCCTCACGGTCACCCGTCTGCTGACGCGCGAGGGCATCGTGGTTTCGGCCGGGCACTGCAACCCGTCGCTGGATGAACTCGACGCGGCGATCGACGCGGGGCTCTCGATGTTCACGCACTTGGGCAACGGCTGCCCGATGCACGTGCAGCGACACGACAACGTCATCCAACGCGCACTCGCGCGTGCCGACCGGCTTTGGCTGTGCTTCATCGCGGACGGTGTCCACGTCCCGGTGTTCGCGCTGAAGAACTACCTGAAGTTGGCGGGCGATCGCGCGATCGTCGTGACCGACGCCATGGCCGCGGCGGGCCTAGGCCCGGGCCGCCACCGACTCGGCCGGTGGGAGGTCGACGTGGACGCCGACCTCGCCGCGTGGGCCCCCGACCGAAGCCACCTGGTCGGTTCGGCGATGACGATGCAACAGGCCGCCGCCAACCTTGCCGACCGGGTTGGCCTGGGCCCAGATCAGATCGACCAACTCACGCGCCGCCGGCCCGCCGCCGTCCTGAGGACCTGTTTGGATTGACTTCACATCAGTTCGACACGGTCGGCGTCGTGTCCGGATACCCGCACGCAAGGACCGACCGAAAGGGCATGGCCAGTCAAGACGCCGAGCGCATTCAATCGCTGGTGTCGTCACTGCCGTCAGCCGGCGGGACAGCAAACGAGGCAAAGAACCGCCGGTTGTCCGCGGCGCGCCAGGTCCCTTTGCTTCCGGCACAACTCAACTGAAAGACCCGGTTTTCATGAAGAACTACCTGGAAACTCACGAAGCCGGCAGACTCACCTTCCCCGGTCTCCAAGATGACGAAGCGCGCCGGTCGACCGTCCACCTCCAAGGCCCGATCGTGAATCAGTGTGCCACCGGTCCGACTGATCTTCTCCGCCACCGCGCCTTCGAGAATGAGTCGGCCGTCTCCCAGGCCCGAGACCAGATCGACGGGCAGGTCGTTGAACGCCACGGTAAAGACCGTGCCGTTTGAGCCGAACGTGGCCGTGCGCGTGTTCATCTGGATCGGACCGATGGGCGTCATCCGTTGACGGGCTTGGCGTTCCACGGTGCCGGGGAACTCAACGACGAACCGGCCTTCCTCCGACGCATAAGGGGCCCAATCCACCGGCGCCGACTCGGCAGGAATTGGGTTGAGCAGAAAGAGCATCACGACGGAGAAAACTAGAAGTTGGATCAAACGCATGAGGAGGGCCTTGTTGGGGTCGCGCAACTCAGAATCACCACGACACCGTGGCGATTAACGATCGTCATGTAAATTGTTTATTCGGTTGGTTTTTCGTCATCCAGTTCCCGCCAACTCGCGGGCTCGTGTCGCCTGAGGTATCCGAGGTCAGCCACGCCGTTGCCCTGTATCTCAAGCCGGTAATCGTGGAGACGACGAAACGCTTCAGCCAGCCGTACTTCGTCCACGCGATCGGCTTTGTGCGCCCGCAAGGCTTCCAAGACCCGTTCGGCGTGAGTCAGCCCTTGGTCAAGAAACACGACGCGTGCCAAGGCCTTCGTGTCACCATGGGCGGCCTTGCCGGCGGCCGTGAGTCGGCGACGCCCCTCCGCCATTACCTCCGGCGTAAAGACCCGGTCGGCGATCAGCACCCAGTTGCGGTGACCGCCGGCACCACCTGCCTCGTAATGGAACAGGTTCATCGCGTCTTCGTCGAGAGCCGCTCCGACGCTCCGCCAATGATCGAAGTAGTGCTGTACGGCGGCGGACGCGGGGCCGAATGCCGCGTAGTACTCACCCATGATCTGTTCCGGCGTCAGGTCCGGGCGGTGGACGGCCCGGCCAAGGGCGTAGTAGGTCGGCCCCTGCGTCGCCCAGGAACCGATCAGCAGGTCGAAGTGCATGCCGACGGCACCGGTCCGGTGGAAGTACCGGATGTCGCGCATCAGTGGCCGCCCGTACTGGATCGGGAACGCGTGCCCGGCGTGCGTCAGGTTGGGGCGGAACATGACACGGGCTCCCGTCGCACGCCAGCCGTCCCACTCCCGGCGCGCGTCCCGGCTCATCCGCTCCGTGTAGGGGTACCATAACGGGGGCACAAAACTGATCAGGATTTGATCGTGTAAGCGGGTTTCTTTCGGTGCACGCCAATAGTTCGCGTAGCCGTAGCCCGCAACGATCACGTCCGGCTCGAGCTCGCGGGCATGTTCCTGAACTCGGGCGTAAAACCGGGCGTACCGATCGGACAAGGAAGGCGCGTTGTTCAACCGGAACACCCCGCCCCAGGCGGCGCTGTCGCCGGCAAGCCCGCTCTCGGCGGCGAACCGCGTGAACCGCGACGGCACCTGCCCGCCGGCCCAGTACGGCGACGTGTAGAACCGCCAGTCAGGGGCGTCCCACGCGCGGCAGCGCTCGCAAGTGCACATCCCCGGGGTGTCGTTCTCGCCGACCTTCAGCACCGGGGGCCGGCCAGCGGTTTCCCAATCCCGGATCGCCTGCTCCCACAGGCCCGGCTCCGAGACGCAGAGCGTGACGTAGGTGCCCGCCGGGTCTCCGGCCAGTGGCGCCCGCTTGCCGTCGGGCAAGAGGCTGAAGAACTCCGGGTTCGACCGGCCGAACCGCACCCAATAGTCGGGGAAGTTGTGGCTGGGCCGGAAGTCGTACGTGATGGTGAACCCCATCCGTTTCTTCCACACCGCCTGGTCACGGGTGAAAGCTTCGCCGGCCGCGGGGTCGGGCCAGTGTTCGTGACGCGGGATGATGCGCCACGTGCTGAGCCCGAGGACCGGCGAGCCGTCCCGGCGCCAACGCTCAACCCGGATCGTGGCCCGCGCCGGGATCACTTCACCCAAGGCCCCGGGCCAAACCCACCGCACGCCCAGGTGCTGCTCGAGGAAGTCGTACACGCCGAAGAGCGTGCCGTTGACGCCGTCGGCCAGCGGGTCGCCGTCGGCGTCGTCGCCGAAGATGAACAGGCCCGCTTCGGTCAGCCGGGCTCGGAAGCTGTCGGGTGCGAGGGTTTCGAGATCGAGGCCGGCCGCTTTCGTGGCTTCACATGAGCCGAGGTAGACGCGGGGGGTGACGTCACCGGCGAGGTCGCCCTCGCGGACGATCGGCAACTCGGCGCCGCTCGCTTGGCGGACGTGGTGTTGCAGTTCTTCCGCGGCGTACTCCACCGAAGGAAACGGATAATCGGGAACCACCACGACCGCAACGGGCTCGCCGTCGATGACCAAGTCGAACGCCGACGACCTGCCGACGACCGACGCGACCAGGAGCAGCAGCGACACCCGCAACGCACGGCGGGCGAAGTAGTAGACGTGGTACTGCATAGCGAACTCGAGCGTCAGTGCATCTCCACGTCAACGGTGCCGATGCCGCCGCGGTAGTAGCTGAAGGTGACGTCGGGGTGATCCGACAACAGAGACATCGGCACCGCGGTGTCCGCCAAACCTTTGCTGATCATCAGCGCCGAGAGACGGATGCCGAAGGGGTTGTCGTGGTGGCCGGGGTGGTAGATGCTGACCCGCTCGGCCTTCCACGTCTCGACCGGGCCGACGGTGCAGGCACGGGTCGGCACACTGGGGACGTAGCCCCCGCCGGACGTCCGTGCGTTCTGGATCACCGTCATCGGGTGCAGGTCCGTCACGCGGGTGCCGAGGCGACGGTACACCTCGGGCGGCGGCGGCGCGTCCACGTAGTCGCCCTCGCGTTTCGGCGGGTCGTTGAACGCCCAGTGCTTGATCTCGCCCTGCCCGCCCTGCATCACCACGCAGCGGATGTCGTCGTAGCTACGGCCGTACGCGTCGAGGTCTCCGGTGGGAAAGTGCAGGTTGGCCGAGGGGATCGCCAGCCCCGGCTCGATCCGATCGAAACAGAGCTCCTGATCAGCCTTGGCGAAACTGAGCGGGAACTCTTCGGGCACCGGGCGGTCGTGCTCGTCGACCCACTCGTCCATGCCCCAGAAGTGCGCGTCGTGTTTGCCGAGGTCCAGCCCCAGGGCGTTGACCATCCGGGCGACCAGCGGGAGCTGTTCGGTGGGGCCGATCGGCCCACAGATGCCGGCGGGGTTGTCGGGCGTCGACTGCTTCCAGGCGTCGATGTACTCCAAAGCCTCAACGCAGTAGAGCTCTTCGAGCGTGTCGTAGATGCGCACCGCAAAACCCGGGCGACTCAACTGCAGCAGGTCGCCGGGGGACAAACGAGCCGCGTCCTCGAGCAGGTCGGGCTCGAGTGTCGTGTAGTCCCACCAGTCGGGGGCGACTTTGCTGAGCGGGCGCGCCATCGGGTCTCCTTTCGATCCGTCTGCGTTAAGCGAGTTCGGGCTTGACCGGCCCGCCTTCGCGGACACTCCGGGCCTCGGCCTCGACGATGGCGACCGACACGGCGGCGTCGCGCACGGTGACCCGCTGCGGCTTCTTCCCGCCGACGACGCAGCCCAGGAAGTAGTCGATCTCGTGCTGGTAGCCCATCCCCTCGGCCAGCTTTACCGGTTCGGTTTCACCGGCGCGGATCAGCCGGAGCACCGGGTCGCCCGCGAGGTCAAACACCGCCGTCGCGTCGTCGAAGTTCACGGTGAACTGCATCTCGAAGCCGAAGCCTTCCTGGTACGCCCAGCCGCCTTCCGCGGTGACGATGGCGGGGGCGTGGTCACTTTTGTAGTGGTACGAGGTGACGACGTGGTCGATCCGGTTGGTGAGCTTGTCGTAGCCACGGCTGAGCACCCTCGCCGGCGGGCCGAAACACCACTGGATGAAGTCCGTGTCGTGGACGTGCAGGTCGAGGATGGCGCCGCCGCACTGGTCGCCATTGAGGTAAAACTCCCCGCCGGGGTGTGAGGTCACTCGGCGGAAGTGCGCGGCCCTGACCTTGCCGTAACGCTGCTCGTCGATGGCGGCCTTGAGCCAATCCCAGCCGGGCCAGAAGCGCATACACATAGCCGGCATCACCACCTTGTCGCTGCGCTCCGCGAGTCGGGCCAGCGCAAACGCCTCCGCCCCCTGCGGGGCCAGGGGCTTCTCGACCAGGACGTGCTTGCCCGCCTCGATCGCGGCCCGCGCGAAGGCGGCGTGCAGATGGGTCCAGAGGCAGATGTCGACGACGTCCACGTCGGGGTCGGCGATGAGCCTCATGCCCTCGTCGTACCGCCGGGCGGCGGAGAGGTCGGCCCCGCCCTGCGCCTGCCCTTCGATATTCCCGCCGGCCTTGGCTTTGCCGGAGAGGCGGTCGCGGTCGATGTCCGCCACCGCGGCGACGTTGACGTCGTCACGGGCCCCGTACACGTCGAGATGTGTGTTGCCCATCATCCCCAGTCCGATGACGCCGACGTTGATCATGCCAGGTCTCCTTGGTCTCCGCGGCTCAGGCGGCGAGGATCGCGTCCATGTCGCGGCTGACCTGATCGAGCAGGCCTTCGCTCCACGGCATCATCTCGGCCACCAGGGTTTTTTCGTAGCCGATCGCGCGCAGCGCGGCCATCGTCGCCGCCCAAGGCACGTCGCCCTCCATCAAGCCGCAGAACGCATACGAGCCATCGAAGCCGAACGACTCGCGGTACCCCTTGATGTGGACCCGTTTGATGCGGCCGCTCAGCAGCTCGATCCAGTGCTCGGGCCGTTGCTGGTAGCCGAGCACGTTGCCGACGTCGAAGTACACGCCCAGCCGGTCAGAACCGAAGCTGTCGATGAAGTCTCTCAGCTCGAGCGGCGAATAGAACAGGCCGTTCCAGACGTTCTCGAGGCACAGGTCCACGCCCACACGTTCGGCGGTCTCCAACAACCGGGAGACCCCGTCCCGGGCTCGATCGACCGCGGTGTCGTAGCGGACGTGTTCTTCCGGGGCGATCGGGCTGTTGACGACGCCGGGCACGTAGAGCATGGCCCCGCACCCGAGCCACGCCGCGCGTTGCAACGCGGCGGCATGGAGTTCGATCGCCCGCTCGCGGACTGCCGGGTCGTCGCTGGTGGGGTTGAAGGCCCAGGTCATGCCGCTGGCGATCGTCGAGCAGTGCAGGCCCGTGGCGTCCAGCCGAGCGCGGACGGCGACGCAGTCGGCTTCCATGGTCTCGCTGGTGAGCCCACTCCGGAGCGGGTCGGCGGGTGCCGGGCCGGGACCGATACACAGCTCGATGCCCGCGAAACCGGCGGCCTTCGCCTGATCCAGCGCGTCGTCGATCGGGTGGGTGTTGGCGAGCCCGTCTCGCATCGACCAGTAGGTGGCGCACTTGATCATGGCTTGATCCTCACGACGAACCCAGCAGGCCGGCCAACAGATCATCTTCGGGGAACGCGTGGCCACGGTGCTGTGTAAACGACTCGGCATACTCCGAGCCGATCAACCCGCCGCGGAAGGCCCCGTGGCGGCGCATCGCTTCGATGTACTCGTCCATGCCGTGGTGCTCACGCAGCCATTCACGCTGGGAGGCGTGTAGCGCCAGCATCTCGGCCTTGCGATCGATCACGCCCGTCACGTCGATGGTCGTGGTCGGCGTGACGGGCAGACCCGAGTAGGGGTCGCGCCCTTCGATCGGGTCGGTGTAGTAGAGGTGCGGGATCGCCGCGCCCGCGGGCAGGGGCAAGGCCGACGCGTTGGGAATCGGGTAGGAGAACGACGCGGATCGCGCCAGCAGGTGAACCTGCTCGTGGTCCAGCATGTAGTCGAACCGGGGGTGAGTGAGCACCAGCGAAGGGGCGAGCCGACGGAACAGATCGATCGCCTTGCGGTTCGACGCGTGATCGAACGCCACGTCCACGTCGGATTCTTCGAGGCAGTGGTAGCTCGCGCCGATCAGCGCCGCCGCTCGACGCCCCTCCTCCCGCCGGAGATCGGAGATCGCGTCGCGCGAGAGTGTCGCGCTGCCACAATCCCCGGCGGTCGCGGTGGCGATATGCACGTCCCACCCCAGGCCCGCCAGCCGGATCAACGTACCGCCGCACAGGATCTCGGCGTCGTCGGGGTGAGCAAAGAACGCCAAGGCAACCCTGCGCGAAGACGAAGACGGCACATCAGACATACGCAGATCAATCGGTGGTCGGTCTGGCGGAGTGTGGGCCTTCCCACATGCACTGGCGAATACGGCCGCCCCGCGCACGGCCCGTGCGAAGCATCGCGGTCACGAGCCGATTACCTACTCCCACAGGATGTTTTCATTGATCAGATCGGGCCCACGGTTCGCGACGTCTAGATACCCGCCGTCGCCGGGGTTGCCCATCGTTTCACTGTGGCCGTCGACGAAGCCCACGTTCGCCCCGTCCGAATGCCGATACCGGACCGAGAACAGGGAGCCGCCCCCGGGATTGGTGCGCGCGATGAAGTGGATCATGCCGCCGTAGCCGTACGAGCCGTCGATCATGTACAGCGTCTCACTGGCCTTCTTGACGGCATCGATGTTCCGCGCGAGCTGCTCTTCCTGGTGCACCACGCCGCCGTTGATCCAGGGGCTCAGGTCGCCGTTGATCAAATAGTCCGGGCGGAAGTCGCCGTCGGGAGCCGACGTGTAGGTCGGGGGCCCTTCGCCGAACTTGGTCGGGCAGTTCTTGTAGGTCTCGTTGCTCGTGCGGTCGAGCATGAAGCCGGGCTTGTCCGGGTCTTCCTGCACCGTAGAGATGTAGTAGGCCAGCCGGTCGAACCAGTAGGGCGAAGTCGCGGCAAAACGCGCGGTCACGAACTGCCCGTCGTAGTCCTGGGAGTACATCTTCAACGCCAACGTCCACTGCCGCGTCTGGCTGAGGCACTGAACGGTTTGGCCTTGCTTCCGGGCGGCCGACAATGCGGGCAACAGGATGCCGATCAGCACGGCAATGATACTGATCACAACGAGCAGCTCGATCAGGGTGAAGCCCAGACGACGCGACGTGCCCTCGACTGAGGAACGTGCGCCCGGAAGGGCCACACGATTGATTGGCTTTCTTGTCATGCCGAAACTTTCTTGAGCACACGGCTCAACAGAGACGTACACAGGCCGTTACGGGCGTGACGGCGTCGCCTGCCGTCAGAAAACCGGTTTAGTCGTTGACCTCCGCGATCACCATTCCGTCTGCGGGCACGGCGACGTCCAGAACACCATCGGCACCAATGTCGACGCGGGGGAGGTGGTTGCGGTCCATCAGGTCGCCGTTCTTGTCGTAGCGGTAGAGCGTTACCTCGACGGCGCGACCGGGCCACGCGTAAGCCCCCGAACGCGTCGCGATCAAGCGTTCCTCCGCCTTGATCACTCCGGGCCCCAACGCTTGAACCGTGATGGGGTACTGCTTACTGACAAAGTTGTCGGGCCCGTCGAGGACGAGGTTGCATTCCTTGGGCGAGTAGACGCAGCCGTTCTCGATCACGGCCTTGACGGACTGGAACACGCCCCGGCGGGTCGTGCCTTGGTCGCCGAAGTTGCCCAGGATCAGCGGGACGGTCGCCAGGTGTGCGCCGGCCCACGCGCCCACCCCGTTCCCGCCTTCGCGGAACCGCAGCGCCCGCAACTCGTTGACGCTCCGCAGCGCCGCGTTGCCGTTGGCGATGAAGTACTTCCCGCGTTCCCGGGCGGCCCGGAACATCTTGAGCTGCGTGGCTTCGGAGGTGTACGCGTTGTCCGATTTGAGACGGACCACGTTGCCTCGCTCGTCGAGGTCCGCGGAGTACCCGTCGGACTGGGCGTAGTCGTACCGGCTGTACCCACGGGTCGGACCCTCCCAGCTGAACTCGTCGACGTAGACGCCGTCGCCGTTGGCCTCGTCCAGGCTCCGCTCGACGTCCCGGAGCGTGATCGACTGGTAGGGCGAGCCGTCGCGGGGGACGTTGTAGGTCATCTGCCAGCCCTTGGCCGCGGTTTCGCCGAGAAAGGCTCGCGTGTAATGCGGGCTGTTGAACAACTCACCGTCCGGGCCCCGCAACGCCTCGCCGTCGTGCGGCCAACGGTCCGCCAGCGGAAGGTAGACCGCCTCGATGCCCGGGTGGGTCATATGCACCAGTTGCGCGTCGGGCAACGCCTCACGCAGCACCTCCACCCGCGCCGTGTAGTCCGCCCAATACGGCTCGCGGTGAGCGAAGGTGAGGTACGCATCCACGTCCAGGTCCGCCATCGTCCCCGGCGTGCGCGGCGCGCCGGGCGAGAGCCGTGGGTACTGCCCGGTCTCGAGCAGGTGAAGGTCGTAGCCCATCCGCATCCAGGGGTGCGTCGTCTGCCAGGAGGAAACCGCGATCTTGCCGAGGTGGCCGAACGCCTTCTGCCATGCTTCGGGCGTCATACGGCCTTGCCGGCCCGCCCAGTTCCAGAAGAACGGGCGCTCGGCGGTCCCGCCGTTGACGCCCCAGCGTTCACGGACGCGGTTGATGAACGTCCAGTAGCCGCCGTCTTCAACCGGCGTCACCGTGTAAACAAAGTCGATGCTGTCGCCCGGCTGCAGCGACGCGTGCAGCGAATAGACCTCGCCCAGGCCGCCCGACTGCCTCAGGCCCGACAGCAGCCGAAGCCAGTCGCTCTCCAGCGTGACCCCGAAGCCGCTGCCGAGTTTTTCCTTCGACCCGAGGTAGACCGTCGGGTTGGTCGCGGACGACGCAAGGTGGTTGATGGTCGAGTCGCCGCCCAGCCGGAAGCTCGACAACTCGTCCCGGAGAAACACGCGTTGCTGATAGGGCAAGCCGACCACGGCGTCGCCCGTATTGGTCCACGTCTCGGTCCAGTGCAGCAACCCGTCTCTGATCTGCAACGCGCGTTCAAGCACCACGCCGTTTGCCCAAGCCGCCCGCAACTCGAAGTCGGCTTCCCCCGCTTCGTCCGTCGTCCGGACTTCGACCCCGTTGGACTCGGCGTCTTCGGCGATCAACTGAGACTCGGCCTGACGATCCGCCGACAGCCCGGTCTCGACCAGCAACTCCACGCCGCCCGGCCCAACCAGGGTGAAACCGCCGCCCGCCGCCTGGGCCAGCGACAAGCCGTCACGCGACACCGCGCCACCGATCGCTGCGCGCTTGGGCGTCCGGTCGGGGAGCTTGGGCAGCAGCGATTTGTCCAGCCAGCCAACCTCGATGTCGGTAACGATCAGGTCGCGGTCGGGGTCCGTGCTTGCCGTGCGGCGCATGTTCGAAAGCCGCAGCAGGTTGCCGTCGACACCCCGGGCCACGTCCGAAATATTGAAGGCGAACGAAGCGCCTTGGCCATCGGGGATCATGGCGTCCCCGGTGTCGGCGTCGGGCGCGTACATCGTGCGGATCATGAAGCCCGAGAACAACTGCCAGTCCCGGCCCCGCGCGTGGTACACCGCGTCTCGGCCGATGAGCCGCGGGTCACCGGCGCTGGTGTGGCGTTCGAGTGCGTTGCCGTTGAGCGAAAACTTCGCGTTGAAGTTCCAGCCGCCCGGCGTGGGATTGTACGACACCGCCCGAAACCGCAGCACGGTCACCATGTTCGGACGCGGCGTCAACGGCGGCAGCGCAACGTCCACCTCCTCCGCGTTCACGAGCACCTGATCGTCAAACCTGATCACATCCTGCAGCGGCAACTCCGCGACGGTCAGCTTCTTGTCTGGGCGCGCCTCCGCGGCGTGACCGTGCGGCAAGAGGGTCAGAAACGAAAGCGCCACCCCGAGCAACACGGCTTTCATTGCACTTGCCATCGCTGATTTGGTCCCATGGATCGATTGGGCGGGCACGACAACGCTTGGTCCGTTCTCTCCACCGTTCTGCCGGAAGGGCTGACGGGGGCGTTAACCCCCGCCAACACGGGTCGGGTCTATACGGAGTTCGAACACGGGCAAACGTTCACCGCTGCCCTGTCTGTGTCTCGACTCCCCCACACTCAACGGCGGCGCAGGAAGGCCACCGCCCCGCCCAGCGCGAGCAACGCGGCCGACGCGGGCTCGGGCACGATGGTCAGCACGGTCGCGTCGGCGAACTCACCGCTATCGAAGTACTCCAGGGTGTAATCCACGTTCTGGACGCCGTTGGTGATGTCGTCGAAGATCGAGCCATTCCAATACTGGATCCGCCCGTTGGCGCCGCCGGGGCCCGCGCCGGCGTTCACCGCCTGGAGGAAGGTGTCGATGTCGGCGGAGAGGTCCATGTCGTCGGTGAACAGGGCGAGACGCGTCCCGTTGTCGCGCAGGTTGACGAAGCTGTCGCTGACCCCGCCGTCGAAGTTAATCGTGAGGCCGCCTTGGCCGACGAAGACCAGGCCTTGGTTCTGGATCGTCAGCGTGGCGGCCGCGTTGGGTGTGTTGCCTCCGACGAGGAGGCCACCCAGATTCGTCCGCAGCTCCGAGCCGAGGCCGTCGACCAAGACCGAGCTGCCGCCCCCGGCGTCCGAACGGGCGATCTCGAAGTTGGGTGTGCCCGCGGTGGTATGGGAGTTCACCACGCCGCCGTTAAGGATCTGCAGCTCAGCCGGGCCGTTGTTGCCCACCCAGAAGAAGCTGCCGGTTCTCCACTCCGAGTTAGGACCGTCGACGGTCAACCGCGCGGTGCCGGCCGCCGTAACACCTGCGTTCACGCCGGTCGCCGTGTCGATGGTGCCGTTGGTGATGGTCACGATCGCGTCCGCGCCCCAGCTGAGGTTGGCGGATTGGTGCGTCAGCGTCCCGTCCTCGACCAAGAGCGTCGAGGTCAGCCCGCCGCGCGAGATCCGCAGCTCATTCGCCACTTCGTTGTTGCCGTTGATGATCCGGGCGGTGCCGCCGAGGCTGAGGTTCGCGATGTCCGCGGCCGTGGGCTCGGCGGCCGGCGATGACCAGTTGGTGTCGTCGGACCAGTCGCCGTCCACGTTGTTGAAGTTGCCCGCGTAGGCCGGCGCAACCGTCGCCGAGACGGCAAAGGCCAGAAGTCCGGTCGTCCCAAGGATCTTTCTCATGCGATGGCTCCGTTTCTCTCGAGAAGGTGCAGAAGTGAATCGCCCGACAATGGGGCTCAGAAAAGCAGGCGGCAGGTGTCGTCGTCCGGGAGCGGCACAGGTCTTGCCGAGAGCACGGCGTTCGCAGACATGACGCGGTGAAACTCCTTGCGCAAGGGTCCTGCCCATCAAGCTGGCCACTTCATGTTCATGCCGAAGGTCCACCGAACCTGAAAAAGCAAGCCAGCCAAACGGTCACAGACGGCGACCCGTCAAAAGTACCCTCAGACCACCCTACCGTCAAGTGCTTACACGATAAAACATAATAGTTTTCATGTTAAAGCGAGTCTCCGGCCGGGCGCAAACCGGCCGATCCCCACGCCCGAAACCTACGAACTGGCCACAGATCAAATGGCGTGCCCCCTCATCTCAGACCAGACCATTGCGTCCAACGGGCCAGCGCGGCTCGTACATGAAAAGGGCCGCGTCCGGAAGAACGCGGCCCCCTGCAAATGGGTTGGAGAATGGAACCTAACGCAGCCAACCGTCTCGACGACGCAGAACCAACAGCCCCACGGTACCCATCACGGCGGTGACCGCGGGCTCGGGGACGGCACTGCCGGCGAAGTCTGGCGCGGCGGTGCTGCCCCAGTTCTGGAGGACGCCGTCGAGTTCGTTCTGGTCAACCGTGCCGTCGAAGGGCCCGCCGCCAACCAGCGCGGCTTCGTCACCGGTGAAGGTGCCAGTGCCCCAGTTCTGCAGGACGATGTCGAGGTCGCCCTGCTCGACTTGGCCGGAGGTGTCGTAGTCGCCGGTGATGACGCCGCCATCGATCAGCGTCAGGACGTTCGCTCCAGCGAGCTCACCGGCCTCGAAATACTCCAACGTGTAATCGACACCCAACGTCGCGTTGGCGATGTCATCAAACGCTGAGCCGTTCCAGTAACGGATGAGGCCGTTAGAGTTCCCCCCTTCGGCAGCGTTCACCGAGGCCAGGAACGTGTCGAGGTCGGCCGACTGATCGTTGCCCGTGCGTAGCGCCAACCGAGAGCCGGAGTCCTTCAGGTTGACGAAACTGTCGATCGTGCCGCCGTCAAAGTTGATGTTCAGTGCGCCGTTGCCAACCAGGACCAACCCTTCGTTCTGGATCGTGAGCTCGCCGGCGCCGAACAAGCCAACCGCCAAGCCGCCCATGGTCGTGTTCAACATCGATCCTGGGCCGTCCACAAGAACCGTGCTGCCGGAGGCTCCGGCTTCGTTTGCCACCTGAAAGTTTCGGACCGACGGCACCGTCACGGAGGTCGAAAACACCGTTGCGCCGTCGAGGATCTCGAGCGAGCCCGGGGCTTGTGAGCCGACCCACCAGAAGTTGTCCGACGTCCAAGAGGTGCCGGCGCCGCTAACCGTGACTTCACCGGTCGCCCCCACGAGGGCACCCACATTCACGGAAGTCGATCCCACAATGGTCGCGCCGCCGGAGAGGCTCACCGTGCCCGCCCCGCGTTCACCGATATTCGCGGGGGTGCCACCCAGGTCCAGGCTGCCGCCGGTCATCTCAAGCCCACCACTAAAGCCGGCCGACGTTGCGACCCGCAGCGTCGACGAGACGGCGTTTCCGGAGGAAATCTGGGCCGTGCCATCGTTGCTGATCAGTACCTGGTTGGCAGCCGTCGGGGGGACGCCGGTATCCCAGTTGGCGCCATCGAACCAGTCGCCGGTCGTCCCGGTCCAGACATTTGATGAAAACGCTGGTGTCCCCAAAAGGGCCAAGGCCGGCAACACCATTCGCAATAACCTAGGGTTCTTTCTCATGTCATCCCTTCATGTCTGAGAGTTGGCAAGCCACAAAAATCACCATTCAAGCCCCTACCGCCCGGCGGAACTTCGCTGAGATTCTCGTACAAACATGCAGAAACAGACGCATTCGATCAGCCGCCAGCACGCTCCCGCAACCCATGTCGAACCCGCCACGCGCGATGGGGACACCCCAAGCCGGGCATCGAGCTGTACAGCACGACAACCCCTCGAATCACCGCCTAGCCTTCTGAGTCGGACTTAAGCCATCAGGCACCGCTAGTCACCTCCTGCCAGACTCAATATACCTGGATAGCTCAGTACCGCAATAGTTTTCACGATAAACCATACATGTTTTCAAGTTAAAGCGGTTTCTGGCGATCTGTTCCAAAGTTCTGGCGCTCGGAAGTTTCGGTCCTGAAGCCGTCTTTTGATGACCAGTTTCGTTCTGTTCCACAATGTTGCCGCGTCGCCGCGACTTTCGTTTGATCGCAACTCGTACCACTGATGTAGGCAACGTTCGCCGCCATGACCAGCGCCGTCCAACAGCAATGCGTCACACACCCGTCGGTACGACGAGATCACTGGCGTGTTCCCATGGCACGCGTCCCCATTCTTCGACAGTTGAACACCCCGCGAAGCGGATCACCGAGTTCAAGCCGCCCGACGGTAGTAGTGCTTCAGCACGCCGCCGAGTTCGGATCGGCAGCCGATTGTGCCAACGGCGTCCCGGATTGGCTCTGTGGTCTATCGGAGTTGCGTTCGCTCCCCAAGCACTCGGTTGCCGAGGCTCTGGTGCGGCCGATCCCGGTTGTAGTAAGCCACGTGGGTCTGCACCATGTAGTCGAGGTGCCGGAGGCCGAAGCACCAGAAGCGATCCAAGCACTCCCGTCGCACCGACGCGATCCAAGACTCGGCGTAGGAGTTGGCGTTAGGAGCCATGAACGGCGACTTGACGATCCGGATCCCGGCCGTGCCCAGCAGCCGGTCGAAGCCCCGCGTGAACTTCGTGTCGCGGTCGTGGATGGCGGACGGATTTTGGGGGTAGCGGAAAGTCTTACGCGTACTCGGGGATGGGTGTCGGGGGTAGCAGCTTCTGAGCGGGTGTGCGGCCGGTGGCGTCAGGCGCGTTGTTCCGCCGGAAGGCTAGGGGCGATTGGGCAAACTCTTGCCTGAAGGCGCGGTGGAAGCTGGACGAGGTGGAAAAGCCGCTGCGGCGGGCGACCTGGGCGATGGGCAGGTCCGTCGAGCGCAGCAACGCGGCGGCGGTCTGGAGGCGGCATTGGCGCAGGTAGGCGCGCGGGGTGGTCTGCATGATGCGTTGGAACTGGAGTTGGAAGTTCCGCAGGCTCATGCAGCAGCGGTCGGCCAGTTCTTCGATGCGCCACGCTCGCTGCGGGTGTTGAGTGATGGCGTCGAGGGCGGCCACGATCGGGAGCGGGGCGGGCGGGGTGAGGACGGAGCCTTCGTCAAGGGGCGGGAGCGTGTCCGGACGAACGCGGTCGTGTAGCCGGTTGAGCAGCAGCAGCAACAGGGCGCGGATCGAGGTCTGGCGGCAAGGCGATCGGCCCTGGAACTCGGCGGCGGCATCTCGGAGGATCGGCGCAAGCGTCGGCGCTTGATCGGGCGTGAGGACGTTGGTGAAACCCGGGCCGGCGTACCAGCGCGGGTTGTACGTCAGGTGGGCGGGGCCGAGCGGCGCCAGCAAGCGCGCTGGATCAAAAAAGAACCAGTGCCATGCGCTGCGTGTGCCGGGCGTACTGCGGCAGCGGTGCCATTCCAGCGGCGTGAGGACGGTGACGTCGCCGGCACGGAAAGGCAGGATCTTGGGGCCGACGTAGAACGTGCCCGACCCCGTGGTGCAAAGCCCCAGTTCGAGGACATCGTGGGCGTGCAGCGCATCGATGGGCTCGCCGTCGCGGGAACCCTCTACGACGACCCGTAGCGGGAACTCGGCATCGAGCGGGATCGTCACGTGGCGAACCAGAGCCGAGATTTGCGCGTTATGCGACATTGTTTGCGTCAAACGTTAACAAAACTGTGGGAAGCGCCGTTAGCATCCTCCGCTCGTTCCAAGCGGAAGGCTCAATCGGTGTGGGTGAGGCCTTCCGGCTCACTCCTGACTTTGGGTTCGGTATGGCCACGGCTCCCATAAACGAAACGAACCCGAGCTTTGATCCGTCGCGGACGGGGCCGGCCCCGCTGCCCGATCCCGTGCGTGTCGGCGTGCTGGGCCTGGGGCGGATCGGGTGGCTGCACCACGCGGCCACGGCGGCGTGGCACGGGGGCTTCCGCCTGGCGGCGGTCTGCGACACGGAGGCGGCGCGAGTGGAAGAGGCGACGGTGGGCCGAGACGTCGCGGGGTACACCTCGTACGACGCGATGTTGGCTGACGACGTGGTCGAGGTGGTGGTCGTGGCGTCGCCGTCGATGCAACACGGAGCGCACACGATCGCGGCCGTGCGGGCGGGGAAGCATGTGGTGTGTGAGAAGCCGGCCTGTCGGGACGTGGCGGCGTTCGACCGGATGACCGCGGCAGCCGAACAAGCCGGTCGGCACCTGCTCGTGCATCACAACCAGCGGTTGTACCCGGACTGCCTGGCGGTTCGAGAGGTGCTGGCTTCGGGCCGGCTCGGCTCGGTGTTCCGGATGCGTAGGGTGGTGACCGACTTCCGGCGGCGTGACGATTGGCAAACGCTCAAGAAGTATCACGGCGGCGTGCTGAGCAACTGGGGCACGCACCTCGTGGACCAGCTCTTGTATCTGTCGGATTCGCGGGCCGCCGAGGTGTTTGCGGACGTGTCGCGACGGATCAGTCCCGGCGATGCCGAGGACGACGTGCGGGCCGTGATCCGCTGCGAGAACGGCGTCTTGTTGGAGATCGAAGTCAGCGACGCGGTGGCGGCCCCGCAGCCGGCGTGGGTGGTTTGCGGCGATCGCGGCTCACTGTGGATCGAAGGGGGCCGTCTGCACCTCAAAGTCACCGAGGGTTCGTGGGCTGATGTGGAAGTGCGTGACACGCCGTTGGCGGCTGGGCGGAAGTACGGAGCGACGGACCCGAACAACCAACTCAATTGGGTGCATGAAACCCGCGATGCGGTGCCGCTTGAACCGATCGACGGATTCTACGACTGTCTCTACCAAACGATTCGCTTGGAGCGTGCGCCGCTGATTTCGTCGCAGAGCGTTCGTCGGACGTACGAAACGTTGGGCCAAATCCGCGCGGGGACCGGCTTCTAGGCGCCATTTTGATGCACCAGTGAGGAATGGCTTGTCGTCAATTCTCGAGAAGAGCTATCTGGTCTTTCCGCTTCTTTCGGCGATGGCGTATGCCTTTGCGGCGGTCGCCCTCAATGCTTCGTCGAATCGCGGTTTTGGTCAGCGGCGGACGATTGTCGCGTGCAACGTTTGTGTGATGTTGGCGTTCTCGTCGTTTTACGATTGGTCGACGTTTCCGCAGTGGGCCGACCCGTGGTGGCCGAGCGTGGTGTTGGGCGGGCTGTTCATGGCCGGGCAGGCGTTCACGGTCGTCGCGCTGTCGCGGGGAGAGGTATCGAGCGTCGCGCCGGTTTTTGGGGTCAAGGTAATCTTCGTGGCGGTGCTGGCGTCGACGATGCTGGGCGAACCGATCGCGCCTTCGATTTGGTTCGCAGCATTTCTGTCCACCGTTGGAATCGCCTGCCTGCAAACCACAGATCAGCCTTGGCACCCGCGGCGGAACCTCAGCCCGATGGCGTTAGCGGGGATGGCCGCATTGAGCTTCGCGGCGTTCGACCTAGTGAATCAGCGGTGGAGCCCGGTGATTGGCTTCGGCCGATTGGTTCCACCAGCAATGGCGGTCGCGGCGTTGCTAAGCCTGCTGTTGTTGATTCATGAACCAGTGGCCAAGGTTCCAGCAAGGAAGTCGATGCGGTCGGCAATCTTCTTTCTAACCGTAGGTGCCGTATTTTTTGCGCTGCAGGGCGTTCTGCTTATCCGCGCGATCGGCGTGTAC
Organism: Phycisphaera sp.; assembly: GCA_028285385.1. Classification (GTDB taxonomy): domain Bacteria; phylum Planctomycetota; class Phycisphaerae; order Phycisphaerales; family Phycisphaeraceae; genus CAZIXN01. The sequence goes on from JANQPR010000154.1 coordinate 43,319, forward strand.
GGCGATGCCACGGGAGCCAACATTGTTTATGGCACTCGAGGGTTGTGGGGCATCGTGATGGTCTGTCTCTTTGGAACCTGGTTCGGAAACCGTGAGTTGTCCGCGCGGGCACCTCAGGTGCTGTGGGCACGAATCTTCGGTGCCGTACTCGTTACCATTGCGATGGTTCTGGCCTTCGTTTGACATTTGGTCATGCGTCTAGCCGGAGAATACGTGCCAATCAACGCGAGTGGAATGTAAGACAGAGAAGGAACACGTCCGGGATCAAACAACACGGCTTCCCGCCATCGTTCAAAGAAGCGGGGCCATTTGGAACTAGCCAGAACGTTCACGCGGCAGATGCCGCCATTGACATCTGGCGGTGAGTTGAAAAAGCATCCTTTCGAGAATGATGCGCCGAGCCGCCATCGGCCGGCCAGGCCTTGGACCGCGGTAAAAGGGGTTAGACCTCAGACCACATGCGGCATAGGGTATGCGCCGCCAACTTGGGGTTTCGGTCCCGGGTAAAAACACCCTTGCGGTTCATCGTCACGCGTTTGGGTGATTGAGCGGTTTGGAAGTCGGCAAAGTTCCAAACGTGGGTTCCGATCACATAGGGCTTGGTTTCTGCGACGCGGGTCTGCGTTTCGATAATCGCAGCCTGGTATTCCTCGCTGAACAGTTCGTCGCCGAAGCCGTGCAAACCCGCCACGGCGTCCGCGCCGTACTCCGCGAGCAGGATGGGCTTGCCGCAAGCCGAGTGCATCTGGTCGAGGTAGCGGCTCAACGCTTCGGCCGAATGCTCGAGTTGGCCGAGTTCTTCGTACCAGCCGAAGTATTTGTTGACCCCGATCAGGTCGAAGTGGGTCATCCCGCGGTTGTTGGAGGTGTCGCCGTGGGCCACATACATCACAGGCCGGGTCGGGTCGGCGCGGCGAGCGGTGTCCGCGAGTTGCTCGAAGAACCCCGCGCCCCGTTCAGAGCGGACGTTGGGTTCGTTGGCCACCGACCAGGTGATCACGCTGGGGTGATTCGCGTCCCGCTCGATCATCTGCCGCAGGATGGCGCAAGCGTCGCGAAGCTGCTCGGGCCGCTCAAAGAAGCGTTCTTCCAGTCCGACCAACGAGGTTTCGCCGACCACCAAGAATCCAAGCCGGTCGGCCAAGTCGAGGGTCTCTTCAGCGTAAGGGTAGTGGCTGGTTCGGAAGCTATTTGCTCCGATCCAACGCATCAGGTCGAAGTCGCGGACGATCAGCGACTCGCACAGGGCTTTGCCGATCACGGGGAAGTCTTCGTGCTTGCCGAAGCCACGGAGCCGGATCGGATCGCCGTTGAGCAGCAGTTGGCCGTCGGCGACGCGCACGCTGCGGAGGCCGAAGGTGACGGGCGATCGATCGACGACCGAATCTCCGCGGAGCAGTTGCACCTCCCCGGTGTACAGATGAGGGTCGTCGGGGCACCATCGCCTGGCTTGAGGGAATGCCATCGTCAGGGTCGCTTGACCGCCTACCTCGATCGGCGATTGAGCGGTTCGGCCGTCCACCACAAGCCGAGCAACATCCGCCTGATCCCCTTCGACCTCGACGGTGGCGACGAGGCGAAACGAATGATCATCGTCGGTCGGCGTCGCCACGGCGACGTTGCGGATATGAGTTCTAGGCAGGGCGTACAGCGTGACGGGACGATGGATCCCGCCGTAGGGGAAAAAGTCGTAGGCCACTGCGGGTTCGCTGTCCCAGAATCCGGCCCGCCCTTCGCCCTGCCGCAAGCGTGCCGGGGGCAACGCCCAGGGGTCGATCGGCATCTCCACCGCCACCGTGATCCTGTTGTCCTGCCCCCATCGGATCGCGTGTTCACATCGGCCCTCGAAAGGCAGATGCCCGAACTGTTGCTCCGCGATGCAATATCCGTTGACGTATACCTTCGCGCTCTGGTTCGCCGCGCCCACCCGCAAGAACACGGCCTGTTCCCGCCAAGCATGTGGCACACGGAAGACTCGGTCGTAGCGTGTGAGCCCGAAGTAGTTTTTCAGGTCGCCGTATTGCTCGGCCCACGAACCCGGGACCGCCATCGGCCGGGCCGGCCCGCTCGAGGACTCGGGGCGAAAGTCGCTAAGCCGTTCTCCCGGCAGCGGCGTAAAGTCCCAAAGCCCGTTGAGGCCGACGTGATGGCAGAACATATGGTGGCGGATGTGTCTCACGGACGCGTTTCCTCGATGCGTAAGGATGGGCTGGCGTGAAACCCAACACGACTACGCCCCTAGAAGCTTGCTTAAGTCCGCCAAGTAGACCCGGCGGGTTCCGCCCGCGAAGGCGTTGAAGGCGACGAACCGCCAATCACGGCTCCACGCGGGGTGTGGGTCGACCCGCAGGGCGTTCTGGCCGGGTTGCAACTGGTGCGGCGTCCGTGTCGGGAGGCGGGCGATGGTCGTCTCTCGGCCGGCCCGATAGTCCACCCAGCGCAGCGGCGTGGTCCCGTCGTCATTGGCCATCGGTTCAGTGCTGTAGGCGTCGGTGAGTAGGTGTCGTCCATCCGGGTGAACGCTCGGATGGCCGGACCCGAGGACCGCTTCGGTCATCGGCTCCAAGTCTGCCCCGTCCTCGCGGCAGCGTACGAAACGGAGGTCCCGGTCCAGGGTGAGGTTCATCGACAGCCGACGGCCGTCTGGGAACCAGTTGATGTGGTGCCCGATCTTGGTCCAGCGGGAGGTGGGCACGGCGTTAAAAACTTTGCGACCGTCGGCGGATACGGTCATCACCGTGAACTTCATCGGCGGGCTGCCGCTGATACGGTTGAAAACCGGCTGACCCTCGTGGGGGAAGAAACGCAGCGTAAAGATCAGTCGGTCGCCCGTCGGCGACCACTTCGCGTGGAACCCGTAGATTTCGTGATGCTCGGGACCGTCGATCTCGAAACGGGGCGTCGCGCGGCAGATCGCGTCGTGGATCGAGAGCAGTAGTTTCGCGTCGCCGGTCCGTGTGTCGGTGATGGTCAAGCCGTCGTCGTGCACCGGCCCGAGGCGGTGTGGCACGTGCTCGCTTGGAAGGGTGACGCCATAGCCCAACTGCGTGCGGACCATGGCCGCGAGATTCGCCGAAGCCGCGTGTGTGCCGTCGGGGCTGACGTGGTAGATCGTCCCGCCCAGCCGGGTACGGCGGCCGCGATGGGGATCGAATCGGACGCCGTAAGGCTTCCACTCGCACGGGTCCACGTCGTTGAAAAGCAGCGAGCGGTCATCGACCCCCCAGTTGAGGTTGCAGCCCAACTGAGTTTCCCAGCCCCGGGTTTCGGCGACCAGGCGCTGGCGGCCGGTTTGCAGATCGACCAGACCGACGTGCCCGACGTCGCCCGGCTTTGGCAAGCGGTCCTCAAAAGGGAGTTTGAAGAACGCGAGGTAACGGCCCGACGGGCTGATCGGGCAGGTGTCGAAGAACCGGTGGATGGCCCCGGATTGGTCGGGAGTGACGCACCAGATCGGCACCTCCGGGTTACAGTCGCGGTATTGGGGAAAAAGCCGATCGAGTTGCGCCGGGTCGAGCGGGGACGCCGCCGGCTGGGGAACAGGAGTGGTCGCTTGAGCCATACGGAACCTTCACGTTTCACGGGGCTTCCGGCCGCACTTCAGGCCGGATCAAACCTTGATCGCGATCGCGCAGTCATCACGCCCTCTCCGGGCGCCGACACAAGTCCAGAGCGGGTGATACCTTCCGCCGACGCCTACGCGAACACCGCAGCGGTCCCGCGCTCAGCAGGAGCAGCGCCCCCATTGAAGGCTCGGGGTTGATCAGGGGCTGGTCGTTGCGTTTGTAAACGCGCACCCAATCGACCTCGAAATAGCTGTTCGTCGACCGGTCGTTGTACGAGCCGTACCCCCCGCTGGGCACGTCCCCGGCCCAGCCGCCGTCTTTCATGCCCATACTCAAAGTAATGAACTCGGGTGTATTGGAGATCGGCACCTGGTTGCCGGTCCACCAAACCTGCTGTTCGTCGAGGAAGATTTTGTAGTGGCTCCCGGTCCATTGCAGCCCGTAGACGTGCCAGTCCCACGGGTCGTCATTGGGATACGCGGTGGTCTTGGGCTGCGTCTGCTGGTCGGCGCCGTAGCCGTCCCAATGGAAGGTGCTGCGGAAAGAATCGCCGATGTATTGGTTGTTGCCGTTGACCCGGCGGTGTTCGATCACGTCCATCTCGACGCCGTCCTGCTCGGCGGGGGTCGGCGGATTGGCCGCGACGTTTTCGCCGTTGAGCCAGAACGCGCCCCACGTCCCGGGCTTGGTGTGGAACTTGATGCGGGCTTCGAAGTAGCCTTTGTTCCAAGCGTCGCCTTCCTCGTTGAACCGGGTGGTGATGTAGCTGCTGGCGTGGTCACCGGCGGGGGTCGTGTAGGTCAGTACGCGCAGCTTGCCGTCCCCGGCGTTGCCGCGGCTGGTCACGAAGTGGGCCCCGGTTTTGTAGAGCATGTCGTTGCCCGAGTCGGCGGTGCGGGTGTTGTTGGCAAACCGGCTCTGCCACTTGTCGGGGTTAGGCTTCCCATGGACGACGCTGCTCAACTCGAAGTTGTCCTCCCACACTTTGGTGTAGCCGGACGTAAACGGGATGGCCCCCGCCGAGCTCACGTGCCACACAGCCACAACGCCGAACACGACGATTGGCAAAGGATTAAAACCAAGAGAACGACAGAGATACGTAGAAAAAGAAGGAGGCATCGCCATCACCTTTCACGAGATAAAGACCAAGGCCGGGCAGACGGCACGGGACGAGACATGACCGTCTGGCACAGGATTGCTTGGCGACCCAAGGAGACTTGCGGAACGTGACGAACAAATCAGAGCGGCCGCAAAAATCATTCAGGCAGCGTCACGACGATGCGCTGGTGATCTTTGCCGGGCGCGATAAGGGTGCTAGCCGTGGTCTTCCGGTCGCCGAGCGAGGCGGTGAGCGTGTAGTCGCCGTGGAAGCCGCGGAACCGTGTCTGGCCGGTCGTGTCGGTCTCGGCCGACTCCTGCGTCCACCACTCGTCGAACAGCAGGCCGCGGTAGGCGTCGACCATGGGTTTGGGCGACCAGTCGGCGCGGAACATTGCGGCCTCGGGCTTCCAGTGCCGCTTCTCCCAGAAGCCCCACATCAGGATCGCGTCCATCGCGGGATGGCTGAACGCCATCGTGTAGAAGTCGCGGAGGAACGCGGCCTGGACCGACTCGTCGGGGATCGCCACGTCGAACTCGGTGACCGTAAGGCGCAGACCAGTCTCGGCAAACTCATCGAGGATGGCCTTCATCTTTTCCATCCCCACGAGCGTGCTACCGAAGTGGCACTGCATCCCCAAACCGTGGATCGGGGCGCCGCCTTCGATCAGGAATCGGATGTTGTCCATCGCCCGCTGTCGCGCTTTGTAGTCCACAGCCCCGCCGGAAAGGATGGTGTTCTCGTTGTAATACAACTCGGCGTAGGGGTCGGACTCGCGGGCCCACTTGAACCAGTCGATCATGGCGTCGCGGCCGACTACGTCGATGACCTCGTGGTTGCGGACCGCCTCATTGATCACGTCCCACTCGGTGACGCGGCCGGCGTAGAGCTCACCCACATGGCGGATGCGCTGCTCGACCTCGCGGGCCAGGGTCTCGGCGTCGCCGGCGTCGGCGACGGGCTTGAGCCGGGGCGGCGTGTAGTGCCACCGGCCGCTGCCCCAGCCGGGCCAGACCATCGTGTGGCCGCGAACCTCGAAGCCGTGCTCGTGCAGCCAGTCCAGCGAGTCGCTGACCCGTTCGTGCAGCCGCTGCTTGTCCGCGTCGCTGCCGCGGTCCATCCGCACCCACTTCATCTCGCCCTCGTAGACCGCGGTGTTGAAGTTGGCCAGCAGGTGCTCGCGGAAAAGCTCGTCGTCGGCCTCGTCGTCCAGGATCTCCTGCGGCCGCAGGCAGGTCCCGAAGCCGAAGGCGTGGCGCGTCATCTCCAGAGACACCGCCGCGCCCGGCACCGGCTTGCCGTCGGGCCCCTGAATCACCACGGTCAGGTCGCCCTTGCGGTACCGCTCGATCCGCGCCGCCGCCCCGGCTCGCCAGGGCGCATCCGCCTCCATCCCCTCGTAGGTGATCACCGGCTGGGGCATGTCGGCCAAGTCCACCGTTTTGCCGTAACTCATCAATACCGGGGCGGCGAGCTCGATCGTCTGCTTCTCCATCCCCACGTTGAAGCTGACCTGCAATGCGCCGGCCTGGTAGGCGTGCTCGGGCTTGGGACCGACCCGGGCCGGCAGCGGGCAGAACGTCCATTGCTTGCCGACGGTGATGTCGGCCTTCATCAGCGGGGTGAACGGAGCGTGCGACTGCTGCAACGCGATACGGAACTTGCCCTCCTGCGTCTCGTTTTCGCCCTCGATCACCCGGGCCCAGACCCCCGCCAGCAGCACGTCCTGCGGTGCGATCGCACCCGTGGCCACCCACTTCACCTGCGTGTCCCAAGGCTTGTCCGGCAGCCGGGCGAGCGTAAACCGCAACGCTCGGTCGAACCCCGGACCGTCGACCGCGACCCACTCGGCCCGCCCATTCGCAGCAGTTTTCGACGACACGACCGCCGAAGCTTCGATCGACTCGTCCAGCAGACCGACGCCGCCCGGGGGCCAGGGCTCGGCCCCATCCGCTGCGGGTTCGGCAGCGCACAGCCCAACCAGACACACAAGCGCAATCAGGACGCCGCAAGCAACAATCAACGGACGTTGCTCGACACACGAATCGTGGCCGACGCGAATCACCGATTCGGAATGGATGAACATAACGACACCTCTGACAACCCTGGGGAGCAGGCAACGGAAGGGAGATAGCGGGCAAGGACACCGGAGGGACGGCATGAAAGATGGAGGGTGAGGTTCGGTCGGGTCACCTTCCCATCACCTATTGAGTGCGAAACCGATCGATGTAGATGTTCCGCAACAGAATGCCTTCGCCAATCGGGCTGTTGCTGGCGTGCGAATCGAGATACAAGAAGTTGGCGTTGGTGTCGGAGTTGTGCCGCCAGCGAATGTTCCCGTTGGCGAAGGGAATCGTGGCGTCGTCGGTGTTCGGCCCCGCAAAGATTGGATCGTTGCCGGCTCGGCCCGCCACCGGCAGGTCCGAGAGAAGGCGTGGATAGACACCCCCCGGCTGATCCATCGCCCAAGCCGTGGCGGATGCCGATCGGGTCAGGCCGTTGGTCTGTGAACCTTCGACCACGGCGACCAGTTCCGACGTGCGCGACTGCGATTCGAGCATGACCGGCAGCCTGCCCGTCGAACCGGTGACATCCGGCATGAGATTGGGATGCGCCGAGTAATGCCCGGTGGCCTCGAAGGCGCTTTCGGACTCGATGCCGCTGGGGCAACGGATGGTCTCGCCGGTCTTGTTATCACTGGTCACCGTGTCCCAAGCCACCCCTTCGTAGGCACCGACCACGAAGCGGACCCAGTGCGGCTGCGTGCTTCCGACGGGTTGCCCCCAGTCGGCCGGGTTGCCAAAACCCGGGGGCAGGATGCCTTGATGGTCCTCGGCATAGACCGCTAAACCGATGCCCATCTGCCGCATATTGGCCAGACACTGGACCGAGCGGGCCGTCTCGCGGGCCGCGCTCAGGGCCGGCAGCAGGATGCCGATCAGCAGCGCGATGATCGAGATCACCACGAGCAACTCGATGAGCGTAAAGCCGTAGCCCTTCGGACGTGCGTTCATGACCAAATCCTTTCCGACGCTGTCGGCTCTGTGGCCAGGGCTGAAAACAGCGAGTTCAACGTCACTCAGATTCAGGCGCGGCCGGTTCCACGACGACGCGGTCGAGGGACACGGCAACCGCGTCCGATGTTTCTTCCGGCACCTTCTGGCTCTGAAGCACCAACGCCGCGGCCTCGCCTCCCCAGTCGGCCGGGGCCAGCCCGGGCCCCTCGTCCACGAAACGCCCTGATAGAGATTCGATCGCTCCGTCGGGCATCTCGGCTCGGACGACAAAGCCGTCGGCGTCGAGCGTGAGCTCCAGGGCATCGGGGGCCTGGTCGAGTTGGACGGCGGCGATGAGATGGACGCTGGTCGGATCGATCTTCGGCCGGTTGATCTTGTAGCCGAGGGTCAGGTAGCCCACGGCGTTGAGCCGGAGCATCACCCCGGTCGAAGCGATAAAAGCAGGCTTGGCGTCCGGCGTGAACGACAGGCGGAAGGTCGATTTGCGGCTTTGGCTATCGATCTGCAGGCCTTCGACGCGGACGGTCAATGGCCGCTTGAGGAAAGCGAGTCCCTCCAGCGGCCGCGTGATCAGATGGGTGTTCGCATAGCCCTCACCGGCGGCGGTGAGCACGAGCCGCCCCTCGGACTCGGCGACCGCATCGGCCCCGCCGCCGTGTTGGGTCCACACGCGTTCGCCACCGATCGCAAAGGGTTGCCCGTCGTCGAACCCGTCTTCGAACACGGGTTCTCCGGCGCAAAGCGGTGCCGTCATCAATCCGGCAGCGACGAGCAGCGTGTTTACGAGACGGGGGCGAGGCATGTCGATAACACGGTGAGGGAGAAAACTAACGGTGATCAATAAACAATCAGACGCGATGGCGGCAAAGCAACATCGCGCCGCCGAGGCCGATCAGGGCCAGCGAGCCGGGCTCGGGCACCGTCTCGATTACGAGCGACGCAGACGAAGCGTCGAACTCCACGCGTCGAAGCGGAGACGTGCCCAAGTCACGATCCGCGTTGACTCGGAAAAAGACTTCGGACTGGTTGGGGGTCGTCCCGGTGTAGAGCGAGTTGAGGAACGCCACCAGCGTGATTCCGCCAGCTTCTTCCAGACCCGTGGTCTCGAAAGCACCGTTGGTGGTGAACTCGTCCTCGATGAGGGTCTGAGCCCCGTCGAGTGCGCCCTCGAAGTACAGACTCGTGCCGGTTCCGTCCGGGTTGGTCGTGCTCAGGCCGTAAAGATCAACTTGGAAAAAACTGTCCGAACGACGATCGGTCACCACCATGCCGAACGTCGCGTCGAGGATCGGCGCGTCCAGCACCGGCAGCGTGAAACCGATGACGGTGTTATAGATGTCGCGGGAACCGACGCTGCCACGGACACCGACCGTGCCCGCGAGTCCGCTGTCGGCCAAGTAGGCGGGCGTGCCGATATCCGACTCGCCGAGGATCGCGTCCTGGGAGTTCAGGGTGGCGTTAAAGATCGCGGCCGAGGCCGAGCCGGTCGCGACAAGCGAGGTGGTCGCGGCCAAAGACAAGAGCAAGGATCTGGAAGCGTGACGGGACAATGTAAACCTCCTTGAAGAAACAGGAAAAGAACCAGAAAACCGACGCATCCACCGGCCGAGCGGCCGGTGACTCACCGTCACCCGCCGTCGGGGGGGACGACGGACTGACGGGAAATCAACTCGACGGGCAGTTCGGTCACGCGCGGCGGCGTTTCGTCGGACTTGGCGAGCAGACGCATGAGGTAATCGACCGCGAGCCCCGAGAGCCGGTCCCAAGGCAGGGCGACGGACGTGAGCGCCGGGATCATCCGGTCGCCGTTCGCGTCGTCGTTGAACGTGACAAAACTCAGGTCGCGCGGGCACATAACGCCGCGGTCGGCGAGTTCGTGCATCAGGCTCATCGTTGTGTGCTGGGCGTAGCCGACCACCGCGGTGGGACGCTCGGCGGGGTCGGTTTCGAGCAGCCGCCGGCACCACTCGGGCCGTGCCAGCTCCCAGACCTGTCCCTCGCCCAGCCCGGCCTCGCGCATCTGATCGCGGTAGCCACGCAGCCGATCCCGGTAGCTGTAGTGGTCGAGATCGCCGATGCCCGGCGGCAGGTAGAAGACGATCCGGCGGTGGCCGTGCTCGAGCAAGTGCCGGGTCGCCGACCGGGTCCCGGCGTATTCCTCGAACAGAATCTGAGGCAGATCCAACTCGGAATCGAGGTTCAACAGGACCAGCGGCAACCCGGAGTTGGCAGAGAACTCGTCTAAGCCGAGCGGGCTGGGGGCGATGGCGAACGCGCCGTCGATCCGCCCGTCCAGCAGCCGGGCGCTCCAATCTTCACAAGGCCCCAGGGCCGGCGTCAGCATCATGTCGTGCCGACAGCTCTGCAGGGCCTCGGCGATCATTGAGGCGTTCCGCATGTCTTGGGAGAAGGGGGTGACCCGGTTGTAGAGGAACGCGACGCATTGGGTTCGGTTGTTGGCAAGCATCCGCCCGCGCCAGTTCGGCCGGTACCCCACACGCTTGGCCTCCCGAATGATGCGTTGCCGCGTCTCTTCACGGAGCGGACAGTTTTCGGGACCACGGCTCAAAGCCAGACTCACCGCACCTTTGGACACGCCACAGGCCGCAGCAATTTCCGCCTGGGTGGACATCGCACGACTCGAGTTTGGAGCGGAGGTTTCAAGCATGGGACATGAATCGGCAAGTGATTTGAACCGGTAATCTTGATTACTAACCGGTTTAATTATACACTATCCGTGACTTTTGTCAAGCCGACACGCATCCACGATGTCGAATCTGCTGCGTCTCCCCGAGTCCGGGGTTTCGGCTGCGAAATGGCCGTGAACGCCGTTCTTGGCTGATGGCGACGGCAAGACTCTTTGAGGGATTTCTGAGACATGACCCAACCGGCCGCGTTGAGTTCCGGGCCGGAGGCGCCGAGCGGACCGCCGAGCGGCATCCAGCAGCCCGCCGCACAAACGATGGACCGGGAGGCAAATCCCATCGATTGGCCTGACGCCCGGTTGCTCTGCCCCGGAGATATCTGGCGGGATACGTCCGGCGAGGTCATCCAAGCCCATGGCGGCGGAATCCTTCGGCACGGCGGCGCCTACTACTGGTTCGGCGAGGACAAGTCCGGCCCAACCACGCTCAACGCGCGAAACGCAGCCCGGGTGCCATTCCGGGGCATCCGGGCTTATCGCTCAACCGACCTGGTGGCGTGGCACCCGCTGGGTACCGTGCTGCATCCAGCTGACGACGATCCGTCGCATCCGCTGCATCCCTCAAAGGTCGTGGAACGCCCGAAGGTGATCTACAACGACGCCGGCGATCACTTCGTGATGTGGTTCAAGGCCGGCGGCGCGGATTACGAATACATGCACCTGGGCGTGGCCACCAGCCGGGCCATCGCCGGGCCCTACCAGTTTCGCCACGCCGGGCCGCCCAACGGCCTGCGAGCGGGCGACTTCGCGGTGCAACGCGACGCCGACGGCTCGGCGTACCTCATCCACCCCAGCGATCGCTTTTCGGTCATGATCGTGGCCCGGCTCAACGACGCGGCGACGGGTGTCAGCGGGGAACTGAGCCGGGTCTTGCGCTCGTCGGGCGGGTACGAGGGGCACGAAGCGCCGGCGGTGTTCCAACGGGACGGGCGCTGGTACATGATCACCTCGCGAGTTTCGGGCTGGGCCCCCAATCCTTGCCGCGTGTGTGTTGCCGAGCGGCTGACCGGGCCATGGGAAGTCATGGGCGAGCTTTGCGACCCACAAGAAACATCCGATACGTTCGCTTCCCAGCCGGCCTGCGTGCTCCAGCCCGACACGCGGAACGGTACGTGCATTTACGTGGGCGACCGCTGGAGCCGCGAATCGCTGGGCGATTCGCGCTACGTCTGGCTGCCGCTGGTTTGGGAGGGCGATCGACCTTGGTTACGGTGGCAGGAACGCTGGTCTCCGCATGACCACACCATCGGAGTCGATTCGCTTGGCTGCCCGTGATGTCTCAATCCGTCCGACGCACGTGCTGTTGATCGTCATCGACGACCTGGGCTGGGCCGACCTTTCGTGCTACGGGAGCAGCTTCTACGAGACGCCCCGGCTCGACGCACTGGCGCGCCGCGGCGTGCGATTTACGGACGCCTATGCGACCAGCCCCGTTTGCTCGCCGACCCGTGCGTCGATCCTCACCGGGCGCTACCCCGCGCGCGTAGGCATTACCAACTGGATACCCGGCAACCCCTGGGGCCGGCTCGTGGGCGCGCCTTTCTTCCACGCGCTGCCACGATCCGAGGTGACGGTTGCAGCGGCCCTACGCGACGCGGGCTATCGCACCGCCCACATCGGTAAGTGGCACCTGGGCGGCGATGGCCACGGGCCCCGCGACTTCGGCTTCGACCTCAACGTCGGCGGGTGCCACCTCGGCCACCCCCCTTCCTACTTCAGCCCGTACCGGAACCCGGCCCTAAGCGACGGACCGGACGGCGAATATCTCACCGATCGCCTGACTGATGAAGCTCTCACCCTGCTTGCCGAACACGCCGATGGCGGGCCGCATGACGACGAGCCGTTGTTCCTGAACCTGTGGCACTACGCCGTGCATACGCCGATCCAAGCCCCGGCCGACCTGATCGAGAAGTTCCGGCACAAAGCGGTGTCACTCGGTCTCGACTCTGACGCGGCCCTAGTCGAAGGCGAAGCGTTTCCCTGCCTGCATAAAAAAGACCAACGCCTCATCCGCCGAATCGTGCAGTCCGACCCTGCTTACGCCGCGATGATCGAGAACCTCGACATCAACATCGGCCGCTTGCTTGATGGTTTGGCGCAACTCGGCTTGGCCGACGATACGATCATCCTTTTCACCTCCGACAACGGCGGGCTGTCGACCGCGGAAGGCTCGCCGACCTGTAATGCGCCGCTGAGCGAGGGCAAGGGTTGGATGGCCGAAGGAGGCAACCGCGTCTGCCTGCTGGCGGCCGGGGCGGGGGTCACCGCCGTCGGCTCGACCTGTCGCACCGCCGTAACCAGCGCCGACCTAATGCCCACAATGCTCGAGGCCGTCGGCGTTGACCTACCTGAGGGTGTCCTTCTCGACGGGCGCTCGTTCCTGCCGGCCCTTCACGGCGACACGCTCGATGACACGGCCATCTTCTGGCACTACCCGCACTACTCCAACCAGGGCGGTACGCCGGCCTGCGCGATCCGCAGCGGGGAACACAAACTGATCGAATACTTCGAAGACAGCCGGCCCGAGTTATTCCACCTCCCCAGCGACCCCGGCGAACAACACAACTTGGCCCCCACCGAGCCGGCCCAATGCCAAGCCTTGCACGACCAACTGCGGCGGTGGAGGACGAACCTCGAAGCCCATATCCCCGGACATAACCCGTTCTACCACGAGATGCTTAAGGGTAGCCGGCCTTGCCCTGACGACTACGGCCATTTGCCGGGTGACGATTAGTTTCCCGCGAGACTGCAACTCCCTCGCCCCATGAACCAACCGATTGACTCGTTGAACACGCTCGGACGCAGAAGAAGCCAACCCCAAGGTCAGTTCGGTTTTACATCTGGCCACCAAGTAGAGCCAACAGATTATTGTGCCGCGTGCCCCCCGAGTAGCTTCCCGGCAAACAACCATGCACGCCCTGATCGCCGAATACCCCGCGTTTTGGCAGACGCCTGAACTAACGAACGTTCGCCGACTACCCGGGCGGTCCAATCTGATCCCATTCCAGAACCTAGAAAGCGCAAAGCGTGGGACACGTTCGAGAAGCCGCTGGTATCTCGACCTGAACGGCGAGTGGCGGTTCCGACTTTTTGATCGCCCCGAAGACGTTCCGGCGGAGGTCAAGGCCCACAGCTATCGCGATGGCCGCTGGGCGCGACTGCCCGTCCCGAGCAACTGGACCCAGCACGGATACGGCCAGCCCATCTACACCAATGTTCAGATGCCATTTGTGAATAGGCCTCCACAGGTTCCCCGCGAAAACCCAACCGGTGTTTATCGGCGTTGGTTCGATTTGCCGCAACACTGGGACGGCCGACGAGTCGTGCTCCACGTGGGCGGAGCCGAGAGCGTGCTGTGTGTTTGGGTCAACGGCGTTTGGGTGGGCATGAGCAAGGACTCACGGCTACCGAGCGAATTTGACGTCACGCCCCATCTCAGAACGGGCCGAAACCTGATCGTCGCGATGGTGTTGCGATGGTCCGACGCGTCCTACATCGAAGACCAGGACCAGTGGTGGCTCGGCGGTATCTATCGGGAGGTGTTTCTCTACAGCCAAGACCGGGCCTATATCCAGGATGTCCACGCAACCGCTAAGCTCATCGATCCCGATAGGGCGGGCCGCATCGACGTCGCGGTCAAGTTGAACTTCACCGAGGAGCCACAGCGCCCGGTCCACGTCAAGGCGCGTCTGTTCGCTCCCGACCGCCGAGAAGTCGATGCCTTCGAGAGAACCGTTGCTCTCGATCGGGAGTACCACCGCCACCACAACATGGCGAGGCTCGCAGCAACCATCCCAGAGGTGCAGGCGTGGTCAACGGAATCTCCCAACCTTTATCTGCTCACGATCTCGACCTACGCCGATAACGGTCGAGGCCAGCCTAGAGCCCGTGCGATCGAGCACACCGCCTGCCGCGTAGGGTTCCGAAACGTCGAGGTGCGGGGGCGGCGCCTCCTGATCAATGGCCGGGCCGTCACGATCCGTGGCGTCAACCGCCACGAGCACGACGCTAAGACCGGCAAAGCCCTCTCGCGCGAGAGCATGGTCCGTGACATCGTGCTGATGAAGCAGCACAACTTTAACGCGGTGCGGAACGCGCACTACCCCCACGATCGACGCTGGTACGAGCTTTGCGATGAATACGGCCTCTACGTAATGGACGAAGCCAATGTCGAAGCGCACGACAACTACGCGACGCTCTGTCGCGATCCTCGCTGGGAAGCCGCGTTCGTCGACCGCGGTATGAACATGGTCCGACGGACCAAGAACCACCCGTCGGTTATCGCCTGGTCCCTGGGCAACGAATCGGGATACGGCGAGAACCACGACGCGATGGCCGATCAGATTCGAAGTTACGACCCGACGCGCCCGCTGCATTACGAGGGCGCGGTGCGCGAGGGTTGGCAACAGAAGCTTGCCACCGAGGTCGGCGACGACCGTCGCGCGAGCGACTTTTTTTGTCCCATGTACCTGGAGGTAGACGAACTCATCGCGTGGTCGAGGCGTGGAAATGACCAACGCCCCTGCATCCCCTGCGAGTACTCCCACGCGATGGGGAACTCGAACGGCGGGCTTAAGGAGTATTGGGAAGCCTTCAACAAGTACGACGGCCTTCAAGGGGGCTTCATCTGGGAATGGATCGATCACGGCTTGTACCGAACAACCAACGATGGACGGGTTTGGTACGCCTATGGCGGCGACTTCGGCGAAGAGACCCACGACGCCGAGTTCGTCTGCGACGGGCTGATCGGGCCGGACCGACAGCCCCACCCCGCGATGCTTGAGTGCAAAAAACTGATGCAGCCAATCGCGTTTGACTTCGCGTCCGGCAGCCAGGTCACCGTCACGAACAACCAGGACTTCTCCGATCTCGCGTGGCTTTCGTTTCGGTGGCATCTCGAGGTCGAAGGCAGACGCATCGCTTCAGGAGTATGGGAACCCGGGGCCAACACAGCACCCGGAAGTTCGACGACCACCAAACTCGATTTACCGGAGATCACGAGGGACGGCGAGGCGTTCCTCCTCGTGGAAGCAACCGCTCAGGCCAACCAACGCTGGTGCTCAAGGGGCCATCGCGTTGCCTGGGAACAGTTTCCGCTGCCGAGCGAGCAAGCGGGAACCGGTGTGAAGCCTGGTTCGAGGGATGGCGCCGCGGAGGCCCATGCAACCTCGAGCCGGGTGACTTTGCGGCATCGGGAGCGTCGCCTGACCGTCGTGCTGAACCGTCGGCGAGCCAGCGTCACGCGCATCGAGATAGGTGGAGAACCGATCGTCACGAGCGGGCCAACCTTCAATATCTGGCGCGGTCCCACGAGCAACGACGGCGTGAAAGGCAAACCCCAACAGTGGCAAGCGGATTGGAAACCGCTAGGTCGTTGGTGCAACGCCGGCCTGCACAAGCTCAAGCGTGCGGAGGCGGTCCTCAAGGAACCCACTCGTTTGCGCAACGGGTCCGTCGCGGTGGATATCTCGGAGCGCTGGGTCGCGAAGGATCGCCGAGGCGTCGAGCGCAGGCTAGATCACCGACGGCGCATGGTGCTCAGTGCGGCGGGATCGCTGACCATCGAGAACACGGTATCGATCGACCGCGGCCTCCCCGATCTCCCTCGAATCGGCGACATCTGGACGATCGCCGCCGGGTTTGAGTCCGTCGAATGGTTCGGCCACGGCCCCGGTGAGTCGTACCCGGACCGCCGGGCCGGCACGCCGATCGGTCTCTACCAATCGACCGTCGCGGACGAATACGTGCCATACGTGGTCCCGCAGGAGCATGGTTTAAAGTCCGGCGTAAGGTGGCTCGAGCTTCGGCACCCGGCGCAGGGCCATGTGATCCGTTGGACTTCGATTCCGGGCTCTCGGGGGCCGACAGGCCTCAAGTCCTGGAGCGAAGGCAGCTTTCACGCCTCGGCCAGCCACTACACCCCAGCCGACCTTACCGCCGCTTCGCACACAACGGACCTCGAGCCGCGCCAAGCGACCGTCGTCTGCCTCGACCACGCCCACCGCGGTCTCGGAACCGCGAGTTGTGGCCCAGACGCTTTGCCCGCGTATTGGGTCCCTCCCGGACAATACCGGTGGGCCTACCGGATCGATGTGGGGTGAGAGCGCAGGCCCATTTGTACAGCGTGTCGAGGAGGCATCCGGTGCTACGGACTCCACCGAAAAGTGGCGCTTCTTCTAAGTGATTGTGCTCGATGCGGTGGATGAAGCCGAGGTCGCGGATGTGGCGGGTGGCGGCGGGATGGTGCCGGTCAAGAAGGGGTCGTCAAGCTCTCTCATGTGCTCGAAGAGCTTGTTTTTCAAGGTAGACAGAACCATCTGGTGCTCGGCCGACTCCGCCAGGTTATGGGCCTGGGCCGGATCAAACCAAAGGTCATAAAGCAAGTCTTGGCCGACGGGCGATCGGGCGTATCCGAGATCGCAGAGCCAGTTGTTGGTCGGACCCGGATCGACAATCCGCAGGTAAGGCCCCGGGCCACGTCGGGTATAGCGATAGCGTTCGGTGCGGATCGACCGCTGAGGGTCGGCCGTCAAACAGTGATACCCCTGCTCGCCGTACACCGCATCACGCAAGCTGCCAGCTTCATTCTGCAGTAGCGGTAAAAGCGACACGCCGTCGAGGTCGCTCGGCGGCTCGATCCCGGCCAGTTCGCATATCGTCGGGTAGAGGTCCAGGTGTGAAACCAAAGCATCCGACACCCGCCCGCTGTTCCAGGTCACGCCTTCTGGCCCCCGCAGCAGCAGCATGACGCCTAACCCCTGGTCGGTCAGGTTCCCCTTAGCGTTTGGCCACGCCAAGCCGTGGTCGGTCGTCAAAATGACAAGTGTGGTTTCAGCAAGCCCGGCCTCGTCGAGCGCATCGAGAACCCGGCCGACTTTTTCGTCAAGCCGCTCGGCGCCGCGACACAGATTCGCGGCGTCGGCACGGGTGATCGGAGTGTCGGGGATGCCTGGCGGCGGCTGGCAATACCGCCCATCGGCGTGCTCGGCCTCTTCGATCAGGTCGGGGTCGTAGCCGTGGGCGATGCCGCCGTGGGCGTTGTCGCGGTGGGTTTCGCCGAAACCCACGGAGAGAAAGAACGGCCGATCATGAGCATTTCGATTCAATAAAAAGTTCACCGCAGCATCCGCAGTGGTGGCGGGTTGGTGCCCCCCCTGATCATCGTGATTCAGCCAGTGGTCATACCCCAACTCGGCGATCGGGTCTGCCCAAGGTGGCCTCGCGACGTGTTGCATACCCGCGAGTGCTGTTTCGTAGCCTCGGCCGCGGAAAAACCTGGGCAGGTAGCGTGAGTAGTCGTGGAGGGTATAGCCGTACTGAGTCGACGCCAGCCCGTGCATCCCGCAGCGGTGCGGGTACTGACCGGTCATCAGCGCCGCCCGGCTGGGCGAACAGGTCGGGGCGGCACAGAAAGCCTGACGAAAAGTGACGCCCTGCTCGGCGAATCGCTGGATCGCGGGCGTGGAAACCGAGAAACCATACGGCTCGACGTAGCGCCCCGTGTCGTGGGAATGTAAGTAGAGAATATTCAACTGACACAGATCCATTCTTTGATATCGGGGTTGATAAATGGGGCAAGGAACGAGACTCTCCGGCGACGCTACTATACCGGTTAAGTGCCCCAAAACCCCCTTTTCGTTCTTTACTACCATGCCTTGGAGCGCGTACTGGAACTTGCCCCAGCCGCCCGTGTGCATCCGGAAGTCGCGCGAGCATCAAGAAAACGAATACGACGAAGTGCAGGCCCGCCAGCGTCGCGGGGCGGACGGCGATAGCGGGAGGCACAGGCGAAGCTGCGTTGCACCAATCAGTGATTGGGAGCCGACGAGGGTCAGGCTGGAACCGGCTCGACTCTGCGGCTACGGCGGATCGCGATCATTTTTTGAGTTGCGGTTTTTTCGCTCGACGGCTCGATCAACCCACCTGCGGCCGAAGTATCTAGCAAGCTCGAGCGCTGCGTCACCGAGGAAGCTAGTTCACCCCAAGGCCACACATGCCGAAACCCATGACCGACACTGCACGGCCGAACCTGCTCCTTATCACTTCCGATCAGCAACACTGGTCGACGCTCGGGACGCTCAACCCGAAGATTCAAACGCCCAACCTCGACCGCCTCGCGGCGGTGGGCACGAGTTTCACAAGGGCCTATTGTCCCAACCCGACCTGCACGCCGACGCGTGCATCGATCATCACCGGCCAGTACCCCAGCACCCATGGAGCCTTCACGCTGGGCACCAAACTGCCCGAAGACGCGCTCACGCTTGGTGACTACCTCCGGCCCCTGGGCTATCGCAGCACGCTGATCGGTAAGGCGCACTTTCAGCCGTTGCGGTCCACCAAGGACTGTCCGAGCGTCGAGGCTTATCCAACGCTCCGGGATCTGGATTTTTGGAAGACGTTCAACGACACGCACACGCCTTGGTACGGCTTCGACCACGTTGAGCTGACGCGGAACCACGGCGACGAGGGCCACGCCGGGCAGCACTACGCGATCTGGCTCGAACAGCAAGGGGTTTCGGATTGGCGCGCCTACTTCGAGCCGAGGCGAGACGGCGTCGCCGAGTCGGACCGCGATGGAGCTTTGGCGCCGCCCCACGAAAAGGGGCCCGAATACGGCTGGCGTTCCGATATGAGCTGGAAGCTGCCCGAAACCTATCACTACACGGCCTGGACCGGGCAACGCACGATCGCCGCGATCGAAGACGCTCAAAGACAAGGCGTGCCGTTTTTTGTCTGGTCGAGCTATCACGACCCGCACCCGCCGTACTGTGTGCCCGAGCCTTGGGCATCGATGTACGACCCAGCCGATATGGACGTGGGCCGCTACGCCGCGGGCGAGTTCGACGACATGCCGCCCCCACACCGGATGACGCGCGACCCCGAAGCAGACTTCCAGGGCTTCAACCTCGACCACCGGGGCAACCATGGCTACACCCCGCATGTTGGGGTCTCCGAGGACAGGCTCAAGCGTTGCCAAGCCGTCTACTACGGGATGATTTCGTTCATGGACCACTGGATCGGTCAGACGCTCGACCGGCTCGAGTCGCTCGGCATCCTGGACAACACGCTGATCGTGTTCACCTCCGACCACGGGCACTTCCTAGGGCAGCACGGTTTGGTGGCCAAAGGCCCGTTCCATTACGAAGACGTGATCCGTGTGCCGATGCTTGCCGCGTTTGGAGACCGGATTCCTCGCGGTGAAACGACGACGAACCTGCAATCGCTGGTCGACTTGGCGCCGACGTTTCTAGACGCGGCCGGCGCTTCAAAGGTCCCCCGGGCGATGCAGGGCCGCAGCCAGCTCGCGGCGTGGATGGGCGACCGGCCTGAGAAGCGAAGAGCGTGGGCGATGATCGAAAATCATCACAACGATTCCGACGCGGTGCACCTGCGGACACTGGTGACCGACCGCTACAAACTCACGGTGTACCGCGGACGGTCTTGGGGCGAGTTGTTCGATCTGCACGAAGACCCGCACGAGCTCCGCAACCGCTTCGACGACCCCGGCTATGGCCAGGTGCGTGCCGCGATGATGGAGCGGCTCGTGCAGGCCGACCTGGAGCGCGAGCCCGCGCCGATGGAACGCGTTTCCGGAGCGTGATCGGGCCTTGTGGAATAGCGGAGGGCAAGCGGTTTGTGGTGGCCGATCTCGATCCGTTCCAAAGTGTCGGCGCATCATTGTGATTATCGCTTGTTCGCAACTCGCGACCTGATTTGCCCAAAGCGTGTATTTCTGACAAGCAAAATGCAACACGAATGCAGCCCAGCAAACCCCGTAGAATACGACTGCACCCTTCCCTGAAGGCATGCAACCGGCTCCCTGACAACTGACTCAATCAAGCTTCCTTAGCAGAGCGCCAGCATTTTAAAGCCGCGAGCCGGTCGTATTACTTCAGCACCCCACCGAACTCAGACCGGCAGCCGATCCAGCCGGTAGAGTCCCGGCGTGAATCGATCGTCAACCTAAGTTACGTGGCTGATTCTTGCTGCACCCGGTTTCCCAGGCCCTGGTCCGGACTGTGCCAGTTGTAGTAGTGCACGTGGGTCTACACCAGATGGTCGAGGCGCCCAGGCCCGAAGCGCCGAAGATGATCGAGACATTCCCGTCGGACCGATGCGATCCACGGTTCCGCGTACGCATTGGCATCGGCGTTGGGCGCCATGAACGGCGACTTGACGGTCCGATTGCCCGCCGTGCCCAGCAGTCGATCAAAACCCTGCGCGAGTTTTGTGTCCCGGTTGTGGATGAGATGGGTGGCCCGAGTCGCTGATCTTGCAGCCACATCAGGAAGTTACGGGCCTGTCGTTTCACCCAGTTTTCGTTGGGGTGGTAAGTCGTCGGCGAACACCAGACTCTCCGTGTGTCGACGTGGATGAACGCGAGTACGTAGCCCGAGCGCTTGCTTGCCGGTATCCAGACGCTCTTCACGAAGAGGTCGCAGACGACCAGCGTGCGACGTGCAGCTTCATGGAGACGACCCACACGCCCCAAACGCCGCTCTTCTCGCTGCTCCTTCAACCACAGCTGGTAGGTGCGAGGCTGAACCACCGTGATCAACCCCTTATCAATCACAAGTCGCCCGGTGTCGGCCAGGCTGACACCTCACACAACTGACATCAACCACTTGCCTTGAGCGAATCTGTAAGCCGGACCTCTGGCTACAGAGACTGGTGTTCATATGCTGAACAACACCCCGTCATTCCCCGGAGCTTGCTCACGATCTGTTCTGCTCGGAAACGCTTCCGAGCCGTGCAATGCGTGCTTCTCCATGATCTGGAAGGACCGGCTTACGGAACCTCAGCATGGAACAGATTGGCGGGGCACGTCACTGCGAACGTGGCACCCCATACCGCCTCCGCGATGACTACTTGGAGACTGTCAACGGCGCAATATGGTGGAGGATCTGCTCGATGACGCGTTCCAACCCGCCACGTGCATACGGCGTCTGCCAGACCTGGTAGAGGTCCGTGTCGTAGGCATCCGCAGGCGGCAGGTAGCCCGACGCGTTGATCAGGTTGATGCAGACAATCGGCACCCGTGGGAACTCGGCACGGAGTCGGCGTTGCAGATCGCTGTACGCCTCGGCCATGACCGCCACGACGAACGCCTCTCCGAGTTTCCAAACCCAGGCGGCCATGGGGAACGTTGCGTCATCACCCAAGTCTCGCCTCAGCGCTAGCTTGCGGCGGAGGCGCTCCTTCAGGGCCCGGTCGGTTTCACCCGCGTACTGCTCCTCGAGTTCGGCCAGCTTGGGCCAATCTTTGAGTCCAACCGTGACGGGGCAGTGCCGCCCAACCAAGGCCGTAGGCGCATCGTGCGACTGAAGTTTCCAGACGGCCAACGGCGCCCCCGATTCCACAACACCGTCATACGTCAGAGCGTGGCCGGGGCGCACCATGTCGTTTAGCACCGCCAAGGCCGCGTAGCCGATTTGCCGACCGTTTTGATCGGCGATCTCGGTGTCTCCGACGTACTGATGCCGCGGTGCATACTCACCCGCTGCGCCCTGTAGGAACAGACACGGCGCACCGCCGGTCTGTCGCTGCACGGTCTCGCGCATCATTCCCACAAAGTCGGGTGAGGCCAGCCGGTTCTGCCAAGCCAGTGTCGTCGGATGACAAGCGTAGTTGACGAGGGTGCAGAGTATCTCGCCGTCGTCGGTTGCGGCACGCCCGACCAGCAGCGTGTCGTCCGCCGGCGCGTCGGGGTGGTATCCGCAGACCCAGCGGTCGGCGTCGGGGTCCGGCAGGTCGCGGTTCGTTGCGAGTCGGCAGGTGCCGGTGTGCCAGACAAGTTCCCCGGGCGCGGACGTGTTGAGCGCATGTTCGACGGACGTAACGGCCGAAGAAAAGACGTGTTCGACGTATGGCCCGACCAGTTCGCCGCCTGCCCAGGTCGGGTCGGGCCGATCGGTCAGCCAAGGCGTGCTGTGCGCGTGGCTGACCCCGAAGACCAACTGCCCCGGTTGCAGACCAAGCCGGTCCAGGAGGCGCCGGCGGAATCGTTGCTCGGCGCCGATGTGCCCCCAACCGATCGAATCCATCTCGATGAGCACCAGCGGCGGCGCGTCCGCGTCCCGCCGCAGCGTCAACGCGGTGAGGGTGAACGGGCGGTGGACACCCTCCGCCACATCGGTGGAAGCGGCCCCCCAACACCGGCAGTAGATCCCGACCGGTGGCGTGATGTCTTCCCGGCCAACGCCGATGAGCCCCCGGAAGCCGGGGTGTGCGAGCGGTCGCGG
This sequence comes from Phycisphaera sp., assembly GCA_028285385.1. Taxonomy (GTDB): domain Bacteria; phylum Planctomycetota; class Phycisphaerae; order Phycisphaerales; family Phycisphaeraceae; genus CAZIXN01. Next base: position 65,947 of record JANQPR010000154.1, read on the forward strand.
GTGGGTTGTGCCGGTCATGATGTGTTCTCACTCCACCAAGTCGAGACTGATCACGCCGACACGGATAGTCTTGGTTGACTGCTTGTTAGCCATGAATCGATGATTCGAAACGTCAATCTTTGATCACAAAGCCGTACTCACTCCACTTCTTGCGGGCGTAGTTCAGTTCTTTCGCGGCGATCTTCTTGTCGTGGCCGCGGATGCTGCGCGGCGGCTGGCCGGGGCCTTCGTCACCGGGGAAGGGCGACCATTGGTCGTCGGCAAACTTGGCGCGGTCGCGTTTGGACTTGAAGTTGGGCATGGCGTACGGCGCGCCGTTCTTCAACGCACTCTTCCAGCCCAAGATGCCGACACACGACATGGCGACGCCGCGGTAGACGTTCAGGTACGGCTGCCGGCCGCTGCGGATGGCCTCGGCGAAGAAGTGGCTGGTGAAGTAATCGCCGCCGCCGTGTCCGGCCTTCGCCGCGGCCTGTGCCCACTTGGGGAAATCGGGCTGATAAGTCCGATTGGCCACCTCGCCCGGCGCGAGTTCCCATTCGTCGATGGAGACGCGTACCGTCGGCGGCCCCCAGTAGCCGATGCCGCGCGTGCTCTCGATGAGGCCGCGGCTGCCGTGCATGCGATACCAGACGCTGTGCCCCGGTATGCCGTGCTGGACGAGCCGGAATACTGCGCCGTTGTTCATCCGGCAGAGGATCACGGAGCCGATGTCGCCCTGCCGCAGCGCGTGCGGCCGGTAGCCGTCGGGGGCTTCGATCACCAGGGCGTTCACCGAGACCGGCATCGTGTCGGTCGCGACCATTAGTGGCGCCATCGCGTGGGTGCAGTAGTACGTGGCCGGCAGGTTGTTCCGCCAGTGATCCAGCGACGGACAGTACCAGAGCGTCTCGTCCACACTCATCGGGTGGATGTACTCGCCCTCGCCGTAGAGCACGTCACCGATCTCCCCGGCCTTATACAGCCGGGCCATCTCCATGGTGACCTTGGTGTACGGGTAGTTCTCGGCGAACATGTAGATCTTGCCGCTCTCTTCGACGGCCTCACACAACGCCACCGCCTCGCTCATGGTCTTGCACGCGGTGCACTCGCTCATCACGTGCATCCCCGCCTTCAGCGCTTTGATGGCGAAGGGCGCGTGCTCGTGGAAGTAGTTGGCGGTGATCACCGCGTCCATGTCGTGCTCAAGGAACTTGTCGTAGTCGGTGTAGGTCGCGACCTTGAGTTCCTTGCCGACCTCTTTGAGTTTTGTTTTCCAGGTGTCGCAGATGGCGACCAACTCCATGCCGGTCGCCTCGGCCTGCCTCATAAAGGACCCGCCCCGTCCGAGACCAATCACGCCGACGCGGATCTTCTTGGTGTTCATCTTCTTTCTCATGGGGCGGGCGGTCCGTGTTGCAGGAACAGGCAGGGGGAAATGATCCGGGGTTCAACGGAGTTGATCGGCTGCACTGGTGAGAGAGAGCCCACCGTCCATCAGCAGGGTCGACCCCGTGGTGTGGCGGTTCGCGGGGTCGCAGAGGTGGAGCACCTGTCGCGCTACCTCGTCGGGCTCGATGAATTGACGCACCGGGACCCGGCCCCGTGCTTTTTTCGCCGCAACCGGGTCCTCTTGGAAGTGCCTGCCGCTCAGCCCGGCGTTCACGTACCCGGGGGCAACTTCGTTAACCAGGATGCCACGCCCGGCGAGTTCCACGGCCATGCACTTCATCAACATCCGCAGCCCCGCCTTGCTCGCCGCGTACGCGGGGATGTGCGGGTGCGGCGCGTGCGCGGCCCAACTACCCACGAACACAACCCGGCCGCCTATCCCCTCCGCGAGCATGCGGTCCACCCCGGCTTTGGCCAGATGGAAAGCACCATTGAGGTTGATCGCGATCTCGCGTTGCCACCGCTCCGCGGTGGTGCCCGTAAAACCGCCGGGTTGAACGACTGCGGCGTTGGGGATGACGATGCTTGGGGTGCCCAACTCGGTTTCAACCTTGGCCACCCAAGATTTCACTGTGGCGAAATCACTCACGTCGACCTGGTCGTAGCGCGCCAGCCGCCCCGTTTTGCGGACCGCCGCAACAAGTTCCGTGGCTTCACCGGATTCGAGCACGTCTCCCATGGCCACGTCGGCGCCCGATTCGGCACACGCCAACGCGATCGCCCGGCCGATGTCGCCCAACCCGCCGCTGATGATCGCACACTGTCCGGTCAGGTCGGGCATCACCAGTCTCCCACGCTGCCGTCGGGGTAGAACACACGCTGCAGAAGCTCCGGCTCGAACGGGTGCTTCTTCACTTCGTCTTCGTTGACCTCGATTCCCAGGCCGGGCCTGTCGTCGGGTTTGACGGTGCGGCTTTCGGGTTCAACCTTGAACCCCTCGTCCACCACGTCGCACCGCCACGGCACGTCCGCGTGGACGGATTCGCAGATGATGTACGACGGCGTGGCGAAGCCCAGTTGGAGCGACGCCGCCGTACTCACCGGGCCCTGCGGGTTGTGGGGCGCGAGCGCAACCCGATAGGCCTCCGCCATCGCCGCGATGCGACGCGCTTCCGACAACCCGCCGCAGTGCGTGATGTCCGGCTGCAGCACACTGCACGCGCGTTTTTCCAGCAGGGGCGTGAAGGCTTGCTGGGAAGTCAATCGTTCGCCGGTTGCGATCGGGGTCGAGACGGAACGCTGCACCTCCGCGATCCCTTCGATCGATTCGGGCCAGCAGGGCTCCTCGAAAAAGTAGAGGCCGTAAGGCTCGAGCGCGGTGGCGAACCGCACGCCCATCCGGGGCGAAGGTCGGGCGTGGCAATCGACCATGATGTCGATGCCTTCGCCGACCGCGTCACGCATCGCCTGGACGCAGGCCTCGGCGTAGCGGATCGGGCGCAGGCCTTCGATCGGCATCGTCGGCGGAACGGCCATCGACTTGAACGCCGTGAACCCGTCGGCCACGGCTTGTTGCGCCAGCTCCCCGAAGTGGGCCGCGTCTTGCGGGTCGGTCCCGTAGAAGTCCTCCATCTTCCCGCCGCCGAGGTGACAGTAGAGCCGGACGTGGTCACGTACCGGTCCGCCCCAGAGGCGGTGGCAGGGCACGCCGTGCACCTTGCCGACGATGTCCCAGAGCGCGAGGTCGATGCCGCTGATCGCGGTCGCGCGGACGATGCCGTTGCCGTGCCAGAAGTGCTGGCGGTACATCATCTGCCAGAGGTGTTCGACACGCGTCGGGTCTTCACTCACGAGCAGCGGTGTAAGGTCCTCGATCGCGCCGACCACCGACTTCGTGTGCCACTCCAGCGTCGCCTCGCCCCAGCCCCACAGCCCCGGCTGGTCGGTCAACACCTTGACGAACACCCAGTTCCGCATCCGGGCGTGGCAGACCAGCGTTTCGATGGCGGTGATGCGCATGGCGTGGGTTCAATAATCGTGTGGGGCGTCAGGATTCGTCCGGCATCGGCGTGGGCACAAACGTCTGTCGCTGCTCACCCAACCCTTCGATGCGTAGCTCGACAATGTCACCGGGCTTGAGGAAACGCGGCGGTTCCATGCCCAACCCTACGCCCGGCGGGGTCCCGGTCGAGATCAGGTCACCCGGCTCCAGGGTCATAAACCACGACAGCCGTCGGATGACGTCGTAGACGTCAAAGATCATGGTGCGCGTGTTGCCCGTCTGCATCCGCTTGCCGTTGACGTCGAGGCTCATCCCGAGGCTGGCCGGGCCAGGGATTTCATCGGGCGTCGCCAACACGGGGCCAAGCGGGTTGAACCGGTCACAGCTCTTGCCTTTGGTCCACTGCCCGCTGCGTTCGAGTTGGAACTCGCGTTCCGACACGTCGTGCGACACGCAATACCCGGCGACGCACGCCGCCGCGTCTTCGTCCGATCTCAGAAATCGCGCCTCTTTCCCAATGACCACGCCGAGCTCGACCTCCCAATCGGTCTTGACGCTCTTCGGCGGGATCCACACGTCGTCGTACGGGCCGGCGACGGTGTTGGACGCCTTCAGGAACACCACGGGTTCCTCGGGGACCGCCATCCCGGACTCCTCGGCGTGGTCGCGGTAGTTCAGCCCGATGCAAACGACCTTGCCGGGGCGAGGTACAGGGGCCGCCCAACGCGCGGTGTCAGCAACCGGAAGCAGCCTGTCGGCGTTTCGGGACAAAAAAGTATTCAGTTCTTTCAATCCACCTGTGGCCAAGAACTCCCCATCCCAATCAGAAAACTCAATCGAACAATCGACACGCCGCCCATCCTTCAACTGCACACCTGGTCGTTCATTCTCTGGCGGGCCATACCGGATCAGCTTCATAGCGCGTCCCTCGACCAATCCTTCAACAGGTGATCCAAAGCGTCTCGGGTCGCGTGGAGCGTTTGATCTATGTCATCTTCGGAATGAGCGGCGCTGACCGAGTTCTGTTTGCACGCTAGCGGGAAGGCGTACACCCCTCGTTCAATCAAGGCGACACGCAGCCGACGGTCGAGTTCGAAGTCGTGATGATTAAGGATGTCGTGCCAGTCCACCGGCGCGTGATCCATGAAATAGGTGCAAAACGCCGAGGCATTGCGAGCAACCACTGCGGGAACGTCGAACTCCTCGTAGATTGCGTTGAGGCCCGCTTCCAACCGGGCGGCGCGTGTCTCGATGTGCCCGTACACGGCCGAGTCATTGGCGCGGAGGCGCTCGAGGGTAGCGATCGCGGCGGCGGACGAGACGGGATGCGCGTTGTACGTGCCCGCGATCAGCACCCGCTTGGCCGGGTCCGGGTCGTGGAAGCGCGCCATCAGGTCGGCCCGTCCGCCGATGACGCCCATCGGGAAGCCGTTGGCTACGGCCTTTCCGAACACCGACAGATCGGGCTTGATCCCAGCAACGCCTTGGTACCCGCCCAACGCTGTGCGGAAACCGGTCTTGACTTCGTCAAACACCAAGACCACACCGAACCGATCGCACAAGCCCCGTAGGCCTTCCAGATAACCGGGCTCCGGGAGCACGACGCCGATGTTCTGGAGCACCGGTTCGGTCAGCACGCACGCGGTCGGGTGCCGACGCATCACGTACTCGACCGATTCCAGGTCGTTGAAGTTGACCAGGTGCACGCGACGCGTGGTGGACTCCGGGATTCCCGCCGACAGGGGCAAGAACCTGTACTCCCCCGGCGAGACCCGCGGCCCAACTTGGTCAAGCGTCGGCATGACGGCGCGGGCCACTTCGTTGTGCCAGCCGTTGTAACCGCCCAAGATCAGGATGATGTCGTCGCGGTCGGTCCACGCCCGGCTTAGGCGGATGGCGTGGGCGGTTGCCTCGCTGCCGGTGTTGGTGATCTGGACCCGTTCAAGCGAGGGAACCGATTCACAGAGCAACTCTGCGAGACGCACTTCCCAGGGTGTGGTGCCACTGCCCATCAGCGACCAGCGCTGCGCGATCGCGTCCTGGACCGCTTGGTTGATCGCCGGCTCGTTGTGGCCGAGCAGGTGCGGGGCAAACGCCGCGTGGTAGTCGATGTATTCTCGGCCCAGGTGGTCTCGTAGTCGGCTGCCCGAGGCACTGACGAAGTTAACCGTAGGCTCTACCTTGCGGTTCAACGAGACGACGCCCCCGGCGATGTACCGGCTGCCGAGGTCGAGCCAACTACCGGCGGGTTCGGCCGAGGCAGCCCCGGTCGCATCAGAGCTATGAGCCACTGACGAACTCATGGTGCTTCCCTTTAGCGTCGGCTTGGGTTGGCCTGGCTCGGTATCCGAGTTCTTTCGAGATGCATTCGGCGTGTTCGATGGTCACGCGCGCTGCGTCACGCCCCAGGCGGAAGGGTGTTCCATACAGCGGCCCTGAAATCGAGAGTGCCGCCACGGTTTCACCGGTCCCGTCGCGGATCGGGGCGCCGATGCAGCCGATGCCCTCGTGCTCTTGCTCACGCTCCAAGGCAAACCCACGCTTCCGAGTGAGCTCCAGTTCACGAACCAACTGCGTCGGTTTGGTGATTGTGCGCTCGGTGTAGCGCTTCAACGGCTTCTTCTTGGCGAAACCGCGGTGTAGCTCCGGAGAACAGAAAGCAAGCAAGACTTGCCCGGCCGCAGACGCATGCATCGGCATGAACCAACCCACCGTCGTCACGACCTGAATCCGTTCGGGGCTCGGGGCCTTAGCAACCACGATCGCCTTGCTGCCCGTGGAGACCACGAGGTGGGCGCTCGCACGAACCGATACCGCGAGTTGATCAAGGATCGGCTGCGAGGCAGCGACGAGGGGGTTCCCCGACACGAACTGCTCGCCCAGCGCAAGGACTTTCGGCCCGAGACGGTAGGTGCCGCGCCGCGACGTCGGCAGGGCATATCCCATGCCCGAAAGTGTCTTCAGGAGTCGACTCGCGGAACTCGGGTCAATGGACAGCAACTCCGCCAACTCCGCCACGCCGGCGGCCGACTCTTGGCCCAACCATTCCAAGGCCGTCAGGGCTCGTTCTACCGTCTGGTAGCCGGAGGAGGCGGGATTCATGTTGCATAAAATACAAATATGTCTCACTATATGCAATTGTTGCTTGCCCGGCCGCCCCGCAGCATCCGGCTCCGTGCGGGGAAGTCAACCGAAGCCCTCCAGTTAGTTCAATGACCTTCGGCCCGAGCATGAAAGCGAGCACCATGACATGCAGACCGCGCCTGCCGAGAAGCCGCCGTCCCGAAACCCACAGCTTCACATGGTCTGGCCTGTTCGCCAGCGATTGACGCCCCCTCCGGCTTGCGAGCCCGCCGGTTACCGCATTCGGCTCCAGCAACCCGAAGACGAGATGGAGATTCTCGACACCATGGCGTCCGCCGGCTGGCCCACGTGGAAGGATGACTCGCTGCCCAAAGCCCGCGGTCGTGTTCTCAAAGACGGGTGGTTCGTGGTTGTGTGCCGATCAACCCGCCAGGTTGTAGCGACCGCGATGGCCCAACGCGACCGCAACGAGTTCGGTCAGCCGGGGGGCGAGTTGGGCTGGGTGGCCTGCCGCTCCGAGCACAGCGGCAAAGGGCTGGGCTCCCTGGTATGTACCGCGGTCACTCAACGTCTACTTGACGAAGGCTTTCATCATGTCCACCTCTACACCGACGACTGGCGGCTGCCTGCGATCAAGACCTATCTGAAGCTTGGATATGCACCGTGGCTAGAGCACCCCGGAGATCAAGACCGCTGGCACCAGGTGTTCGAGCACCTTGAACTCGGATGACGAGGGTGGATCCCCGCCGTAACGAGCAGCCGGTCGATGCCGCGGGTGAACGTGGCGTCCCGGTCATGGATGGAGTGCGTGGCCTCGAGGCCCTGGTCCTCCAACCACATCAGGAGGTTTTCGGCCTTGATGCTTCACTCAGCCATCGGCGGGGTGTTACGTGACCGGTAAGCACCTGGCACGGCGTGTGCCGACGTTGATGAATTCAAGCATGTGCTCGGATCTGACCTGCCCCCGAAAGCCCGTCCTGCCGTAGCGAGAGGCTTCGGCCGTCCGGAGCCACCAAACTTGGGAACACGCCAATAGGGGTTGACAAACTGCAAAACGGCAGCATAATTGGTTTTTTAGCGTTACAATCGCTTTTTTTGGTTGTCTGACCAACACGATTTCTCACGTTCCGGAGTTCTTTGATGCCGGTCACACTCAAGCAGGTTGCCGCCAAAGCCAACTGCTCGGTGATGACGGCGAGCGGCATTTTGGGCAACAAGGCTCACCTGTTTCGCGCAGAGATGCGTGAACGCGTGATGGCATCCGCGATGGAACTCGGCTACCGCCCCAACTCGTCCGCGCGAGCGGTTCGCGAGGGCCGCTACGGCAATGTGGCCGTCGTCGCGTCGACGAGACAGCACGAAAACCACCTCCCCTTCTTCCTGATGGAGGCCATTGAGGCGCGGCTTGCTTCCGAGGATCTGCTCCTCTTGTACACCCGCCTGCCGGAGCAAAAGCTCGCGAAGGACCCGGAGTTCTTGCTGAAAGCGATGAGGCGTTGGTCGGCCGACGGCTTGCTCATCACGTACAGCAAGGGCTATCCCAAAGAGATGCTCGACATCATCGAGCGGTACAGCCTGCCCTCGGTCTGGCTAAACTTCAAGCGGGACCATGACTGTGTCTATCTCGAAGACATCTACGCGGGCCGGATCGCAACCGAGCGGCTGCTAGCGGCGGGACACCGGAAGATCGCGTTCGTCGACACCATGCGCTTCGACGCGCTCGAGGACTGTCACTACAGCGTCCGCGACCGTCAGCTCGGCTATATGCAAGCCATGACGAATGCAGGACTTACGTCACAAGTTTTCGCCCCGTACCCCGGAGATGATTTCCAAGAAACCTCGGTGCGGCTCTTCGAGTTCTTCAAGAATCCAGACACTCGACCGGAAGCGGCGGTCGTGTATTCCGGCAGGGATTCCATGGAGTTGGCGGTGGCTTCCCTCGAAATCCCACGGATCCCAACCGTCTCGTTCGCGGAGCAGCAGCTCCTGAGTGTCGTTGACGGGTTTCTGGATACGGTCATTCTGCCACTCGATGAGATGGGCGAGAAGGCCGTCGAACTCCTGCTAAAAAAGATCGAATCGCCGCGCAAACCTCTTCCGCCGGTCGTGATCAGGCCCCGATTCGAGTCACCAGCCGGAGACACTCCAAGTTGACACCCGATTACGCGCTCATTTTCTGTTCTCGCAGCGCCTCGTGCCCGGCGACGGCGGAGTCCGATCTCGCGGAACCATCTACGGACCTGCAACTGCAGGACAGCTGCCTCGACGTCATCCTGTCTTGGTTTGATTATTTTAACGTTGCAATTTCTCTTGAACCGTGTCGTCGGATTGATTACACTGTCCTATCGAACGGTAAGTTTCAGATATTGTAACGTTGCAAAAACTCTGCCTTGGGTCTCGCGCTCTCGAAAGGTGGACGTCCGCTGAGTTGGACGGTGAGTCCCTTGATTGTTCTTGGCTGGTTTTCATGGTTGTGCGTGCTTGATGGCTGATGTCGGAGCCTTGGATCACGCATCTCGTGTTTTCTCACCCTATCTGAGGAGATTATTGATGAGACGTTTCATGATGGGTTTTTCTGTTGTCGCGATGGCGGGGTTGGCTCCTATGGTGCCTGCCAGCGCATCGGTAACGATCGGCGCGTCGGTTCAGGACACCTGGCAGCGGTTCAACTTTGTTGATTCATTTGGGACGGACACCCAGCCGGGCTTCCGCACCAACGTCTTCGACCCCGGCGGCGGTCGCCAGACCGCGTTGAAGTTTACCGGTCTCAACGCCGCGCTCGCGCCGACCGGTGGTACGACGGCTGACGTGACCGGCGCTCAACTCGAGTTGACCGTACTCGATTATGACACCGAACTCGGCGCGTTCGGTTGGACCCTTTACACCGTGAACGACGGGGTCACCAACGAGGACTTCGATGAAGTCAACGATACGTTCCACGACCTCCCAGCCATGCTGACCGGTGCCGCCATCACGGCGTCGGTGGACCTGACCCAGGCCGTGGCCCAGGACACGCTGGACCTGATTTTTGCCGGTACCAACCCGGACGGTAGCCCGGTGTTTGATGCGCGTCCGCAGCCCGGTGACGTGCTGACGTTCGATATCCCGGACATCAGCGCTATCACGGGCGATACCAATGACGTCCTCGTTCTGCACTTCCACCAAACCAGTGGTCAGAATCAAGACTTCAACGCCAAGTTCAGTCAAGCCAACCTGATCCTGGTCCCCGAGCCGGCTTCGTTGGCCCTGTTGGGGCTGGGCGGCCTGGCGCTAATGCGTCGCCGTGCGTGAATGTGTGTTTGGTCTGGGTTAGTTGACAAGGGAACGAGTGGGTCGTGGCCGCAGGCCCGCTCACTCCAGTCAGCACCGGGTGTGCTCTCCGCCGCCACCTGCTCAAGGCGGCGGAGAGTCCCGGTGGGGGACAAGAAAGTGCGCAGGCCGGTGTCGGGCACGCCTCCGGCCTGTTTCGAGAATCTCGACTCATGTTCGGCCCCGCTCGCGTTTCTTGGGGCTTAGACCGATCCACCTGGCCAGGAGACGGCTTCCCACCGTACGGGACGCCGCCGCAAGGAAACTTCACGATGACACGGTCCCGCTCCCAAACCAACGCCTTCACCCTCATCGAGCTGCTGGTGGTCATCAGCATCATCGCCCTGCTGATCGGCATCCTGTTGCCCGCATTGGGCGCGGCGCGCAAGACGGCACGGGGCATGGTGTGTCAATCCAACCTCCGACAAATGGCGATCGCATCGAATGCTTACGCCGCGGATCACGATGGGTTTCTGCCGATGGCGATGGGGCAGGACGTGTCCGGAAGGCCCTCGTACTACGAGCCGCGTTGGTGGGGATGGACGCTGTTCCCCTACCTGTATTCCGGGAAGCCGCACCCCACGTCGGCGGGCGATACCGCGGCGGCCATTGAACTGGCGATCGATGAGCTCATCGAAGGGTTCCCGGAAAACAACATCTACACCTGTCCCGAAGACGGCCCGCCGTTCGAGTCATACCAACAGCAGAGCTTCATCAGTCTCTTGGTGACCGACCCCGACGCCGTGACGGGCTTCAACTACATCGGGGTCAGCACAGACAACACCTTGGTTGCGCGAGGAGAGTTCGGCAGGGCGTACGCGTCCGTGTTCCGGATCGATCGCGGCAGGGCCAATCAAGCGGCGCTCCACTTCGACGGTGACGACGGCTGGAGCAACAGCAACCCGTGGGGTGGTGTTGGCTACGACAACTGGGGGACCGGGATCCCCGGCTCGTCAACAGGTGGGGCGATGCGTCACGGCAACCAGACCACGATCAACTTCAGCACGCCGATGGGCAACGTTAAATCCATCCAGTTCAAAAAAGAGATGGACCCCAGCGGCGCCGACTTCCGTGACTGGGACTGGGAAGGCGAGGACCTTCACTGGGTAAACGACCCGGACTACGCCGCTCCTTGAGCAGTTCCTGACGGTCAGCGATTCGGGCCCGCCCTGGGCCGATGTCCAACTCTTGATTCCGTAACCATGTCTACCCATATTTTTTTGGAGGAAGCACGATCATGACTTCTATCCCCCGCGAGGTTCCGTTTGGGCTGTGTCTTGCAATCGGCGCCGTTACCCCGGCGTTAGCGCTAGAACCAATTCTGACTCTGGATTTTGAAGAAGGGACCGCCGGCACAACCGTGCAGGCCGACTCCGTCGAGGTCGGCGGTGGCTTAGGAAACTTCGAGGGCGCGCTTGCTCAATACAGCGACGTTCAGACTCGTCCCGGTGGCGGCTCACTGTCGTTGCTGATGCAAGACTCGATCTTTGCTGGCGGTGCGAATCAGCCGGAGGTGTTCTGGAACCTCACCAACGACGGCTCCCCCCTGGACACGACGCGCACGCTCAAGTTCAGCTACTGGCACTACGTCTCCGACACCACGGTGGAGGGGAGTCCGCAGAGCGCAACCGCGGGGAACAACTTTCACGCCATTCTGACCGCCAGCGACGCCAACCGCACCCGCCCCGAAGGCAACGGGGGCTACCTCGCCAACGTCTGGAACTGGCAGGACGGCCCGGCGACGACGCCCGGCACGTTCCAGTACAAGGGCGATGTCGACGCGGCAGTCTTCCCGCAGCCGCTTGTCGATGGCACTACGGGCCAACCGTTGCCGCTCAACACCGGGACCTGGCATCGTGTCGATAACTACATCCCATTGATCGACTTGATCAACCCCGCGTCCGGTCAGCCCGGCGGCTCGACACTCTTTACCGGCCTGCAGGACTTGGCCGACCTTGACGGCGACCTGGATACATCCGAGTTCCTCGGGTACATCGACCTGACCGGCCGTAGTTTCGACGCCGACCCCAACAACGACCGCGACCCCGACGTCAACGTTTTCTACTCCCGCGTGCTCGACGGCGCGTTGAACACACTCGGACAGACGCCGTATATGACCCGGCGCGGCTCCGACAGCGGCGTGGCCGGCGAGCCCGGCGGCACCGACCCGGACCTGCGTATTCGCGCCCTGCAGCTGATTGGCTTCGGCGCTGACTTCAAGACCTCGTTCTACGACGACATCACCTTCGGCTACGTCGATACCGGCGACATCACCACGTCCATCGAGGCGATCGCAGCCGGGTCTTCGTCCGGCGAGTTTGATTACAACGCCGACGGCGTCATCGACAACGCCGACGCGACCTACTACATCCAAACCGTCCTGCTCACCGCGTTCGGCGATACCAACTACGACTTCCAAGTCGACCTGCCGGACCTTCAGGCGATCGCCGACAACTTCGGCACGGCGACCAGCGGCTGGGAAAACGGCGATCTCAACGGTGACGGACAGGTCGATCAGGCCGACGTTGACCTCATCGGTGCCAACTGGCACCACACGCTGATCATCCCCAACCCCGGTGTGCAGCCCACGCCCACGGGACCGGCAGACTTCAATGACGCCCTCGCCCTGGTTGGGTTGGTTATCGATGGCATCGTCGGCGACTACGACGACTCCGGTCAGGTCGAGCAGGGCGACCTCGACATCGTCCTGCAGAACTGGGGCACCGGCACCTTCACCGGCAACGCGGACAACCTCGTCGGCGGCGGCCCGTTCGACGGCACCGTCGACCAGAACGAGCTCGACGGCGTGCTGCAGAACTGGGGCAGCGTCGCCGCCCCGGACTTCGCCGGCGCGGCCGTGCCCGAGCCCGCGGCCCTCGCGCTCCTGGGCGTCGGTGGCCTGGCAATGCTGCGGCGTCATAGATGACGAATTCATCCTCCGCCACGGCGTCAGCCCAACGGCGATGCCGTGGATTCCTGAACCTTGGGTGACACTGGGGTCGTCGATACCTCCAGTCAACGTGCTCCGTGCGGCAGCGTTCGACGTGTGGTTATACACTCGCTCAAAATCGCCGACGACGTGTTGGGGACCAATACCCGGGGCGTTACGGCTCGGGTCTCGGAGTGGGGCAAACAAGGTCGGGGACGAATCTCGCGGTTCGACGGCCGGCGGGTCTTCTGGGGGACGCGTGTGGATCGACTCAGCCGGCGCGGTTCGCCGCACGTTGGCGACATAGCTTCCGGATTCAAACGGGCGGAAGCACGGGCTCGGCCCCGCGTTGCGGCCGGTGCTCGAGCCAATCCTCGAGACGCGCGACGAGTTCGGGGTGTTTGTGGCTGCGTGCGAGAAACCCCGCACCGTGGGCTGGCATCGGGTCTTGATCGGTGGGTTGGTACCGCAGGTCGACGCTCCAGCGCACATGGTCCGACTTGTTCGGCGTGCTCATGTGGATATTGCGGTCGTTGAAGAGGATTGCCGAGCCCGCCTTGACGGGCAACGCAACAACTCGTCTGCCGAAAGCGCGTATCTGCTCTTCACCGATCTCTGTGTAGGCGGTGCCGGTGCGGGTTTCGGCGTGATACTCGAGGACGCGGGTCCGGTGTGTGCGTGGCAGGACATGCAGACAGCCGTTCTCGTGGGTGCTGTCGACAACTGGGATCCAGACGGTGATCACGGGGTTGCTGTTGGCGTCGGGCCAGTAGCTTCGGTCCTGGTGCCAAGGCACGGCACCGGCGGCGACGCCGGGCACCTTGGGTCGGACGTTGTAGACCGGGTTCGCGAAGACCTCTCCACCGATCAGGCTTTCGACCGCGTCGAGAATCTTCGGGTTGCTCATCAAGTCGAAGTATCCCGGCAAGCGGTCGCGCCAACTCCGGCCGTATTGAAGGAAGTCTTGATCGGACAACCCTTCAAAGAGTTGGGCGAGGCGTGAATCGAAGGGAGCGGCTTCGAGCCGGTCAACGACCAGACCGTTGGCAAACAACTCGTCGGCGATCATGTCCACCTTATGAGACATGGCATCCCGGGCACCGGCCAACTCCTGGTCACCCAGGTATCGCTCCAGGACGAGGTACCCCTCGTGGTCGTAGAAATCGATCTGTTCCTGGCTAAGACAGCCGCCTTGCGGTCGGCCAACGAGGTCAGGGGCTTGGTTGGCTTGGTGGGAGGTCAGCATGGAAACGCTCCGCCGGGCAAAGTGGTAACTGATCCCATGATCGTGCCCGGACAAGTCGATTTCAATCGCCCACAATCATCAAAAGTGGTATGTTTTCACCGTGAATCGCTTGCGCGGCACGGTCGAGCCAGCAAAATCATCGGTGCCGCTGGCTATGCGTCCGACCATTGTCAGCACGGGTGTGTCGGTCCACGGAGAGTTTCCGGTCGAGCATTACCGGCTTGCGGGTCTGTGGTGCTTGCACCTCTACAGCTACAACGCGGAACTGAGGGTGGAGGGGAAGGCCCACGAAGTACGGCCGGGATCGAGTTCCATCGTGCCCCCCGGGGTTGACCTGGAGTACCGCTTCACGGGACGGTCCGAGCACGTGTATGCCCACTTCCGATTGCCGGGGATCGACAGCGTGCCGGCCACCGCCCTGATGCGCTACTGGGAACCGGCCCGTTTCGCGGCACTAGATCAAGCGCTCCGAGAAGCCGTGGGCTGGTTCGCCATCAATCCACGCCGCGCGGAGGTTCGACTCTGGGATGTGCTTTGGCAAGTCGTGGACGGCGACGGATCCCATACTCCGACAGGCGTGCCGCAGTTCGGCCTCGACGCGACAAGAGTTGACCCCGTGGCTCATCGACTCCAGTCGGCGATCGAACTGCGGCTGGCTAAACGGATCCGGGTCGGCGATCTGCTGGCCACGCTGGACCTGGGGCTGTCGCACAACCAAATGCTCCGGCGGTTCCGACAACAGACCGGCTCGAGCATCCTGGAGTACATCCGGCTCCGGCGTGTGCAGCGTGCGGACTACCTGCTGCGTTGCACGTCACTTCCGGTCAAAGCGGTGGCGGCACAGGTGGGTGTGCCCGACCTTCAGGCCTTCAACAAGCTGATCCGCCGGGAGTTGGGCGTGTCTCCAAGGGCATGGCGCGAGTCCAGACGCGAGTTACCCCTGGATGGTGCTTGAGGCGTGGTCTGTACCAAAATGTTGACGCTCGGATGTTTCCCTTCTGAATCCGTTATTCGATCTCAACACTACCCGATGAGATCGCGTTGATTAGAACCTTCATGAACACATCGCACGGCTAGAAACCCGGCCGGTCATGGCAGTTTGGCCTCGGGGAGGTACCTTCTGCATGCAACACCCGCCGCACGCCGTTCTTGCCCAATGGGCACCCAAGCTCGATCAGCTCTCACACAATCCGGAGCTGCCACCATCCGGGCTTCGCTCTGGACAGACGAACGATGAGCTGACAGATACTCTTGGCAATTGAGCGTGACCGGCCAACACGGCCGGGTGTTCATCTCTCGTGCCCGACCGCACTAATGTGCCTCCGGCTCCAAGTACTTAGGTTTATCAGGCTGCCCCGCTATGCGGGTCTCGTTGATGTTTCAAGGCTGATTGCCCGGCGTCCAAATGACGCTATCGTGTCCTGGAATGCATCCGCAGCCCAAAACCCCGGATCACTCAGCGACCCAAGAGAACGATATTCCCTGGTCAAACTTGCGTAACCCGGTTCTGGCTTACGACGACTGGAGCGTCAAGGATGCGTGCATGACCCCGAGCCCGGATGGGCGTTGGTACCTCTTCTTCTCGGCGTTATACAAGAGCCGGGAACAAGTGCGTAGCCACGTCATCGGCGTTTGGACCGAAGACTGGCAACACTTCTCCGACCCGATCTTCTATTCCGACGGAAGCAAGGGTGGGTGGGTCGGGATGACGTCGCCCGATATTTCCCGGATCGGCGGACGGTACATCCTCACCTACAACAGCTGGGGCGACAAAGAAGGCCAGCCCAATCAGATGTTCTACGCCGTATCCGATGATCTCCAACATTGGGACCAAGACCTGCCACTCGCGCAGACGCTAACGCGGGGCCATCGGGTGATCGACCCAGCGCTCGCACAGTTCGCCGGCAGGTGGTACATGGCGTACAAGCGGCACCAAGAGCCGTGCATCGCGGTCGCTGACGCCTTGGGTCCTGACGGCTGGACCGATATTGGGAACCCCGGCCTGGGGTGGTTTGAGAACGCCCAGTTTCTTTGGTTCGATGGGCGTTGGCACCTCCACACCACCATGAAGAACGACAACCGGGACCACGAGCCCCGATTGTTTGCGATGACAGCGGACGGTTCGGAGTCGCACCACTGGTTGCATTGGGAAGACCTGGGCTGGCTGACGCCGCCGCGGCAGGCGTTCAATACAGACCACCTCGCCAACGCTTCCTCCTTGCTCAGCCGACGCGATTCCGATGGACACGTCTACCTGCTGTACTCCGGCCGCACCAGCAGTGCCGGATTCGCTGGCCGGGGGCATAACCGGCTCGGCTTGGCCCGGAGCGTCGATCTGAAGCACTGGGTGGCTCCGCCGAGCGACTCCGATTGAAGTGCGAGATCAGGAGACGGACGAAGACCCTGGACTTTTTGGCTGGCCTTTGAGTGCCACACTGCTGATATTCGCTTCGATCGCCGGTGACTTCTCAATGATCTGCTCCGACGCGGGTCGGGCTTTAGCCGCGATCTGCCCTTTCCTGAACGCTTCCAATACCACGTAATCCTCCGTAGGCACGGACTGGTCTTCAGGGGACAGGCCAGTATCTAGACTGCCTTCGCCTTGGTCTGAATCGAGACGTGGCGATCAGAATCAACAACGACGTCAACGTTGACCCAGCCCAAGGACAGGGTCATTGTTTCGAGTTCTTCGACCGTGAAGGCGGCTTTCAACGATTGGCGCAGGAGTTGTTGAGCTTCGGCGGGCTCGTCCATGGCGTGTTTTGTCACCAACCCTTCGACCGCCTGTTCGTCTTCGGGGCGTAGGAGGTCGCGGATGAGAAGCACACCTCCCGGCCTCAATACACGCCAGGCCTCGGCGAGTAAAGGCTCCGGCTCGGCCAGGTGGTGCAGGATCGTGTTGCTGAACACCGCGTCGAACGCGCCGTCGTCAAAATGCAGCCGCGTTGCATCGCCTCGCTCGAATCGAACGCGTTCGGTGAACCGGCTGGCCGCCAGGTGACGCTGCGCGAGCTCCAGCATTGCTTCGGACAGGTCAACCCCGGTGCAGGCCACGTCTTCAGTTCGGCCGCAAAGCAACAACGGGATCAGCCCGTTCCCCGTACCGACGTCCAGACAGTCTCCCTGAACGCCTAGCTGGAGCAGCCGATCAACGAACGCAGCGTTAGGTGCCTGGTGGTCCATGGCGTCGTAAAGCGCCACCTCGGCGCCACCGTCCATCACCTCGGGTTCGAGCTCACGCTTCATTGACTTCTCCTTGGGACAAATCCGTTCGGGTCAACATCTGACCGCAGATTGCTCATGACGACCCATGCGCCGAGCGCGCGAAGATCACCTCGGGGGCGCCTGCGAGGCGTGAAGTCGATCAACCTCGGGTTGCAGCTCAGCGGCCAGACGAGTCGCGATCTCAGACATGCCGGCGTCGGAGGGGTGGAGCAAGTCGGACGACAGCCCGGTGATTGACCGCAACAGCTGGGGCCCTTCCAGGCAACGCACGTTCGGGTGCGGCGATTGCCTAACTGCCTCGCGGAGGTGTTCACGCATACGCTGGCTGTTTGACGCCCGCTCGGAAACGTCGGTTTTCGACGGGTCTCTGCGGAGGCAGACGCCGAAGTCGTAGGCGTGCGGCCAGAGCGTGATGCAATAAACCAATCGGCGGGTATCGGCGCCGGCGACGCGATCGATGAACCCGGCGATGCGGTCGCGGAACTCCGCCTCCCCCATCCACATCATGTTCAGTGACAGGCCCAATACCGCTAGATGCCAGTCGGTGCGCTGCGCGATGTGGTCGGCGAGAGTTGGCTCGCAGTGGGCGGAACCGGCACAACCCAGGTTGATCGCGTCGATACCGAGGCGCGCTGCGCACTGGCTCGCGAAGGTCAGGTGGGGTTGCGTCGCGGCTTTGCCTTGTGTGACGCTGGTCCCGTAGGCCAGCATGGTGAGCCGTGGGAGTTCGTGCGTGTGAGGAGGCCGGGCCCGGAGGTCGGGGCTGGGCCGCAGGTCGTGGACGAGGAGCGTGCCGGTTTCGCTGAAGCACAGGCGTCTTACCGCGGAGGAGAACCCGCCAGCGGTTCGGTCGTGCAGTAAGGCCGACGGTGGTGGCGGCTCGGCGCGCAGCGTAAGTTCCGTCGGTGCCCGGCCGACGAGCCACCTGCCGTCGGTCTGAAAGCCGCCGCGCCATTCACGGGCCTCACACGGCTGGCCAGGCGACGAATCGGGTGCCGACACCACCAGCATGGCTTCGCCCTCTTCGATCACGGTGCGTGCTTCAACGCCAGCTGACGCCAACATCTGGGTCTGGCCCCGTTGGCTGAGATGGTTGCGGACCGGTTCGGGGACGCGTTGGGCCCGGCTCACGCGCGGGCCGACGGGCAAGAGCTCGGCCACGTTGTGCCAGACGAAAGGTGTCGATTGATTGGTGCGCGGAGCCTCGACGAGGGAAGCGGGCTTCGAAGAGGCTTCGCGCACCTACGTCGGCTCCGACGGTGAACAAGACACGGGAGCATGGTGCAGCCACGCCACCAAGGGCCTTCCCGTGACCCCCCTCACCATTCCGCTGGGTTGCAGCGTCTGATTCGGCCAGACCTGGCCGACCACCGGGTCGATCCAGGTGATGTGCGGGAACCGTTCGCCGAACGCCTGATCCGGCTGGAGCTGCCCGCCTTCCGGGAGCAAGAGCAGCATGTCCTTCAATCCGTCTTCGCGCCGCTCAACGGCGTACGCGGACCGCCCTTCCCCCGCCTGCACCGGCGTCTCGAGAGGGGCCCAACTCCAGAATGGCACCAGTTTTTCAAGCCACCGGGCCATGCGGATGGAGTTCAGCGCGATTTCCGACAGCCCGAGGCCCGATGGTGGGCGGTGGAATCGGGCCGACGAGACCCCGCCCATGAGGTTCATCCAGAACGAGGCGACGCCGGCGATCGTCCCCGTCCGAACGGCGTGCAAGGGGACGCCCTTGTCGAAGGTGTCGGCCCCGTACACCTTGGTGCAATACATCGGCCGGGGTTCATCCGCGGTAAGCCGTCGCAACTCCATCAGGTTGGCCCAGTGCCGTTCGAAACTCACACGCCATGCGCTCAGCTGGGAGACCTCGAGGTACGGGTACACCGCGGCTTGATCGATCTGCATCCTTGTGCTGGCCGGCACGCCAGATTCCCATTTCCCGTCGAACATGTCGGTGGCCAGCACCTCGACCCCGGCCGCTTCAGCACGCGAACGGATGTAGCCCATCCAGAAGACACCCCATGCCGGGTCTTCGTGGGTCTCGTTGCTGATGCAATAGAGCACGTTGCGGTACTTCAGGCTGACCGCGAGCAGTTGGTCTACGAACCGCTCTTGGTAAGCCCGAAGAAAGGGCCGGTCATCCAACTCGGGGACGGTGTGGAAGAATGGCTGGAGGCAACGGCCTGGGTGTTCCGGGTACTCGCTAGCGAGCCCCGACTCCTCCGCCGAGTAGTTCACGTTGTTCGCCGGGTTGAACGGGCACTCCCGCCAAGGCTCCCGTGAGTAGTCGAACCGGTCCCAAACTTCGACCTGCACGAAGATGTCCCGCGCTGCGCTCAAGCCCAGCAGCCGGTCGAATCGCCCCCAGTACTTCGGGTTGAATCGGTTCAGGTCGTACCGGCCGTCGTCGAGCCGCTCATAGGGCTGCTCATCACCCGGGTCGCGCGAACTCATCGTGCAGCGGATGGCGTTGCCGCCCGCGGCGTGTAGCCGGTCAAGCTGTGCGTCGAGATCTGGATGTTGGAAAAGGTTGTCTTCGTCCGAGGCGCCCAGCAACAACAGCGGCTCGTCGTGGCGGGACCAGTAGCGCGGGTTCTCCGGCCACGGCTTTAGTGGTGTTGTCGTCGCTCGCGGAGTGGAGTCGGTCTGCGGGCGATCATGCATGGCTGTGTAAATACGCTGGACCCGGGCGACGGAGCGGCCTTGAACTGAGAGAACTTAACCAACAGGCCTACCTTCGGCCGATCGTAACTCGAACCTGCCACGGGCTTCCGAGGCGTCAACCTGCTCGCCGTCGCCGGAAACCAATCAAGGCGACGCCAATCAACGCCGCGGTTGCCGGCTCCGGGACGACCGACCCCGCGAAGTCCGGCGCCGACGTGCTGCCCCAGTTCTGCAGAACGCCGTCGAGCTCGTTCTGGTCGATCGTGCCATCGAAGGGTCCACCGCCGACCAAGGCCGCCGGGTCCCCCGTGAACGTCCCCGTGCCCCAGTTCTGCAGCACGATGTCCAGGTCGCCCTGCTCGACCTGGCCCGAGCTGTCGTAGTCCCCGGTGACGGCGTCGCCGATGACGATCCCCGCCGCGTCGAGCGCGTCGTTGAAGCCCGGCAACCCGTCGGGCACCATCGGCGAGAACGCGTTGAGCCAGAACGGTTCGACCAGCGCGATGTCCGCCGCGTCGACGCTGCCGTCGCCGTTAAAGTCGCCGTTCTCCCACCCGGACGTCGCGGTGCCGAAGCTCGCCGCGATGTTCGACAGGTCGGTGCTGTCGACCATGAAGTCGTAGTTCGTGTCGCCGTACGCCGTCTGCAACGCGTTGCGGACGAAGTAGTCGCGGTCCGCCACGTCAACGCTGCCGCTGCCGTCGTAGTCGTACTCCGCCGACGTCGAGCCGGCCGCGATCGCTTCGGTGACCGCGGTGATATCACCGGTGGTCACGTACTCGACGGAGATGTCGTCGTAGAACTGAGTCATGAAGTCGGTGCCGCCGCCGAAGATCTGCAAGGCACGGATGAGGTACTCGCCCCCCGAGCCGCCGGCGATGTCGCTGTTGCTTGACCGACGCGCGCCGTAAGGTGTTTGCCCGGTCACCGCCGTGAGGTCTTCGTTGAGGCTGCGCGAATAGAAGACCGCCGTGAAGTCGTCTTCCGGCGCAACGGGGCGGGCGGGGTTGCTGTACCCGAGAAAGTCTTCGGTCACGGGGTCCTGCAGGCCCAGGAACGCCGGGGAGCCGTCCTTCATGTCGACGAGGGGGATGTAGTTGTCGACGCGGTACCACGTGTCGACGGCCAGGCCAGTGCCGTACGTGCCCAGCGCGTCGCCGTCGTCAAAACCGGCTTCGTAGTCGAAGTTGCCGCCGGCAGAGAAGGGCCCGTTGGTGTAGTTCCAGGCCTGAGCCAGATAGCCGCCGTTGCCCTCGGGGCGGCTCTTGCTCGCGTCGCTGGCCGTAAGGATGACGTGCTGAACACGGCCTTGCGTCGAATCAAAGTCATGGGTGGGCTGACCCACCACGGTCGCCGATGAAACCCGATGCCAGTAGCTGACCTTGACGGTCCTGGTCGTGTCCAACGGGTTGCCGCCGTTGAGGTTCCAGAACACCTCCGGGTTGTTCCCGGCGACCAGCGATGAGTCCTGCAGGAGCATGGACTGCGTGCCGCCACCGGGCGCGGCCTGAGCGGCGGAGTACTGAGCGATGCCGCCGGGGTCGCCGGGCAGCGGGGAAACCTGTTCGTTCACGCTGTCCGCCGACACGGAGGTGCCGGGCGTGCCGGACTCAAAGTCCTCAAAAAAAACCGGTGTGCCGGCCATGGCGACCGAACCAGAAAGCAGTGATGCGCCGGCGATGACGCGGACGGACGGACGAGGTATCAAGAAGGACATGCCTTTTCTCCTGCTGGTTCGGGCGATGGCCAACGCCGTCGTGCGGGTTCGCCCATTGCGGATTTAGTCTGCCGGGGAGGCTCGTGCTGCGGTGACTGAGACTTGCGGCGGAGTGTTGCGTTACTTGTAGTAATCCGGGTCGTCGTACCACTGCGCGCCGGCGTCTTCCCAGTCCCAGTCCTGGAACTTCTCGCGCGACATCTCGTTGTCAAACGCGATCGACGTGGCGTTCCCACCAACCATGACGAAGTTGGCTCCTGTCGTACCCCGGTGGCGAAGGCGGACCCCGATCCCGCGGTCCGGGCCCTGCGGCTCGTCTTCCAAACCGTTCCCCCACAGGTTCGGCGAACCGTCCCCGATCCACGGCGACGTGGCCTGGAAGCCCTCACGCGCATCGAAATACAACACCATCTCCTGGGCACGGCCGGAGTCCATGCCGAACGTACGGGCGAGCCCGGACCCAAGCGCGCCGGACGCCACCACGTACCCTTCAGCAGAAACACCGAGGTAGTCGCTGAACCCAAAGGTGGGGTTGCTGATGCGCGACAGGTAGTACTGCTGGTGGTAGGACTCGAAGGGTCGGTAATCCGGGGCTTCCGGGCAGTCGAACGCGGAATCCTCGGGGAGTTGGTCCTGGAGCAGCTGGGCGGCGGCCTGGTCTTCCGGCGGGATTCTGCCGCTGACCTTGTACAGGTAGCCCGAGAGCTTCCACCCCCACCAGGTGGGTTCAAGCGTCACCGCGTCCGGGCTGTCGGAGCCGTCGGTGGGTGGGAAGAGCAGTTGCTTGTTGTCGACGGCGTAGGCGTTCGCCGCGATGCCGAGTTGGCGGAGATTGGACAGGCAGGCGACGTTTCGGCCGGCGGCACGCGCCGCGCCCAAGGCGGGCAGCAGGATGCCAATCAACAGCGCGATGATCGAGATGACCACGAGCAGTTCGATGAGGGTAAAGCCGGTGTCACGGCTGCGGGGCGCGGGTCGCTGAAGGTTCATCGGCGGGTTCCTGGAACGGTCGGGGGTTTGAAGTCGTGGGGTGAGAAAGGCCGAGGACGGCTCTCGCCGACCTCGGCCACCGGAAACAGGCAAGGTCAGCGGCGACGCCGCGCGGCCAAGGCAACCCCGGCCAAGCCCATGAGCGCCAGCGAGGCCGGCTCGGGGACGACGGTCAGGGTCGGGGAGGTCCCGCCCAGAGTGTTGCCGTCCTGGAAAAAGTTCCAGCCCAGCCGGTCGTTGCCGATGGTCGCGACGAGCACGAAGCTGGCGGTGCCGTTCGTGTCGTTCTGGATGAAGTCGGTCAGCGTGCCGGGGTTCTCCGGGAGCAGCAGGTCAACGAACGGGCCGCTGGGACCGGTGTACGCCGACGCGTCGGGGCGCACGTTGCTGTCGGAGAAGACGTAGGACGTATCGTTCGGGTCGGTCGGGTAGTAGACCGAGACGAGCGTGGCGCCGGCAGGGTCAACCGAATCCGAGAACGGGATGTCGCCCGCGCCGGTGCCGTAGTTCTGTCCGATGCCCGGCAGCAGGTTGGCGGGACCGCCGGCGTACCCGCCTTCGAGCACGTTGTCATCCCAGGGGGCGCCGCCGGTGGCAAAGTTCTCGAACGCGTAGCTGCCATCGGGGTTCGAAGCCGTGTCGGGGTCGAACAGGTCGGCATCGAAGTTCTCGCCCTGCTGCATCACCGTCAGCGTCTGCGAGGGGGACGAGCCGTCAAGCGGGCCGTTCGCGTTGGAGTGACCGCTCGAGGTCACGTTGTTGATGGTCATAGGCGCAAGACCGTCGTTGATCGCCCAAAGCTCGATGGCCACCGGGTTAACGCCGATGCCGTCGGTGGGGTCGTTGACGTTGTCGACGCTGTCCAGAAACATCTCGAGTTGAACATTGGTCGCGTCGGCGGCGTTGAACGACAGGCTGGAGATGTCGAAGTTGATCCAGGACTTGCGGCCGCCGGCGTTGTCGCCCGCGGTCTTCACCAACAGCCTGTCCGTGGTGCGCAGGATGCCGTTGGGACGGCTGTTGGGCTGCGCCCCGATCCGGGCACCCGTCGAGGCGAACGCGTCGGTGAAGAAGTCACCGGCGGGGGTGAACGAATCTGCCGCAGCGGGCAGGCATGCCGCGGCCAGTAACGTGCCGGTCAAACCGGCGGTGGCAGAAAACAAACGATGCTTCATGATTCAACCTCCTTAGAAGGAAACAGAGAAAGGGTCACAAGTGATGAGGCATGGCCTGGAGTAGCGCCCCAGGAGCCGGTCGGTCGCCTCGACGTTTCACAAGACGGGAAGAGCAAGCACCTCCACCTGAGGCAGGCGCGGAAACGGCCGCGCAGAACGGGAAGTCCGAGGGTTGGGCATGAGGACGGTCAGAAGAAAGTGGGTGAAGCGATGGAAGTGTTACGTACTATCGATCGGGCTGAAACGAGCCGGTTTTGCCAGAGTCGCTGGAAAGGAAGCGTCAAGGATTGTGGGCTGCGGCAGACCGTCCGGGGCGGAGTTCCGGGCGAATCGGGCACGGATCAAGCTGCGTCTGCGCCTGCCTGGCCTTACGTTCGAGCATTTTCACGGCCTCGCTGCCCAAGCGCGGTTGGTCCAGGAGCACGTGCGCATCGACCGTGTCGAAGTGCTCGTCCGGCTCTTTGGTAGAGATCGCTACGATCGACATGTCCCGGCCAACGAGTCGACCCGCGACCGCAGAGCCGTAGGCGATGATCTGGCCCTGCTGGTTCGAGTACGCGACCACGGCCGTCGGGGCGCCGTCGGATCGAAGCCACTCCGCGATGCCTTGGTTCGGATCAGCCCCTTGGAACATGTCCGCGTCCGCCCAGAAGACGGTCGGCTCAAAGCCGGCCAACTGCATCGAGGAGCGGTACCCCGTCTGCCGGTCGTACGCGCTGTGGTGCGACTCACTGACCTCGGTCGAACTGTGGTGAAAGTCGACGTAGGCGATTTTGCGATGGCCCAACTCCAAAAGGTGTTGCGTGGCCAAACGACCCGCGAGTTCGTCGTCGTGGTGGACGCAATCGGACTCGAGGCGGCAGTTCATCCAGACCGACGGCACGCCGAACTGAAGAATCAACTGCCGCAGCCGGGCGGGGATGTGGTCGGTGTAGTTGATCAAGAGGCCGTCGGCGGACAACTCGCGCAGAATCTTGGGGATGTAGCCGGCGTTGGTCAGCTTCTGATCGGGCAGACGCCCCATGGTGAGACGAAAGTCGAGCCGGTCGACGGCTTCGTGGATACCGTTCAAAGCGTCACGGGGCAGCGAACTGGCGTGGGCGTGAACGCTCTGGAGCAATGCGAACGCTCCGAAACGACCGGATCGCATCGCCTTGGCTGAGCTATTCACGCGGTATCCCAACTGGCCAGCGACGTGGAGCACGCGCTGGCGGGTCTCCTCTCGCAAGCGCCCCGTTTGGTTGAGCGCCTGGCTGACCGCCTGCTGCGACACACCGGCTTCGGCCGCGATTTCTTTCATCGTGACTGGCATGGCAATCAATCTAGTCGCGGCAGCAGGAGGGACAGGGGAGAAGGGCGTAGGAAAGCAGACAAGATATTTCGTACTATCATACAGGCCGGCTCGGCACTGTCAAGTACATTTGCCAGTTCTTGGCTCAGCCGCCTGAAACACACCCGCATCGAAGCCGAGTTCGGGCCGGATGCGGCGTCTCGAGGAGCGGCCGAACTTTCCAATTACAGCAAAACCTCCCGGCTCTGGTCCAGTACGACACATCCGGGAGTAACCGTTTGCTGGTCCGGTGAGCGGTGAAAACGGCGGGCCAGATCAATCGCTGATTCCCACCGGCCCAGGGCCCGCGCAAGGTTGTCCTGTAGCCGTATATGATGTAACGTACTACTCTGAAACCATCTCTTCTTCGTTCTGTTTGTCTGGACTGACCCGGCATCAACCCTCAGCGAGCTTTTCAATGGCACACAGGTTGAGTTTCTCCGGTGCCGAGTCGGTTTCGTACGAGGCGTTCAACCCGACGCCGCCTGGGCCGGGTCAGGTGCGGGTGACCGCCATCTGTTCGCTGATGAGCACCGGCACGGAAACGATTGCTTACGCGCGCCGATTCGCCGCGGGCACGCACTGGGACGGCTGGGTGAAGTACCCCTTTTATCCGGGCTACGCCCTGATTGGCCGGGTTGTGGAACTCGGCGAAGGGGTCTCGGAGTTGCGCGAGAATCAGCGGGTCGCGGTCCGGGTCGGGCACGCGTCGGAGGCGGTAGTGGACGCCGACGCGTGTTTCCCGGTGCCCGACAGCGTGCCGTCGGAGTCTGCGGCGTGGTTTGCGCTGGCCAAGATTACATCGATGGGGGCCCGCGCAGCGCAGTACCAGCCGGGGGACTCGGTGTTGATCGTCGGCGCGGGGCCGATCGGCCAGATGTCGACGCGTTGGGCGTCGGCGCTTGGGGCAGAAACGGTGCTGGTGTCCGATCTGGCGACCGGTCGGCTTGAGTATGCCAAGCGTGGTGGCGCGACGGGGGTCATCGATGGAAACATCGACGACGCGCGCGACGCGGTTTTGGAACTGAACCACGGCCAACTCCCACGGGTCGTGATCGATTCAACCGGCCACGCCGAGGTGTTTGCCTCCGCGTTGGGGCTCGTCGCGGACCGTGGCCGTCTGGTGCTTTTGGGCGACACGGGCACGCCGTCGGGGCAACACCTCACATCGGACGTGATCATCCGCGGGCTCACGGTCGTTGGCGCACACGACGGCCACGAAGACGCCGAGTGGAACGCCGGCCGGATTTACCGCTACTTCTTCCACTTGCTGCAGACCGGACGATTCAGCGTGGACGGGTTGATCACGCACCGATTCGGTGCCGACCGGTGCCAAGACGCCTATTCGCTGGCGGTCAAGGCCCGCCACGACACGATGGGGATCCTCTTCGACTGGGCGGGCGAAAGCGGTGTGCCCGAGCCGCAGGCGACCGTGGAGGCCGGGGTATGAGCGAGCTTAAGCTAAGCGCGTCGGAGTGGTGCTACCTCAAGGGTAAGGAGGGCGATGCCGCGACCTTTTACGCCGGCCTGAGCGAGCTCGGCTACGGCGCGATCGAGATGCCGAGTCGTCACCACTGGGACGCCGCGAGTCGGGCGGGCTTGCGGGTTCTGAATATCGCGGGGCCGGGGATGAGCGGCGACGTGTCTCTGAACCGCCGCGAGCAGCACGGGGTGTTGCTTCCCCAGTTGCGCGAGTGCATCGCGCTGGCATCGGCGAGCGGTATCGAGCAGGTCATCATCTTCAGCGGCAACCGCCAGGGACTTGAAGACGATGCCGGGCTTCGCGCGTGTGTCGAGGGGGCAAAAGCGTTGGCGGGTCAGGCGGAGCAAGCGGGTGTGACACTGACGCTCGAGGTCCTGAACCGTTTCGATCACCCCGATTATCAGGCCGACTCGGGTGCCTTCGCGTTTGACTTTGCCTGGGCGGTGTCGTCGCCAGCGGTAAGGGTGCTGTACGACATCTACCACATGCACCGGATGGGCGAAGACGTCCGGGCCGAGGTGGTCCGCCACCTGGAGTACATCGCCCACCTGCACGTGGCCGGCAGCCCCGCGCGCAACACACCCGACGAGCGTCAAGCGATCAACTACGCGGGTTTCGTAACCGACGTGCTGAACGCCGGGTATGGGGGGTGGTGGGGGATGGAGTTCCTGCCGGGGGGCGACCCGATCGCAGAACTCGACGCCGCGGGGGCGCTGTTCCGGTCGTACGCCGCGTCTACGGCCAACTCGATGGAGGACGGGGTGTGAGTACCGGTGAGACGACGGTCCGGAACGTGGTGTTCATCCACACCGACCAGCAGCGGTTCGACACGCTCGGCTGTACGGGGTGTCCCGTCGCGCAGACACCGAACCTTGACAAGTTGGCGGCGGGCGGCGTGAACTTTCTCCGGCACTTCGTGACCTCGCCGGTCTGCTCGCCGTCGCGTGGGTCCATGTTCACCGGCAAGCTCTTGACCGAACACGGGCTGTGGCGGAACGGTTGCGCGCTGCCCGAAGACAACGTCACGCTCCCGCAAGCCATGGCCGACGCGGGCCTGCAGACCGCGCACTTCGGCAAGCTGCACCTGTACCCGATCATCCGTCGGGTGGCGCCACACCCGCCCTACGGGTTCGACGTGTGCGAGGTCGCCGAGGGCGACCAGCAGCTACTCGACGACGACTACTTCCGCTGGCTGCGGATGGAGCACCCCGGCGTCTTCGTCGAGTATCTGCAGGAGACGTACCGGGAGCAGCACGCCCAAGGGTTCACGTCTTCTATCCCGGAGCCGTGCCATCTTTCGACGTGGGTGACGGATCGCGCGGTCGACTGGCTGCAGAACCGGCGCGACCCGCGACGCGGGTTCTTCCTGTCGGTGGGCTATTTCGACCCGCACCACGCGTTCAACCCGTGCGAACCTTACGCAAGCCGGTTCGATGGCGTGGAAGTCCCGGCTCCGCGTTTTCGGGACGGCGCGATCGATAGCAAGCCGGCCCACTACCGGAGCCGCTTCACGGAAGTGCGGGACCACACCGGAGACCGCGACGCGATCGAGCGCACGACCCGTGCCTATCACGCCATGGTGGCGCACGTGGACTTCTGTGTGGGTCGGCTCGTTGCCGCGCTGGAGAAAACGGGGTTGTGGGGGCAGACGGCGGTCGTGTTTACCAGCGACCACGGCGAACTGTTGGGAAACCACGGCATGTTGTGGAAGGGCCCGTTCATGCTCGACGACCTGTTGCGCGTGCCGTTCATCGTGGGCGGGATGGGCGGGCACGGGGTTTCGGGCGCGCCGGGACGACGCGTGGAAGGGCTGAGTTCGTCGATCGACCTGATGCCAACCATGCTCAAGCTGGTGGGGGCACCGATCCCCGACGGTTGCCGTGGCGTCGCGCTGCTGGATGACGCGCCGGGGATGGGGGACGGCACGCGGCGGGATCACGTCCTGGCCGAGTGGGAGCACGATGTACCGGCCGAATCCGACTCGCTCCGCTGTATCCGGACCCCGCGCTGGAAGCTGGTGCGCTACAACCGCGCGCCGGAAGTCGGGGAACTCTACGACCTCGAGAACGACCCAGACGAGTTCGAAAACCGGTTCGCGGACCCGTCCTTGCGCGGCGTCCAGTCGGAACTGTGCGAACGCCTTGAGTCTGAGTACGACGAGATTTCTTTTCGACCGGCCACCCCTTATCTCGGAGGGTGGTAGGCACGGGTTTCCTACTAACGAATCCTCCTCCCCATGAGAGTCCTTTACCTCGATATCGACGCCCTCCGCCCGGATCACCTCGGGTGTTACGGCTACCACCGGGACACCAGCCCGAACCTAGACCGTATCGCGTCGAGGGCGGTCCGCTTTACCAACTGCTACGCCTCCGACACCCCGTGCTGCCCCAGCCGGACTAGCCTGTTCTCGGGGAAGTTCGGGATCAACCAGGGCGTGATGTGCCACGCGGGAGAGCGGGCGGTGCCGTTCGGTGAAGGCCGGTCGCGCGGGTTCCAGGACGGCTTGGGCAGGGACGGCTGGATGGCCTCGCTCCGCGACGCGGGCTACCACACCGCGACCGTGAGTTCGTTCGGCCACCGTCACTCGGCGTGGTGGTGGTACGCCGGCTTTTCCGAAGTCCACGACACCGGCGACGACGGCATGGAGCCGGCTCACGAGGTCACGCCGGCGGCACTCGATTGGCTTCGAAACAACGGCTCGGGCGACCGCTGGTTCCTCCACGTGAACTACTGGGACGTGCACACGCCCTACCGAACCCCGGAGGCCTTCGGCAACCCGTTTGCCGACGAGCCGTTGCCGAGTTGGTACACCGAGGCGTTGCGGCGAGAACACTGGGCGGGCGTGGGGCCGCAGTGCGCCCGTGAACGCGGCGCCCTCAATGGGGAAGACGACCACCATGGCCGGTACCCGCGGCAACCGCACGTGATCGCGTCGATGGACGACGCACGCCGCATGTTCGACGGCTACGACACCGCGATCCGTTACGTCGACCACCACATCGGGCTTCTGCTCGGAGAACTCGACCGGCTCGGTGTCCTCGACGAGACGGCCATCGTCGTGTCGGCGGATCACGGGGAGACCCTCGGCGAACTCAACATCTACGGGTGCCACCAGACCGCGGACCACATCACGACCCGGGTGCCGATGATCGTTCACTGGCCCGGCCTGACCGACGCCGGACGCACCGACGACGCCTTGCACTACCACCTGGACGTGGCGGCGACGCTAACCGAACTGGCCGGCGGCAAGCCGCACGAAGACTGGGACGGGCGCGGTTTCGCCTCGGCGTTCCGGGAGGGTGCTCCGTCCGCGGGCCAGGCCCACCTCGTGCTCAGCCACATGCAGGGTTCGTGCCAACGCGCCGTGCGCTTCAACCGTGACGGCGGCGCGTATCACTTTGTCCGGACGTACCACGACGGCCTGCACGGGTACCCGGACCGGATGCTCTTTGAAGTTGCTTCGGACCCGCACGAGTTGATCGACCTCGCCGCGACGCGCCCGGACCTCACCGAGCATGCGGCCACCGTATTGGAAGCCTGGTTGGACGAGCACCTCGAACCGGGGCAACCCGACCCGATGGACACGATCCTCGCCGAGGGGGGGCCGCCGCACAGCCGGGGCTGGCTGTCGGCCTACTTGAAGCGGCTGCGTGACACGGGGCGGGCCGACGCGGCGGATTCACTCGCCGCCCGCCACGGGCCACCGACGCCCAAGCCAGTGATCAGCCCGGACCTGGCCCCCGCGTCGGCCGCCCGGCGCCGAGTCAGGCAGCGGGTCTGATACGCCCTGTCACCACCCCGTCGGACCGCCTCGCAATGCTTCGGAATCCGAGACGTCAACCCATCTGGTTGTTTCTGATGTCTACCGCTCTCGCAGGTTGCGCGACCCCGATCGTTTCGGCGCGGACATGGGTCGTGGATCAACGGCACGCGGCGGCGGACGACACCGGCCCCGGGACCCAAGAACAACCGTTCCGCCGCATCGCGCCCGCGGCCGCGGCCGCGCAGCCGGGCGATACCGTCCGCGTGCACGCCGGCGTCTACCGTGAACGCGTCGCGCCGGCGCGCGGCGGCGAGCCCGGCGCCCCCATCGTTTACACGGCCGCCCCCGGCGAAGATGTCACGATCAAGGGCTCGGTGGTGTGGACGCCGCAGTGGCAACCGGACGCCGGCACCGCCGGCGTGTTCCGCGCCGAACTGGACCCCGCGTTGTTTCCGGAAGGACGGAACCCGTACCGCACGCCGCTCGTGGCGCCGCCGGGCGGGCAACGGCTTACGACCGGGCAGGTGTTCGTCGACGGCCAGCCGCTGCTGGAAGTGGATAGCACCGACCTGCTTCGTGCGCGCCCGGGCACGTGGATAGCCGTGGACGACGGCGCCGCGCTGCTCGTGCACTTCCCCACGGACAAGTCGCCACCGGGTGTACAGGTCGAACTCACCGTCCGGGACCGGGTGTTTGCTCCGGTGTTGCGGGGCCTGGACCACATCACCGTCTGCGGGTTCACCATCGAACACTGCGCCAACCAGTTCCCCCGTACGTTCTGGGATCGTTCAGGCGAACCGCAGGCCGGGGCCTTGGGCTGCCGCGGCGGTCGGCACTGGGTGATCGAGGACAACACGATTCGATTCGCCAAGACCGTGGGCATCGACTGCGGCACCGAAGGGCCGAACGACACCGAAGGCCTGGGCCAGAGGCAGTCGCCGCGCGCCGGCGACCACCTGATCCGCGGCAACACCATCGTCGGCAATGGCGCGTGCGGGATCGCCGGTTACCACAGCTACAGGACGCGGATCATTGGCAATGTGGTCGCGCAGAACAACCGCCTCGGGTTCATGCACGCCGAGAAGGCGGGCATGAAGTTTCACGGTTTCGTCGGCGGGCACATCGAAGCGAACCTCGTGCGGGACAACGACGGCCCGGGCATCTGGCTCGACAACATCTACCGTCACAGCCGAGTCACCCGCAACGTTGTGATCGGTAACACCGGCGTCGGCATCTTCGTGGAGATGGGGGCCGGCCCGCTGCTGGTCGACAACAATGTCGTGGCCTACACGGTCGCGACGCAGGGGTTGGCAGGAGACGGCGTGTACGCGCACGACGCCTCCGGCGTGACCCTCGCGCACAACCTGCTTTTCTTCAACGCCCATTTCGGGCTGTGGTCGCACGTCGCGACAGACCGGAACATCCCTCGTTCCCTGGCTACCGACGCCGTCGCTGCCGCGGACGAAGTGGATTCTGCGAAAGCCCTCTCCCACCGGGCCTCTAGACTGCGTCGCATGCTGCCCGAAGCGGGCCCGGAGGACGGCTACACCGAGTTGAGGCGGCTGCTCTCCAGTGCGACGCTCTCGTGGGACCCGTCGACCGCGATAGCGGCGCGGCCGGATGCCGTCGGGATGGGGGAGGCGTTTCTTGAAGCGTTCGACCGGCTTGCGTCGGACCTCGCCACGCAGGGCCCGACCCACGAGGAAGTAGCCGCTTCGAACTGGTGGGTCGTGAACAACCTGTTCGTCGGAAACCACGCCGGCTCAATCAGCCTACCGCTCGAGGCCGAACGCTCCCGAGGCAACCGCAGCGATCACAACGCGTTTGCTGGCGGGTTCGATTCGGTGACTTCCGAGACGTCTGCGGTGGAACTCGACGAGACAACCTTTCGGATCAACAACAGCAAGGGACGCATCGCCGACGATGCGCTGCGAAGCTTTATCAGCAGCCGACGTGTTGACACGCCCTCGGCCGTTCCAGAAGGCGTTGCCAAGAGTCTTTGGCCGGGTCTGACGAGGCTATCGCTGGAGCAGTGGCAAAGCCTGTTCCAGCAAGACGAACACAGCACGCAGGCGGTTGTTGTCCGGCCTACCCTCGCGAGCCACGCCCTTCAACTCCGATTCATGCTGGCACCCGGAAACCTGCCGGCCAACGCCACCGCCGTGCCCGGTGTTGAACGCGACTTCTTCGGTGTGCCGATCGAACCGGGCGGGGTCGTCCCCGGGCCCTTCCAGAGCTTGCTATTCAACCCGGCCTTAGTGGATCGATCATCGTGGACGGCGTACCGCGGCCCCTACGCCGCGGTGAAGAACGACCCCGCCGCGACGAACGAGTTCCTGCTCTGGCCGATCCCACGAGTCGAGCCCGACGAGCCCCGAGATTCACCATGAGCAAGACGATATTCGCCTTCGCGATCGCGCTGCTCCTCGGGGCGGTGATTGAGGTGGCCCACGCCGCCAGGCCGAACGAGGTGAAGCTTGTGCCGGACGACCTCGACGCCACGTTCAACGTGGAGTTCGAGTTGTTCCTCCCGCCGTCGATTGAAGAGGGTGAGCCGGTGCGGGGCGTCATCGTGGCGAGCCGGTACCAGGCCGGCAGCGAGGTCTACACGCACGCCGGCTACCGCGACTTGGCCGACCGGCTGGGTTTCGCCGTCCTCCGCCACGCGCTCTACCGCGACCGCGGCGGACGGCCCCGGCTGATATCTGACGATCAAGCCGCGCGGCTGTTGTCCGACGGGTTGCGGCGACTGGCGGAACGGACCGACCGACCCGAGCTCGCCGACGCGCCGCTGGTCTTGACCGGCCTAAGCGCCTCAGGGCATCAAGCCGTAGTGCTAGCAAACCATCTGGCCGACCGGACCCTGGCCATCGTCGGCTACCACACCCGCGGCGTGATGAGTTACGACGACGCCAGTTTCGACATCCCGGGGCTGTTTCTGATCGGAGGACGCGACAGCTTCTACTCGCCGCTGGTCAGTCACTTGCACATCGTCCACACGCGACGGCGCGGAGCGCGGTTGTGTGGCGCCGTCTATCAGCCGTTGGTGCCGCACCAGAAGCTTGGGTCGGACGAGGTGGTCCTGGCGTGGTTGGATGAAGTCATCCGGCTGCGTCTGCCGGACAAACCGGTTGAACTCGGGCGAAAACCTTCGTTACGCCGCATCGACCCGGACGCGGGGTGGCTCTGCACGGTGATTTACGATCCCCAGACGGAGATCCGCACCTTCGCTGACCCAGCTACGAAGGTGGTGCCGGCGTCAGCGTTCAAAGGAGACGCCGCCGAGGCGTACTGGATGCCCAGCGAAGCGGTGGCGATGCTGTGGCAGGCCGAGTCCGGCGGTGGGGATGAACAACCGAAACTTGGTCCCGAGGATCTCGGATCGTTGCAGCGACCGGCTGAGGTGAGGCCGGCCCCGACAGCATTCAGCCTTGATGGTCTCGCTGAAGATTGGGCTGAAGTTGAGCCCTTGCCGGCTCCCTATAGCGGGCTCGACCACGGCTCGCTCCGCGTGGGGTGGCGCGACGACGGGCTTTACGGTTTGGTCGTCGTGCCGGATCAGCACGAGCCCGAACGTTCGGCCACACCACCGCCGTTCGTATTCGAGCTGTTCCTCGACGGCGCCCTGTCAAGGGCACGGTCCCGCGACGCGCCCGCACACGCACTCTTGACGGCAGCCGGCCGAAGCAAACCCCGAGGCGAAGGGGCGCGGCAGATCGTCTTTGCGCCCGACAGCGTCGGCCGCGACGGAGCGCCGCGGGTGCGCGAAATCCGCCTCTACCGCGGAGGGGGCGACGGCGAGGGCATTCAAGCCGTTTACGGTCGTGGCGATGACGGGTTTCGCCTGGAGTTCTTCGTGCCTGCGGACCGGGTGGGCCCGGGCACCCTGGAGCACGATCGGGTGATCGGCTTCAACTACGCATTGACCACGGACGGGCGCGACGCCGAGTATTTCTTCGAAAGCAACCGCAACAGCGCCCACGCGATCCCCGCCCTGTGGGGCGCGATCCGGTTGATCGGTGAGCCGAGGTCCCCGTGAACCGGTGCGCTCAGACTTTGATCGTCCTCTGAACGTCACTGCTCGATCGATCCGGGACCGGTCGCTGGTTGGCCGCAGGGAGACCGGACTCCGCGAGGCACACGCGATGATCCCCACGTTGGAACAGCTTCACGGGTTGATCCTCGACGCGATCGGCGTCCTGGATTCGATGGGCCGAGATATCGATGGGTTAGAGGAAGGCTTGGCGAGCGTCCCGCCGAGCTACGACGCGTACCTCGCCTTTGCGGAATCATTGAAGGAGCGGCCGTTTCGAGCGGGGTGGGAGTTCGTCGAGCCGTTTGCGTGGGACGAGGTATTCGTTGAGATGGAGTTGGACGACAGCGTTGCCGTTCAGGCCGTTGACGACCAAGAAGCCGCGCGGCGCATCGTCGCCGGGTTTCACGGGTCCGTGGCCGGGTGCCAACTCGGTAAGTGTCTGGAGATCCACCCGACGCTCGCGGAGCTGCGCGACGCGATGGCGCCGCTGGGACAGTGGCCGCTCGACGACTACGTCACGGCCGAAGCGTTGGAGAACCTCGGCCGGCGTCACCAAACCGGATGGACACGCGGGCAGAGCGGCCCGGCCTGGGTCGACGACGACCAGAACTACACCGTGCTCGGGATGCTGGTGCTGGAAGAGTTCGGGCCCGACTTCACGCACGCGCAGCTGCGCCGATTGTGGGAACTCAACCTGCCGACCTGCACGACCTGGGGCCCAGAGCGGCGTGGGCTGGCAACGTGGTCGGTTGCGGCGGCCTGCCGCCCGACGGACGAGCACCACCCCTTGCACGACTTGCTCGTCTACGGAGACCTGTGGTGCGGCGCCCAGATCCGGGCCGACGCCTACGGCTACGCTTGCCCGGGCAGTCCTGCGCTGGCGGCAGAACTGGCCTACCGCGACGCCACGCTCAACCACTTCGGCACGGGCGCCTACGCCACGGCCTGGACCGCGGCGGCTATCGCACTCGCCTATGTCATCGACGACCCCGTCGAGCTCTTCCGCCAGGCCAACCGCTACACACCGCAACGCTCCCGCTTCGGCAAAGCCATGGCGCAGGCGCTCGGCATCGTCGAGCGGGCCCCGGATTGGCTCACGGCCTACGAAGACATCCACCGCGCGTTCGGGAACTTTGGGCACTGCCGCGTCTTGCAGGAGTCCGCCACCCTCATCAACACCGCGAGGTTCGCCGAATCCGTCGGCCACGGGGTCTGCCTGCAAGTGATGCAGGGCAACGACACGGACAGCTACGGCGCCACCTCCGGGGCGATCCTCGGGGTCTTCTTCGGCCCGGGTCACCTTGAACCGCGTTGGCTGGCCCCGTTCGACGGCCGTATCGAGATCGGCTTGGCGCACTTTTACGAGACCCGGATCGAAGCGATCGCCGAACGCCTGAGCCGGCTCCCTCGATTAACGAACAAGCGTGGCTGATCCGTGCGGCCGCCGCGCCGGGAGCCTGGCATTCGGCATGTGTCCTCTTCCCAAGCTCCGCGTCAACGAGTACCGAACGGGGGCAGCATGAGCGGTCGCTCCACCTGGGACGCTTCGGTGCGCGGGACGGTTCTCGGCAACATGTTCCTCGCGGGCCTGATCGGTGCCGGGCTGGTCGGGCCGAACCGCCCCCGGATTGAAGAAGCGTTCGGGCTGAGCCACACAACGTTTGGCGTTGGCGTGGCGGTGTCGCAACT
The DNA here is from genome assembly GCA_028285385.1 of Phycisphaera sp. GTDB lineage: Bacteria > Planctomycetota > Phycisphaerae > Phycisphaerales > Phycisphaeraceae > CAZIXN01. Next base: position 101,957 of record JANQPR010000154.1, read on the forward strand.
GCTCTCGTCCGCGTTGGTGCTGTGTCTGACGGATCGGCTCTGCCGGCTCGGGTCGTTCACGCTGCTGTCGCTCGCCACCGCGATCCAGATCGTGGGTTTCTTGCTGGTGTCGGCGGCGGGCGGTGTCGTCACGCTGGCGGCGGGCTGGGCTTTGATCAGCGGCGGCGCCACAATCACGTCCGTGACGAACAAAGTGGCGATCGCGGTGTGGGCGGACAACCCCCAGCGTGGCGTGAACCTGTTGCACGCGGTGAACGGCGCCGGAAAAGTGGCGGGGCCGGTGGTCGCCGCGGCCTGCCTGGCGGTGCTTTCCTGGCGGGCGAGCTTTGTTGCCGTGGGCGTGATGTGCTTGGCCATGATGGCGGCGTTCCTCTGCGTGCGCCGGGCAGGCGACGCGTTCGACCACGCCGAGCCCGCGTCCGGACACCCCTTGGCATCGGGCTGGGGCGAGCCCCGGCTGTGGTGGGGAGTGGCCGGGCTCGCGCTGATCGCCGGCGGCGAGATGGCGTTCGCCACGCTCGCGCCTCTGTTCTTCCAGGAGACCCGAGGCCTTTCGGCTTCAAAGGCCAGCTTCGTGCTCTCGGTTCATCTGTTCGGGTTGGTGGCAGGCAGGTGGGTGACCACGTGGTTCGGCAGCACCGCCCGGCCTGGCGTCGTCGTCGGTGCGTGCATGGCCTGTGGCCTCGCGGTGCTGCCCGCCACGCTGGTGAGTTCACCGTTCGTTTACCTCCCCAGCGTGTTCCTGCTGGGCGGGATCTTCTCCGCCGTCTGGCCAACGTTCTTCGCGCAGACCGCGCTCTTGCTGCGGGGGAGTCGCAGCCGGTTCGCGATGGCCGCGGGCTTCGGGAACGTGCTGGGCTGGACCACGTGTATCACGCTGAGCAGTCTCGTCGCCGACCGGTCGTTACTCTTCTCCGTCTGGTTCGGCCCGATGGTGCTCTGGCTGTTCGGGCTGTTGTACTGGGCGTTCGATCGGGTTCAGGCATCGCCGCACGCGAATGAGGCTTGAGTGGGTCTCCTAGCGACGATCTGTTCAATATTGTCGGCGGTCGGATCAATCCGTCCTGCAGCCATAACTCGATCACAGCATTACCCGATGAGATCGCGCTAACGAGCCAAGCTGATGAAGCTTGTCAAGATCGCATTCACCGGTCGAGAATGCGACAGCGTTCTTTGGTAAGTGAGGATGTGTTTCGCAAGCGCCGCCGATTTCATGTCGCACGGCGGCAAGAGTCTTTCAGCAGTCCGCGGAGTTCAGATCGACAGCGAAAATTGGCTTCAGATTGTTTCTGCAAAATCACCAGCTGGCTACAGAGACTGGTCGCCATAGTCTGTAGAACACTCGGCTTTTTTCAGTAACCGTCGCGCCCCGGGGTCAGTTGACCTGCTCCGCGGGCACGGCGTGCCAGATCGGCACGCGGCGGCGGGCCGTCTCGAGACGCAACCCCGTCTGCTCGGCGACCCGGTCTAACACCGCGCCGATCACGGCCGGGCGGTCGCCCTCGGGGATCGCCTGCAGCCGGCTCGATCGGTACCAACTCCACGACAGCTTTTGGTCTAGGCCGGCAACCGCGGTCGCGTCAATCCGCACGCCCAGACGTGAGCCGAGCGCCGCAAGGAACTCGTCGCCCTCGCCGCTGCCGCCGCCGGACTCGTCGTCGTTCTCCGGTTCGATCGCCGACACCTGCACGCGGTCGCGCTCCGGGCGCAGCTCTCCCGACGCGAGCACGACGTCCCGCTCGACGTGCCGCCGCTCGAACGCCACGGCCAACCCCGCCTCGGCGGCGATCGACGCCATCGCGTCGAGCTTTTGCTCGGTCGGCGCGTCGTTGCGGATCACCCAGTCGCCCGGCAGCACCGGCGCATCCAGCAGCACCGCGTCGCCGTCGATCTCGTACCGCTTGAGCCCCAGCCAGCCGAGCACGTGCCGCAGCGTGTCTGCCCCGCCGAAGCTCATCCCGCCCTTCTCGACCGAGCCATCCGGCTGCGCATGGAACACAAACCGGTCCGGCGGCTCGGCGATGTGTCGCGCCTGGTCGGCGTGCTCGATGCGGTAGTACAGGCGGCGCTCCGGGATGAACGGCGACGCGACACGCTTGAGAATCTCGCCCTCGTCCAGACGGTACACGACGTCGAACGCCTCTCGCCACGCCGTCGTTCGGACCGCGTCTTCGCCGACGCCGAGGTGCCGCCGCAGCTTCGCCTCGGCGTCTCCGCCGCCGGGGTGGAACTCCTCGACCAGCACGCCGTCGCGGTCGACGAGCAGCGTCGTCGGCCACGCGTCGATGCCGTAGAACGCCGTGGTCGCGCCGCGTCCGGTTCGGCCGTCGATGCCCGGGACCTCGGTCTGCCCGCCGCCGTCGAGCGCGACGAGGAACGGCAAATCCCGACCCGCCCAGTGCTTCTCCCGGGCCCGCGCGAGCTTCTCATCCATCACTTCGATTGACTCGACCGAGTCGTCGTGCACGGCGATGATCACCAGCCCGTCGTCGGCGTACTTCTCGTGCCACTCCATCAGCGTCGGCATCCCGGCGACGCACGGTCCGCACCAGTAGCCCCAGAAGTCGAGCAGCACGACCTTGCCGCGCAGCTCTTCGAGCGTCACGGTCCCGCCGTTCTTCCAGCCCTTGATCTGCCGCAACTCGGGCGCGGGTTGGCCGTAGAGGTACATCAGCCGGTGCGCGGGCAGGTCGAGGTCGAAGTGCTGGGTCGGCTCGCCGGGCGCGATGTCCAGTTGGGTCGTCTTGCCGTAGATGTTGGTGCCGTACGACACCAGCCGGTACCGCCCCGGCGGGAGGAACATCTCGACGTGGCCGTCGTTCGAGTCGGCTGACATCGGCCGCAACTTGTCCAGGTACGCGTAGGTGTTCGTCCAGGTGATCGGTTTGCCGAGTTCCTCGAGCGCCTCGCTGGTGATGTGTCCGGTCACCCGGCAGGCGGGCTCGAGCGTGACGTCGCGGTGCCCCGTCGCCGCGTCCGAGGTTAGCTCGGCCATCGCCATCCGCCGACCGGCCTCATCCCAGACCACCAGCGGCACGGCGCTCTGCCCGTAGCGAAACAGGGCCTCGGCCGAGACCGACGCCCGGCCGTCCGCGTCGGTGCGCAGCGTCTCGTCACCGTCCAACGGCTTGTAGACCGGCGGGTCCGACCAGTCCACAAACGTCGTGACGACCGCACCCGCGACCGGCCGCCCCTCGGCGTCGACCGCGCGCACCGTGAGCGTCTCCGGGCCCGGCTCGTCTGCCGCCGCCATCGCGGTCGCGACACAACTCACCAAAGCCAGGCCGGCCAGGGTTCGATACTTCATGAGGAGCCTCCCGTTGTGTCGGTCCGGTTACCGCCGGTAAGACGCACCCCGAGCGAGAATTTTAACCCCTGCCCCCGCCCCGCCTACGATCCAACCATGCCCGGCCCATCCAACCCCCAGCGCATCGTCGTCGGCATCTCCGGTGCTTCGGGTGCGCTCTACGCGGCGCGGGCGGTGCAGTTGCTCGTCGCCGCGGGGGTCGAGACGCACTTGGTCGTCTCGCCACTGGGCCAAAGGCTGCTCCGCGATGAGCTGGGCATGGAAGGGCTCGACCTCGCCGCGCTCGCCGGGCGTGAACCCGGGACCGACGCGCCCGCGAGCCTGATCCTGCACCACCACAAGGACGTCGGCGCCACGATCGCGTCCGGCTCGTTCCGGCACGACGGCATGGTCGTGGTGCCCTGCTCCAGCAACACGCTCTCAGCGGTCGCTACCGGGCAGGCCCAACACCTGATGCACCGCGCCGCGCACGTCACGCTGAAAGAACGCCGCAAGCTGGTGCTCGTGCACCGCGAGACGCCGTTGTCGCGGGTCGATCTGAAGAACCTGCTCGCCGCCGAGGAAGCCGGCGCGCTGATCCTGCCCGCCAACCCGGGGTTCTACATGCTGCCTAGGTCGGTGGAAGACCTCGTGGACTTCGTTGTCGGCCGGGTGCTGGATCACCTCGACGTGGCGCACGATCTGAGCATCCGCTGGCCGGGGCACATGCGACTCGTGCGCGAGGCGCAGTGATTCCCGCGTCATGCAAACGGTCAGATGAGCTCAACCCTCGACCCACAACCCTCGCCCCTCGACCCTCCGTCGAGTGTGATTGCGGGTCAGCGTAAGGCCGCGGTGCCGCCGCCGCGCGTCGCGCAGCAACTCCTCCAACTGGGCCGGGACATCAAGCTCGCGCACACGGTGTTCGCGCTGCCGTTCGCGCTCTTGGCGATGGTGCTCGCCGCCGCGTGGGCGCAGCGCCTGCCGACGCTTCTCGAACTCGGGTTGATCCTTGCGTGCATGTTGCTGGCCCGGACGTTCGCGATGACCGTGAACCGTCTGGCCGACGCCCGCATCGACGCGGCGAACCCGCGCACCGCGCGCCGCGCGATCCCCGCCGGCCAGCTCTCGCGCCGCACCGCGGCAACGACGATTATTGCCACCGCGCTCTTGTTCGTCGCCGGCGCCGCGGGGTTCTGGTGGTTCGCGGGCAACGCCTGGCCGGTGATCCTCTCGCCGGCCGTGCTCGCCCTGGTCGCGGGGTACAGCTTCACCAAACGCATCACCGCGCTCTGCCACGTCGTGCTCGGCGTCGCGCTGGCGAGCAGCCCGTTGGCGGCGGCGGTCGCGATCGAGCCGGGCTTCCTCGCCGAGCCGACCGCGTGGCTGCTCGCCGGCTTCGTCGCCGGCTGGGTCGCGGGGTTCGACGTGATCTACGCCTTGGCCGACACGGACTTCGACCGCGCCGCCGGCCTCCACTCGATGCCCGCTCGGCTCGGCCCGAACGGGGCACTCTGGGTCAGCCGGTCGCTGCACGCGCTCGCCGCCGGCTTCCTCGTCGCCTGCGTCGCCACCAGCCCGTCGCTGCACATGCTCACGTGGGTCGCCGTCGCGCTGGTCGTCGCGCTGCTCGCCCTCGAGCACGCGCTCGTGTGGAACTCGTCCACGAACCGCCTCAACCTCGCGTTCTTCACGGTCAACGGCGTGATCAGCTTGCTGCTCGGCGCAGCGGGCATTGTCGATGCCTGGCCGTCGGCATGAGGGCAGCAAAGGAAAAGCCCCGCGACTTCTGCGAGGTTCGTCGTCTTCGAGGTGAGGTTCAGTCTCAAACCGGCAGGCGACTAGACGTCGACCCGCCACCGTCGCAGCAGCGCCAAGGCACCCATCCCGCCGAGCGTCGCCACCCCGGGTTCGGGGATGGCCTGCACCTCGAACGAATCGAAGCTGAAGCCATTGCCGAGCGTGCTGTTGCTCGGGTTCGCCACAAAACCAAGCGAGAACGACGAGATGAACGACGCACCGAAGCTCGGCACCGTCGTCCCGGTCGAGGCGATGAGATCGCTACCGGCCGTTGACATCAACGCCCCCCGGTCGTCGCCGCCGAAGGAAGACACCGTGACCGCTACCAGTTGCACGGGCACCGAGAACGACACGCTGATCGACTCGAGCCCGGCGTCGCCGTCCAGCAGCGCGGTCTCGTCGCCCGGCAGCGCCGCGTTGATCCCGAAGCCCGACCCGGTCTGGTTCATGTTGCCCGAAGAACTCTCGACGATCGCGTTGAACGTGGCCGTGACGCCGTCGACAGTCAAGACCCCGGTGGATTCGTTGTCGAGAGCCGCGAGGGCATCGGTTCCACGCAGGTCGAAAATCGCGCCCCAGCCAGACGGCGCAACCACAAAGCCCAAGGCAACCGACACTAGCCAGAACAACTGCTTCATCTCGTCTTACTCCCACAGTATCGAGTCGGTCGCAGCAGGCGTCTTCGACTGCCGAAGCCTACCCGGAAGTGGAGCGAGAAAAAAGCCCCATCGGCGAATCGACGGGTCTTCACGCGGTTCTGACACGCCGCCCCAGCAACACCGCCCCGCCCAGCCCGGCCAACACCGCGACCGCCGGCTCGGGGATGGCCGTGCCCGTGAGGACGATGTCGGACCCGCCGCCGGCGGACTCCGGGACCCACATCTCCGCGTTGGCGTTGGTGCCGCCCCACGCGATCAGGCGGAACTCCGCGGACGATGCGGGCGTGGTGGCGATCGCCGCGTTGACGCCGGTTAAGGTCGAGAAGTCGACCGAAGCGCTGCTCTCGGTCGTTAGGCCAATGACCGTTAACTGGTTCTGCGGGATGACGTCCTCGAACAGGACACCGTTGAGAACCAGGTCCAGGCCAAACGCCTGCGGCCCGAACGCGTTCCGGCCGAACGTGAGCGACAACGTCTCCAGAAGGACCGGCGTGGTCGCGGAGCCGAACCCAAACGTGTAGTAGTTCTCAGCCGCCACCGCCGCCGCCTTCGTGCCGAGGACCGAACCGAACAGCGATCGGTAGACGTCGGGGCTGGTGCTGGGCTGCGGCACCAATCCTGAACCACGGCCCAGCGTGAGGTCGGAGACGCCGGGAGCCGTGTTGAACGACGCGATGCTTCCAGCCGTGGAGACGGTCTCGTATTCAACGAGCGTTGCCGCGCCGAGGGGGAGCGCGGTCATGCCACTCACCAATACACACAGAGCGGTGAGAAACAGACGCGGCATACGACGAACTCCTCGGGCGGTCTCCCGGACGGGCCCATGATCTCGACCCACAGACCCGTGTCAAGGCCGGGTTTCCCGCCGTGCGGCGGGGCCCCACAAAAAAACACCCCGCGGCGTGGCCGCGGGGTGCGATGAGGTTCAGGCTGTCGCGGCGGCCTCAGGCCGACCTGCGGCGGAGCATCGCCAAGGCACCCACCCCCAGCAGCGCGGCCGACGCCGGCTCGGGGATGAACGGGTTGACCCTGCCGAACGTGTCGGTCGAGGCGTCGGGCGTGAAGACGGCCGGGTCGATCTCGGGGCCGCCGTCGGCGGCGAAGGCGCCGATGCGCTCGTCGGGCTGACCGAAGTTAACGGTGACGGTCTGGTACCAGTCGCCGGTCACGCTGTCACGGAAGGCCAGCAGCGGCTCGAACTGGCCGTTGAAGAGCAGGTCGTCGCCGCCGAGCGCGGTGCCGTAGAGGGAAGCGTCGTCACCGGCCGCGTCGGACACGCCGAGGGCGTCAAAGATCGTGCCGATGGAGGAGAGGTCGAACACGCCGTTGTCGGCCGGGTCGATGTCGGTGACGCCGACGGTGCCGGTGAAGGTGTCGGTCAGGATCACCGTGTTCGAGGGGTTCTCGAGGTCGGAGATGGTGACAACGGCGAGGCCGTTGGCGTCGTAGCTGCCGGTGACGTTGCTGGCGCGGTCAACGAGTCCGTTGAAGCCGTCGTTCTCGATCGAGAGAATCCAGAGGTCAAACGCGGCGAGCGGGGTGCCAGAGAGTTCGACGTCCTGAGTCGGCGGGTCGCCGCCGGCGGGGTTGGGCGCGAACTCATTGAGCAGGTTGGCCGAGGCAGCGCCGGCGACGGACGCGGCGGCCAGGCCGGCGAGCAAGAACTTGGTCGTCATCTTCCTTCTCCAAATGGGGTCTACAGGCACGGGGTAGAAGCGGGCTTGGCTGGCCCTGCGTTATTGCGCAAGCCGACCTTGCCCCGCTGCCATGAAAGTAACCCGATTCGGCCGCGTTGTCGAGGCCGGACCGGGCGGATTTGCCGGATTCTCACAAGCGGGCGTCGAAAAATGGTTTCAGCCGGACCCGGATGTCAGGCGAACCCCCACACGCTCCGCCCACCCCCTCAGCCCACCGGCTCGGCGGCGACGGCCTCGACGGTCAAGCCCCGGTCCTCGTCGTACCCCACCCGCAGCCGGGCCCCCTCGGCAACCGTCCCGGCGATCAACTCCCGGCCGATCCGGGTCTCCAACTCGTGCTGGAGGTACCGCTTCAGCGGCCGGGCTCCGTACACCGGGTCGTGCCCCGCCGCGGCGATGTGCCCGACCGCGTCGTCCGACAGCTCCAACGTGATCCGCCGGTCGGCCAGCCTTGCTTCGAGGTCCGTGACCAGCAGCCGAACGATGCGCTCGATCTCGGGCAGGGTCAACGGCTTGAACAGCACGATGTCGTCCACGCGGTTCAGGAACTCCGGCCGGAAGTGGGCCCGCAGGTCGGCCAGCACCGCGTTGCGGTTCGTGTCGCTGATCTCGCCGCCGCCCAGCACCGCGTCGTCCAGCAGGTGCCGGCTGCCCAGATTCGACGTCATGATGATCACGGTGTTCTTGAAGTCGACGGTCCGCCCCTGCGCGTCCGTTACCCGGCCGTCGTCGAGGATCTGCAGCAGCACGTTGAACACGTCCGGGTGCGCCTTCTCGACCTCGTCGAACAGCAGCACGCTGTACGGCTTGCGGTGCACCGCCTCGGTGAGCTGACCGCCTTCTTCGTAACCGACGTAACCGGGCGGCGCCCCGATCAGGCGCGACACCGCGTGCTTCTCCATGTACTCGGACATGTCGATACGGACGAGGTTGTCCTCGCTGTCGAACAGCGCCTCGGCCAACGCCTTGGAGAGCTCGGTCTTCCCAACGCCGGTCGGCCCCAGGAAGATGAACGAACCGATCGGGCGCTTCGGGTCTTTGATGCCCGCTCGGGCGCGGATGATCGCGTCGGCGACCAGTTGTACCGCTTCGTGTTGCCCGATCACGCGCTGGTGCAACACTTCGTCGAGCTTGAGCAGCTTCTCGCGCTCGCCCTCGACCAAGCGCGACACCGGGATGCCGGTCCACCGCGCGACGATCTCGGCGACCTCGTCGTCGGTCACCGTGTCGCGGAAGAGCTTGGTCTCCCCGGGACGGGCGTCCCCCTCGTCGACGGGCGTCCCACCGTCGGTATGCGTCGCCTCCGCCGCCGCGAGCTGCTTCTCCAACTCCGGCAGCGTGCCGTACTTCAACTCCGCGGCGCGTTGCAGGTCGTACGCGTTCTCCGCCTGCTCGATCTGCAGCTTCGTCTGCTCGATCTGCTCCCGCACGTCGCGGACCTTCGTCACGTCGCCGCGCTCGTGCTCCCACTGGGCGCGCATCGCCGTCGCCCGCTCGCGCAGGTCGGCCAGTTCCTTCTGCAGCTCTTCCAGCCGCTGCTTGCTCTGCTCGTCGCCTTCTTTCTTGAGCGCCGCCTCCTCGATCTCGAGCTGCATCACGCGCCGTGTGAGGTCGTCCAGCTCCGCGGGCATCGAGTTCATCTCGGTCTTGATCATCGCGCACGCCTCGTCGACCAGGTCGATCGCCTTGTCCGGCAGGAACCGGTCCGAGATGTACCGATGGCTCAGCACCGCCGCGTTGACCAAGGCGTTGTCCGTGATGCGGACGCCGTGATAAACCTCGAAGCGCTCGCGCAACCCGCGCAGGATGCTGATCGTGTCTTCCACCGTTGGCTGGTCGACCAACACGGGCTGGAACCGGCGCTCGAGCGCGGCGTCCTTCTCGATGTGCTGGCGGTACTCGTTGAGCGTGGTCGCGCCGATGCAGTGCAGCTCGCCCCGCGCGAGCATCGGCTTGAGCAGGTTGCCCGCGTCCATCGCGCCCTCGGTCTTGCCGGCCCCGACGATGGTGTGCAGCTCGTCGATGAACAACAGGATCCGCCCATCGGCCTGCTTCACCTCGTTCAGGACGGCCTTGAGGCGTTCCTCGAACTCGCCGCGGAACTTCGCCCCGGCGATCAGCGCGCCCATGTCCAACGCGAAGATCGTCTTGTCTTTCAAGTCGTCCGGGACGTCGCCGCGCACGATGCGCTGTGCGAGGCCCTCGACGATCGCGGTCTTGCCGACGCCCGGCTCGCCGATCAGCACCGGGTTGTTCTTGGTCTTGCGCGAGAGGATGCGGACCGTCCGGCGGATCTCGTCGTCCCGGCCGATCACGGGCTCGAGCTTGCCGTTCCGCGCAGCATCGACGAGATCCACGCCGTACTTCGACAGGGCTTCGTACGTCGCTTCGGGGGTGTCGCTGGTCACGCGCTGGTGGCCGCGCACGGCGGTGAGCGCGTCGAGGAACACGTCGCGCGTCACACCCAGCCCAGCCAACACCTCGCCGGCCGCGCTCTTCTCGTGCAGCATCGCAAGAACCAAGTGCTCGACGCTGACGTAGTCGTCGTTGAGTTGTCGGGCCTGCTGCTCGGCGTTGACGAGCACCTGGTTGAGCGCCTGCGTCACGCCGACCTGCTGCGGGTTCGAGCCCGGACCGGTGACCTTGGGCTTCTGCTCCAGCGCGCGGCGCAACTCGGCGGCGACGACGTCGGCCGGGCGTTCGAGCTTCGCGAGCAGGCGGGGGATCAGGCCGTCCGGCTGGTCGATCAGCGCGAGCAGCAGGTGCTCGGTGTCGATGGCCTGGTGGCCGTGCTGTACGGCGAGCGACTGCGCCTCTTGCAGCGCTTGTCGGGATTTCTCGGTGAGCTTGTTGAAGTCCATCGGTGGTTCTTTCGTTGGGGGCGCCTGCGCTTCGGCGGCGCGGTTGGTTTCATTCGGTCTGGCTCGCGTCGGGATTGTCTGCCTCGCGCAACGCTTCGTACGCGGCGTGTTGCCTGTCGGTGAGTTCTTTGGGCACCGTGATCATCACCCGCGCGATCAGGTCGCCGCGGTCGGTCCCATTGGGTTTGGTTGGCAGGCCCTGGGCCTTGAGGCGGAGCTTCGCGCCGGAGTTGGTGCCGGGGGGGATGGTGAGCGTGGCCTTGCCGTCGGGGGTGTTCACATCGGATTTTCCGCCCAGCGCCGCGGTCGCGGGGTCGACACACACGTCAGTCAGCAGGCTGCTGCCGGCGACGGTGAAATCCGGGTGGGGCGCGACGGCGATGCGCAGGACGACGCCGTGCTCCTTGAGCCGGATCTTGCTGCCGTCGCGCACACCGGCGGGGATCTTGACGTCGAGGTGGCTCGTGCCGTCGGGTGTTTGCAGCGAGAGCGATCGGGTTCCGCCGTGCAGCGCCTCGTGGAGCGTGACGGTCAGGTCGTGGGCGGTTTCCTGCATCCGCGGCGCGGACGTTTGCCCGGCGCGCGGGTCGAAGCCGTGGCCCGCATCCTGCGCGTGAGCCTCGCGCATCTGACCGAAGAGCGCCTCGAAGAAGTCGCTGAAACCCTCACTGCCGGACGACTCGAAGTGGAACCCGTGCGGCCCTTTGGCGTCGCCGCCAAACCCCCGGAAGCCGTGACGGGTTCCGCCGCGCCCGAAACCGCCGCCGAACACCCCATTGAGGTCGTCGGGGTTGATCGATTGCCCGTGCTTCCAGTGCTGGCCGAACTGGTCGTATTTCTGGCGTTTCTCGGGGTCGGACAGCACCTCGTACGCCTCGCCGACCTTGCTGAACTTGGCGGCGGCGTCGGGGTCGTCCTTGTTGGTGTCGGGGTGGAGCTTCCGGGCCAACTGGCGGTAGGCGCGCTTGATCTCGTCGGCGCTGGCGTCGCGCTTCACCCCGAGCGTCTGGTAGTAGTCCTCGAACTGAACGGCCATGCGGGTCTCCGGAAAGCCGCTGCAAAGGGCTTGCCACAGGGTACCCCCAGAAACGGCCGCAAACTGTTGTGAATCAAGGGTTTTGGGTGAATCATCACCTCTCTTGAACTGCCGTTATGGCAGCTTGACCATGCCGATGCCCGACTCGCCGGCCGCACTATAGAGCAGGAAAACCCGGCCTTCGTCCTCAAAGATCGCGGGGTCACGCAGCTGATGCACTGGGCGGTGGACCGCCCCGCCCCGTGAGGGTTCGACCGGCAGACGGGCCCCTTCCCAGTCGTGCACGGGCTTGAGAACGGTCCGCGTCGGGCCGGGCGTCCATTCGTGCCATCGAGCGGGCAACTCCACGTCGCTGCGGAGGATGCATTCGGGGGCGTCGCCCACTCGGCTGAAATACAGCTCGAGCCGCTCGCCGACGACCCGCGTTGCGAAGTGGCGTGCTTTGCGGTGGAGGTGCACCTCGGCGTCGTCCACGCCGCACAGCGGGCCGGCAATGCGGCGCGAGCTTGGCTCAAGCCCGCCCCACCCGTCGGTCATCCGGTAGAACACCCCGGGCATGGCGACACCGTACCGCTGCTGACGAAAGTGGAACGCCCGGAGATAGGACGGGCAGAGCATTGTCGGCTCCGCGACCCAGCGCAGCCCGTCGTTCGATGTCGCTAGACAAGTCGCCTGTTCCCATGCCGGCGGGATGTCCGGGTACCCGGCCCCATGGAAGTACATGACGAGTTGTTGCCGGTCGTGGTCGATGTGCACATCGGGCGAGGCGATGTGGTCGGAAAACGGGGTCTGCTCCAACGGCAGCACCCCGGGCGGGTGGATGCGGTAGGGCCCGGTCACTTCGTCGGCGAAGGCCAGCCGGATCGACCGCCCCTGGTGGTGCGCGAAGAAGAGCAGGTACTCGCCGGGAGCGTCGCGCAGCCAATCCGGCCGGCGGACCAGCGAAGGCCCGTTGAAGTTCCGGCCGACTCGGTCCTCGGACCATCCGCGGGAATGAGGGCCGACCAGGTGGAAACGCATCAAGCGATTCTAAACGCCTATGGCTCTCACGCCTGCAGCGGCGTTGCCAGCCAGGACGGACCCGCCGCCAAGTCGAGGTGCTGAAGCAGGTGCAGCCGGACGGTCGGGTCGACCGACGCCGCCAGCGGCACGGCCTGGTCCGGGCGGTCCGTGAACAGGTGCGTCGCCGGTTCGGTGTCGGACAAGGGCGCATCGCCCGGCCCGGTCACCGTCGCGGCGGCGAGGGCGAGCAGTTCACGGTGGCGCACCGCCCAGCGGCGCGTGTCGCGCAACGCCAGCAGCGACGCCCGCGCCGCGTCGCCGTCGGCCATGCGGTGCAGCAGGTGCAACTGGCCGTCGGCGTCGAGCGCGAGGTCGATCGCGGGGTGGTCCGGGCACCGGGCCTGGAGCGGGCGCAGCGCGAGGAGCGGACGTGCGGCGGTGAGAAGCGTTGGGAGGTCGGCGGCCGTCTCAACCTGGTGTTGATCCGAGTAACGCGGTGATTCGTCAACCGTGTAGTCCGTGGTCTCTTGCGCTTCGTCAAACTCACCCATCGCCGCGATGCGTCGCGACGCATCCGAAGGCACCCGATCAACCGCTTCGCCCGGCGAGTTCGATGCGTCGGTCGATTCCGCGTCGCTCTCGAGGTGCTGCCGGTCGAGCAGCGCAACGAGCTCTTCCTCCGTCGGCCGGGCGGGTTCGGCGAACGACGAAGGAACGGGTGTCTCTTCTCCCGCAACGTTCAGCACCTCGGAATCCACGGGCGGCGCTTCGGCTTGCGCGGACACGTCGCGCACGACAGAACCCGACGCCGAAGGCGGTATCGCCACCACCGTCGGTTCCGGCTCGGTGAATGCCTCCGTCGACGGCGCGTCCGTTTCTTCCACGATGGGCAGCCGTTCGAGCGTGTCGAACAGGTCGTCCCACTGCGCGTCCAGGCCCGGGAAGTGGCCGAGCGTCCGGCACGCCGCGGGCCGCATCTTCTGCAGGTGCCCGAGCGCGTCGAGCGGCGCATCGAAGCACTCAAGACTCCGGTCGATCAACGCGTCGGCGGCGAAGGTGGCCTTGTCTTCCGGGCTGCCCAGCACGAACACGCCCACCGACGCGGCCGGCGCTTCGGGGTGTGCATCGGCCAGTTTGCGTAGCGACTCGGCACCGGCATGCAGCGCGGTCTCGTCGGCGCCGGTCAGCAGCGTCCATACGCCGACATCGAGCAGCCGACCGATCTCGGCCGGGTCGTTGTCGGTGTGGATCAATACGGTCGACACCGGCGCGTGCGCATCGCGCAGCAGGTTGTTGAGCAGCTGTGACAACTTCCGTTCACGCTCGGGGG